>NZ_JBSGAI010000019.1:0-179370 GCF_053600695.1 Amycolatopsis sp. NPDC005003 | reverse complement strand
ACCCGCTACGAAAAACTCGCCGTCCGCTACGAAGCCACCATCCACGTCGCCGCCATCAACGAATGGCTCTGACCGACTTCGATACAGGCCCTAGCCGCCCAGCGCCAGCGCCACCGCGCCCAGCAGCGCCGCGTCCTGGTCGAAGCGGGCCGCCACCAGCTCGGGTGGGAACGGCACCGCGTGCGCGAGCCGGTCGGCCAGCGCCGGCAGCAGCACGTCCGCCGAGCGCACCAGCCCACCGCCGACGGCGATGCGCTGCGGGTCCAGGGCGATCGCCAGGTTGGCCACGTGCATCGACAGCTCGTCGAGCGCGGCCGTCACCAGCTCCTTGGCCTCGACGTTCTCCTTGGCCAGCGCGAACAGCTCCCCGGCGGTGACCGGGCGGCCGAGCAGTTCGCTCGCCCGGCCGCCCAGCCCACGCCCACCGACGGCTTCCTCGAGCGGCGCCGCTCCGCTCGCGAAACCCTCGGTGTCCTGCGGCGAGAGCAGGTTGTACCCGATCTCGCCGGCAGCTCCGTTGGCGCCGGTCAGCACCCGGCCGCCGATCAGCACCGCGGCCGCGATGCCGGTGCCCAGCGACAGGAACACCGCCGGGTCGGCCCCGGCGAGCGCACCCCAGCGCCATTCCGCCAGCGCCGCCGCCTTCGCGTCGGTGCCCACCGAGATCGACACGGCGGGGAACTCCGCGGCCACCAGCTCCGCCAGCCGCAGCTGCTCCCACCCCGGCACGTTCGGGGCGAGCAGGATGCGGTCCGGCAGCACGATCCCCGGGCTGACGACGCCGACGCACGCGGGCTCCGCGCCCTCGTCGGCCAGGAGGGCCCTGGCCGCGGCGAGCGCGCGCACCACCACCTGCTCGGCCCCCGCCTGCGCGTCGGTGTCCAGCCGGCGGGTCGCCAGCAGGGTGCCGTCGCGGTCGGCGAGCCCCAGCGCCACCTTCGTGCCGCCGAAGTCGATCCCGAGAATCCGTTCCTCTGTCACGTGTGGGCCCCTCCCGTCCCCTGCACCACGATCCGGCCGGTGTTGACCCCGTCGACGCTGATCACCGGGGCCGCGCCGCGCAGGTCCGCGGCCCGGTAGGTGACGGTCAGCGTCTGCGACTGGCCCGGCCAGAGCGTGATGTCGTTGTCGTCCCAGGTCGCGTTCGCGAGCTGGTTGTCCCCCGGCGCTTCCCGCCCGTCCGGCGTGCCGCGGCGGACGTCGGCCCGCAGGAAGAAGGCCGCTCCCGGCGTCTTCGAGGTGTTGGTGACCGTCACCGTGGTGACCAGGTCACCGCCCTGAGCCCGGGTCGAGGCCACCGCGCCGACCTGCGACTTCGGCAGGTTCTGCAGTGCCTGCAGGTTGCCGTACTGCGAGAGGGTCGCCTGGGGGTTGCCCAGTGTCTTGGCCCAGTCGACGACGTCCTTCTGCGTCGAGAGCCAGTAGACGTTCCGGTCGACGACCTTCCCGCCCTGCTTCACCTGCAGCTCGACGAAGTAGACCTGCGCGGGCGCCGGTGCCTTCGTCTCGGCCGGGACCTTCGGCTTCAGGACGCCGGTGCGCACGCCCTGCGAACCCAGCGAGATCCCCGAAGCCGTCTGGTCGTCGAGCACCTTGCCGGCGGTGTCGAGCACCCGGGCCTGCACCGAAAGCCCGGACTGCGTGGCCGCGCCGAGGTTGTCCAGGGTGACGGACCCGTTGTCGTAGCCGTAGATCGCGTGCAGCGGCTTGTTGGCCTTCTGGGCGCCGAAGTACGCGCCCGGCTGGTCGCCGTCGTCGTTGTAGAGCGACCACAGCAGCGTCGGCCAGCCCTTGTTGAGCTGCCAGTAGACGACGCCGGTCGACGGGTTCGCCTTGTCCGTCGAGTGGTGCAGGAACGCCTCGAACTGCGAGCGGGTGTTCTCGTAGTTCGCGATGTTCGCCAGGTCCACATAGGACTCCAGCGAGTTCCACTTCCCGTACCGCTGCAGGATGGACTGGTCCAGCGTGTACAGCGTGCCGAACGCGTAGCCGCCGTGGTCCGGTTCGAAGTTCGCGTGGTACTGGTTGTACGCCGGGTCCTGCCAAAGCTTCGCCTGCTCGGCGGGCGAAAGGAACCGCTTGATCGAGTCGAGCGTCGGCACGGTGTGCCCGGCGCTCTGCTCGCTCGCGAAGCCCCAGGCGCCACCGGCGTTGGTGCGGCTGTCGTCGGAGGTGTCGAAGTGCGAGCTGTCGTACCAGTAGGACGGCGGAACCCAGTCGTACGGGCCCTCCTTCTCCCCCGAGTTGCCGAGCGTCGGCGTGCTCTTGTACTCCGCCGAGGCGATCACCGGCACCTGGAAGTCCTCCTGCCGGAAGGCGGTGAGGACGGCCTGCTCCTGGTTCGGGAACGGCTCGTTGTCGCTCCAGCCGTAGTTGAACACGCTGGGGTGGCTGCGTTCGCGCTGCGCGATGCTCACCGAGGAGTCGTGGATGATCCGCAGGTCGCGCTCGCCGAGCTGTTCGGCGGTGTCGGGCTGCCAGGCGTCACAGCAGAGGAACCCGCCGATCACCAGCAGGCCGGCGCGGTCGGCCTGGTCGTAGAAGTCCTGCGGCATGTCGTGGCCTTCGAGCCGGACGCCGGACAGGCCCAGGTTCTTGATCAGCGCGAGCTGGTGCGCGGTGTCGGCCTTGTCGTAGCGCAGGAACAGGTCCGGCGCGAAGCCGCCGCCGCGGAACACGAAGTCCTTGCCGTTGATGGTGAACTGCCGCGCGCCTTCGGGCAGCGGCGCGGACTTCCCGACCAGGCGCGAAGTCACCGTCCGGATGCCGAAGGTGCTCTTCGACGACGTCGACAGCACTCCGTCCTGCGACACCGCGGTGGTCAGGGTGTACAGCGGCTGGCCGCCCATCGAGTACGGCCACCACACCTGCGGGTGGTCGATCTTCACCGGCGCGAACGCCACCGTCCGCTTGGTGTTCGCGGGGATCGTGACGCGCTGCTTGACGACGATCGGCGCACCCGCGGGCGGCGTGACCGTCGCGGCGACGTCCCCGGTCTGCGCCGTGGCCGCGTCGTTCGTGACGTCGACCTTCACCGTCAGCTTCGAGCTGGACAGGTCGGGCGCGTTGTCCTGCACGACGTGCGCGTTGTCGCCGGTCAGCGCGTCGGAGACCTGCAGGGTCGGCGGGAACTGGATGCCGGTGTCGTTGTCCGGCGGGATCTGGCCCCAGTCGACCTGGTCGAGGGTGTACATCTTCAGCGGGTTGTTCGGGTACACCTTGATCGCCAGGGTGTTCTTGCCCGGCTTGACCAGCTTCGAGACGTCGAAGGTGTGCCCGGCGAACGCGCCGCTCACGACGTCCTTCGTGGCGACGAGCGTGCCGTTCACCCAGACGTCGCCCTCGCCGACGATGCCGGGGATGGTCAGCTTCGCGTGCTGCCCCGGGCGGATGTCCGGGGTGAAGTCGGTGCGGTACCACCACGGATCGGAGAAGGGCTTGGTGACGACGGGGCCGAGCTTGTCGACGTACCCGAAGCACTTCCGCATGTTGTCCGAGTAGAAGACGTCCGGGCACTTGCCGTTCTGGACCAGGGCGGTGATCTCGGTGCCGGGCGCGCCGGCGTCGTCCGGCTTGACCGGCAGCCAGCCGCGGGTGGCGTAGCCGGGCGTGGAGACCTTCTCGCCGCCGTCCTTGACGCTCGCCGTGGTCAGCACCTGCCAGCCCGGCAGGCCGATCGTGGTGAGCCCGTGCGGTTTCGCGGGATCCTGCTGCGCGGACGCCGGCGCGGCCACGCTCAGCACGCCGGGCACGAGCAGCAGCGCGGCGAGGACCGCGAGCTTCCGGGTCATGCCTGAGCCCCTTCCGGTTCGGTGGCGAAGGCTTCCTTGATCTCCTTGGGCCCGAACGGCCACGTGTGCTCGGCCTTGGCGTAGACGAGGTAGGCGATCGCGCCGATGGCGATCCAGCCCAGCGACAGGCCGATCGACAGCCAGTCGGCCGAGACGTAGATGTAGATCCAGCCGATGCCCGCGACGATCGTCGGCCCCGGGAAGAGCCACTGCCGGTACGGCCGCTTCAGGTTCGGCTGCCGGAAGCGCAGCACGACGATCGCGGCGACCTGGGCCAGCGACTGGATGATGACCAGCGTCGCGACCGCCGCGTTGATCACCGTGGTCAGCGTGAACAGCGAGCCGACGATCGTGATGGCCCCCATGGTGAGCACGCCCGCGGTGGGCAGGTGCAGCTTCGGGTGCAGCTTGCCGAACACGGGCAGGAACACCTTGTCGCGCGCGGCCTCGAACGGCACGCGGGAGCCGCCGAGCAGCCCGGCGAAGACGGACCCGATCGCGGCGATCACGATCAGCACGGTGATGGCCTTGGCCGTCCCGGTGCCCCAGACCTGTTCCAGCACCGACGACGCGACCGACTTCGCGTCCTTCAGCTGGTCGAGGGGGATCGAACCGAGCACGCCGACCTGGAGGAGGAAGTACAGGCCCATGATGCCGATGATGGAGAAGATGATCGAGCGGGGCAGCGTGCGGCCCGGGCTGCGCACCTCGCCGCCGAGGTAGGCGGAGGTGTTGTAGCCGAGGTAGTCGTAGATGGCGATGATCAGGCCGGCGCCGAGGCCGCCCCAGAACGTCCCGTCGCCGAAGGAGCTGAACGCGCCGGGGGTGAAGGCGAACGCCTGGGACGCGCTGAAGTGCGAGAACGCGGCGACGATGGTCGTCAGCACCGCGGCGAGCATGATCACGAACAGGACCGTGGTGAGCTTGGAGATCTGGCCGATCTTCCGGAACAGCGCCAGGATGATCACCAGCGTGATGCCGACGCCGATGACCTTGCCCAGCGGCGTCGTGCCCGCGTCGTCGGTGACACCCGGGATCAGGTAGCCGAGGTACTGGACGAGCCCGATGATGCCGGTCGACATGATCAGCGGGATGAACAGCACCGCGCTCCACACGAACAGGAACGGCATCAGGCGCCCGGTGCGGTACTGGAACGCCTCGCGCAGGTAGAGGTACGTGCCGCCGGCACCCGGCATCGCGGCGCCGAGTTCGGCCCAGATCAGCCCGTCGGCCAGCGCGACGATCGCCCCGATGATCCAGCCGAACATCGCCTGCGGGCCGCCCATGGTGGCGACCATGGCGGGGATCGTGACGAACGGGCCGATCCCGCACATCTGGGTCATGTTGATCGCGGTGGCCTGCAGCGGGCCGATCTTGCGTTCCAGGGCGGGTGGCTCCCCGGAACGAGTGGGTGAACTCACGGCATGCCTCCGACTCGTAGTTAGTAAAGTTTCTTAACATAGAACGACCCGGGCCGGAAGGGTTCGCGGATAAACATGCGGCAACTCAGGAGGACGGGTGGGACGAAACGGGCCACAGGCCGGGACGCCGGCGCACCTGCGGCGCTGAACCGGCTCGGGGCGGAGCCCCGGTTGTCACAGCCTGGCGGGCCCGGGCCGAGCGGCGGCGGTCTCCCAGGCCGCGCCGGACGCGGGCCACGTCGTGGGCGTCGACATCGGGCGGCGATCGCGACGGCGCCGGAGACCACCCGCGAGCTGGTGTTCGGCCGCCGCGGCCTGGTTCGCGCCACCGGGGACGCCTGACGGAGGATCGCGAACCGGCGCCGCTCGCCTCGGCGGGCGGCCCGCGTCCACAGTGGACTAGTCGGACGGCCCGCGCAGGGTGAGCACCACCCGCAGCACGTACTCCACCGCCGTCGGGAACGCCGCACCGCGCAGTTCACCGCGGTCGGCGAGGTTGCGGGAGGCGAACTCCAGCTCCCGCTCCGGCCCGCCCCGCCGGACGACGAGCCCGGCGATCTCCTCGAAGTCGAGCTCGGGGTGGTCCAGGCGCGTCAAGGCGAACTCGATCATCAGGTCTTCGGCCGTCACGGTCGCCTCCTTCCACTGCTGCCAGCTTACCCGTGAGCGGCCTCACCAGGGTTACTGTACCGTCCGGACGGTACAGTAAGCCTCATGACGATCACCCTGCCGTCCTCCGCCCGGCCGTTGAGCCCCCGGCGCCGCTGGGCCGCACTGGGCGTCCTCGTCGGCGCCGTGCTCCTGCTCGCGGTCGACGGCACGGTGCTGTACCTGGCCGTGCCGTCGCTCACCCGCGAACTCGCGCCGACCGCCACCGAAATCCTCTGGATCGGCGACGTCTACTCCCTGGCACTGGCCGGGCTGCTCGTCACCGCCGGGAACCTCGCCGACCGCTTCGGGCGCAAGAAGGTGCTGCTCATCGGCACCGCGGCGTTCGGGCTCGCGTCCACGCTGGCCGCCTTCTCCCCCACCGCCGGCGTGCTCGTCGTCGCCCGGCTGCTGCTCGGTGTCGCCGGCGCGACGATCATGCCGTCGACGTTGTCGCTCATCCGGGCGCTGTTCGCCGACCCGCGCGAGCGCACCCGCGCCGTCGCCATCTGGTCGGCCGGGTCCGGCGGCGGCATCGCGCTGGGCCCGCTGGTCGGCGGCACCCTGCTGGAGCACTACTGGTGGGGCTCGGTGTTCCTGATCAACGTGCCGATCGTCGTCGTCTTCCTGATCGCGGGCGCCTGGCTGCTGCCGGAATCGCGCGACCCGAACCCGGGCCGGTTCGACCTCCTGTCGGCGGGGCTTTCGCTGGCCGCGATCGTCCCGCTGGTCTACGCGGTCAAGCACGCCGTCAGTTCGGGCCCCGACGTCCAGGTGGCGGCCGCGGCCGCGCTGGGGCTGGGGGCCGGGGTCGTGTTCGTCCGCCGCCAGCGGCGGGCCGCGGCTCCCTTGATCGACGTCACGCTGTTCCGCAACGGTGCCTTCAGCGGCGCGGTCCTGGCGAACTTCATCGCGGTTTTCGCGCTGATGGGCCTGTTGTTCTTCTTCTCGCAGTACCTGCAGCTCGTCCGCGGCTTCTCACCGCTGCAGGCGGGGTTCGCGGAGATGCCGGCGACGCTCGCCTCGATCGCCGTCGTGGCCGCCGTCGGGGTGGTCGCCGGGCGGCTGGGGCGGGGCCGGGCCGTGGCGGCCGGGCTCGCCGTCGCCGCGCTGGGCCTCGCACTCGTCTCGGTCGCCGAACGGGCCCCGCAGTACTGGTGGCTGGGCCTGACACTCGTGCCCGTCGGGCTGGGCATCGGGCTGGCGCTGACGCTGACCGTCGATTCGGTGCTGTCCGCCGTCCCGCGGGACAAGGCCGGTTCGGCGTCGGCGATCTCCGAAACCGCCTACGAACTCGGGGCGGCGCTGGGCATCGCGCTCCTCGGCTCGCTGGTCACCGTGGTCTACCGCGCGTTCCTGCCGGCCGGCCCGGTGCCGGGCGAAGTCCGCGACTCCCTCGCCGGAGCCTTGGACATGCTGGCCCCAGGGTCCGAGCTGGCCCGGGCGGCGCGGGACGCCTTCACCGGCGCCATGCAGGTGACGTCGCTCGCGGCGGCCGCCGTCACCGCCGTCGCCGCGCTGATCGCCTGGCGTACCATTCCGTCCGGAAAGGACTGACGACGATGCCTCGCAAGGCCGGGCGCAGCCCGGAAGAGACGCGCCGCGCCCTGCTCGACGCCGCCGCGACGGTCATCCGCACGCGTGGCGTGTCGGCCTCCCTCGACGACATCGCCCGGGCGGCCGGCGTGTCGAAAGGCGGGCTGCTGTACCACTTCCCGGCCAAGGACGCGCTGGTCCGCACGCTCGCCCAGGACCTGCTGGACACCTTCCGCACGGACGTCCAGGCGGCGCTCGACCCGGCCGACACCGCCCCGGGCCGGCTGACGCGCGCGTACGTCCGGGCGTCGCTGGACACCTCCCACGACGAGGTCGCGATCCGCGAGACCATCGCCCTGATCGCGCTGCTGATCTCCCTCCCGGAGATCGCCGAGCTGGCCCGCGCGGACGCGGAGCGCTGGGAGCGCGAACTCCACGAGGACGGCCTTCCGGCCGACGTCGTCACCCTCGTGGTGGCGGCGGCCGACGGCGCGAGCACCGCGCCGTTGTGGGGCGTGGGCATCGACGTGGCGGCCGCGCGGAAGCTGGAGCAGCAGCTGCTCGCCCTGACCCGGACCGGCTGACCGGCCGCTGTCAACCCGACTTTGGTGCTGGGAATTCACCACTTTCCCGGCCCTACGTTAGTCGGCTCCGTCGAACGTGTCTTCAAGGTAAATTCTCGACAGCGCGCGCAATTCCGGCAAATCCCCGTCCCCACGAGGAGTCTTCCGATGTCGAGGAAGTTCGCCCTGGCCGGCGCCGTTGCGCTGGCCCTGACCGTGACCCCGCTCGCCGCGGGCACCGCGTCGGCCGCCACCGAGCAGGCGGCCGCGGTCACCACGGTCTACTACAGCACCGCCAGCGCACCGACGTTCCGCTCGGTGATCAACGCCGGTGCCGCCAACTGGAACCGCAGCGTCACCAACGTCCGGCTCGTCGAGCGCAACTCCGGCGCGAGCCTGCGCTACACGGAGGGCAACGACCCCCGCGGCTCCTACGCCTCGACCAACGGGCACGGCAGCGGCACCATCTTCATCGACTACACCCAGGCCCGCCAGTACAACCCGACCCGCATCGCGGCGCACGAGACCGGGCACGCCCTCGGGCTCCCCGACCACTACTCGGGCCCGTGCTCCGAACTGATGTCGGGCGGCGGCCCCGGCCCGTCCTGCACCAACGCGGTGCCCAACTCCGCCGAGCGCAGCCGGGTCAACCAGCTGTGGGCCAACGGGCTCGTCGCAACCAACGCCGAGCGGGTCTACGAAACCGTCTACGGCTTCTGAGCCCCTGACGGCACAAAACAGCGGTGCGGCCCCAGGGCTTCGGCTCCGGGGCCGCACCTTTTGCCCTGAGAGAACCGACGCTGTCCCCCGCGAACGGCTCGACCGAACCGCACCCCTAGCCGGTTTCGATGCGTCAACGTGGCCCCTTGCGTAACGGTTCAGCCGGGCCAGGCGACTTCACCTATTGATCGATTGTACCGATAGCACTACCGCCCGTAGCATTACCAACGCAGGCTGCAAGTACGAGCGAGCGGAGTGGTGGTCTTCGAGGCAACAAGTCGGCTGGCTAGATGCGGAGGCGATCAGATGGACTCCTCACTGCGCATAACAGCGACATCGAGGCCAAGCCGGAGTATTGTCGATAACGGAGTGTGTTCCTCAACCACCTCCCGAGGCCGCTGTGAAATCCTCCGCGCAGAGGTCATGCGACGCGAAAGGATGACGCCATGAGCACAGACGCGGCGGCCCGCGAGCGCGAGACCTCCGGCCAGCCGGGCGAACCGATCATCGGCCAGTCTCCCAAACGGAAGGTCGGCAACTCGGTCTACGTCTCCGTGCCAGGCCCGGTGCCGGTGATCAAGGCCAAGCGGACCAAAAAAGACTGACCGCGCTCGAGCCATGCTCAGCCGGAGTTGATCACATATTGCGCAGCACGCCGCAGGCTGTCCAGCAGACGGATCTGCCGTACCGAGTCGAGCTTGCTGATCAGCGACAGGTCATCTTGCGGAACGCGCTCACCATTGGTCTTGATCACGAACGTGGAGTTGAGCGTGATAGCTCCCACGGTCACCACGTCGACGGGATCGCTGCCGATCGTCCGCTCGCTGCCGATCCCTGACATGAGGATCGGAGCTGCGAGGATCCCTCGCCAAATCTGGCCGATGGGAGCCGGCGTGAGGTTCGTCGCCTGGAGGTTCCCAGTGAAGACCGCCTGAGCCGCAGCGAATTCCGAATTCCGGTCGATCTTCACGTGGTGGCGGAGTGACCAATCCTCGCGATGGGCGTACACAGACGTGCCGACGAGATTGAGGATGTAGCGGTGCCGCCCGCCTTCGAGATCGCGGCTCCGCAGCCACAGAAACAGGCCGAAGTTCTCACCGGTGGCGCCGCCCAGCGGGTGATCGTTGTACTGCCGCCCCAGATCTCGCAGCACCTCCAGGGGGCCATCCTCAATTTCGAGCGCTTGGTGCAGTCTCGTCGTCAGATCCTCGGCGACCCCACCGGACGGGACATGTACATCGGGTGGGCAACCGATGCTCGCATAGCAGTTGTCCAATGCCTTGGCCAGCCGTCGGCTGTACACGAGCGAGTCGTTGCTCTTCATGTCGATTCGGTACCGCCGCGGCTCCAGGACGG
The DNA here is from genome assembly GCF_053600695.1 of Amycolatopsis sp. NPDC005003. Lineage (NCBI taxonomy): Bacteria > Bacillati > Actinomycetota > Actinomycetes > Pseudonocardiales > Pseudonocardiaceae > Amycolatopsis > Amycolatopsis sp. NPDC005003. The sequence goes on along the minus strand of NZ_JBSGAI010000019.1, from coordinate 169,335 downwards.
CCAACGCAAGATCCGCGATCACCTGGTTCAGTTGCGAATAGGACTTCAAGAAGATCGGACTGAGCCCCAGCTTCTCCTCGAGGTAGCGAGCCGAACTGATGGCATAGCACGCAGCCTGGGCAGATGTCACTCCGTCGACAGCGGGTGGCACTACAAGGGAGAAGCGCGGAGTTCGCCTTTCCCTGCTCTCGTAGAGCGGGCCGACGAGGTTCGGATCCGACATGCTCAATCCGATGAAGATCGTGCAGGCGCCGTCAAGCGTGTCCGAAATGACCTCCCGCACCTGAGCCCCGTGCTTCAGGAACTGGGACTCCGTCAGAATGATCGGGTCTTCCGTGGCGCCGGCTTGACGGACCAGGCCGTGCAGATGCATGACGCCGACCCGGTCGGAACGACCCCACTCCGCCCACTCCGCACTGCCGGCCGACTTCAACGAGAAGGAGCGGACCTCGTCCTCATCGAAGTAGGTTTTCAGTGCGCCTTCCAGGATCTCGTCGAAGTTGGTCGTGAGCAGACGCGAGTTCTGGCGAGTCACGTACACCAGCCGCGCGATCGACTTCGCCAGTTCCCCCGGCGTGACTTCCAGGTCGCGGGAGTAAAGAGCCTGGCGGATGAACTCGTGATCCTCCCGCCCCGTTCCGCCGTCCATGAGGATCTGCAGGACGATTTCGGCCTTCCTCATCAGGTCGGAGCCGTCGCGCAGAGCAATCTTCCGCGTGCCCGCGTCCCGGATCTTCCTGGTCATGTTGTCGATAAGCTCCCGCCAGGATGGCAAGCTGGAGTTCATCGACACTCCCGCGCCGACGACGACGGTCAACGGCCTCTCACGGCTGCGAACGGTTTCGAACAGGTCGTTCAGGTACGGCTGCGCACTGAAGGAGAAAGTGTCTCCTCGATCGAACACGTCAGGGTCGATAATTCTCGACGGAGAACCTTCTTCCATGGAACGACCTCTATGCGTCCGGCGGCACCCTTCAACCAACTGCTCCCCGCTAGGTCGTTCACCATCGGAGGTCTGTTACGACGAAAAACTGATTCTCGCACCGGAAGCAAGACCGTTAATCGTTCAGGGGGACGCTGGCCGGACCAGGGCTCGCAACGGCCCCATCGTCACGATCACCAGCGACAGCGAATCCGCGAAGACTTCTGGCCCGGGCCGGCGCCCGGGCCACAGCCCTGTCCGGGTCGATCTCGGTGATCACCCCGATGTCACGCACCCGGGCCGTCAATACGGTCAAACCATGCGAAAACCCCTTCTTGCCGCCGGACTCGCCGGCGCTCTGCTGCTGACCGCGCTCCCCGCCCACGCGGCCACCCGGCTCGCCTTGCCCGCCCCCACCGGGCCGTACGCCGTCGGCAGTGTCGATCTGCACCTCGTCGACCACGCGCGGCCGGATCCCTGGGTCGCCGGGATGAGCCGCGAGCTCATGGTGACCGTCCGGTACCCCGCCCGCTCCGGCGGCGGCCCGAAAACTCCCTACCTGGCACCGGAAGCGGCCCAGCTGATCGCCGAGGAAGATGCGCGGACGCTCGGCATCGCCGCCGACCGGCTCGGCTACACCTTCCCCACGCACGCCCGCGCCGGCGTTCCCGCGGCCGGTGGGCGGCGGCCGGTCGTGCTCTACTCCCCCAGCGCCAAGTACCCGCGCTCGGTCGGGACCGCACAGCTGGAGCAGCTCGCGAGCGAGGGTTTCGTGACGGTGGCGATCGACCACACGCACGAGCCCGCGGCCGTGGAGTTCCCCGGCGGCCGCGTCGAACGGCGGGTGCTGCCCTCCGGCCCCGGCGCCGGGCGGCAGCTCATCGCCACGCGGGTGGCCGACACCCGGTTCGTCCTCGACGCGCTGGAAACCCTGGCCCGCGGCGGAAATCCGGACGCCGAGCGCCGGGCGCTCCCGGCCGGGCTGACCCCGGACGTCTCCCGCACCGGCATGTTCGGCCATTCCGCGGGCGGGTTCACCACCGCCGAAACGATGGTGTCGGACCCCCGCGTGGCCGCCGGGGCCGACCTCGACGGCAGCATGGCGTACTCCCAGCCGGCCCGCGAGTTCGGCCGCGCCGCCGACGAGGGGCTCGACCGGCCGTTCCTGCTGCTGAGCGCGGGCAACCACAGTGCGGCGTCCGATCCGTCGTGGCAGGAGTTCCTCGCCCACCAGCGCGGGCCGGTGCGCACGCAGCACCAGCCGGACGGCGAGCACTTCAGCTACACCGACTACCAGGTGCTCCTCCCCAGCCTCGGCCTCGGCCCGGCGGCGATCGCGCCGTTCGTCGGGACCGTCGACCCGGCCCGGAGCATGGCCGGTCAGCGGGCGACGCTCGGCGCGTTCTTCGGCCGATATCTCAACCGGTGCACCGCCTAGCGCCGGGTCCACTGCTGGTTGGCGCCGCCGGTGCAGCTCCAGAGGATGAGCTTCGTGCCGTTCGCGGTGGCCGCGCCGCTCGCGTCCAGGCACAGCCCGGACACCGCGTTCGTGATGGTCCCGTTCGCGGTGAACGCCCACTGCTGGTTGCGCTGGCCGTTGCAGTCCCAGACGACCACCGCGGTGCCGTTCGCCGTCCCGCTGTCGTAGGCGTCGAGGCACTTGGTTCCGTTGACGACGAGCTGCCCGCGAGTCGGCACCCAGGTCTGGTTCGGGCCCGCGGCGCAGTCCCACAGCTGCGCCTGGATGCCGTTGGCGATGCCGTTGTCGTCGACGTCGGCGCACCGTCCGGACTGGCCGCCGGCGAGCTGGACCCCGGCACTGCCGGGCAGGGGCAGGATCGAGACGCCGGAGAGCTGCGGCGGAGTGCCGGAGAACGTGAGGGTGTTGGCGTTCCCCTTGCCCAGCGACACGACGGCGGAGACGGTCTTCGGCGTTCCGCCGGTGGCCGGGAAGGCGAGGACGGTCGGCTGCTGGCCGTTCACCGCAAGAGTGGCCGTCTGCGTGGCGGACGCGGTGTACGAAAAATTCGCGACGGCGAGGCCGGTCGCGGCGGCGGTGACGCCGGTGAACCGGGAGCCGGCGGCCGGGTAGCTCGCCGCCGCGGCGTCGGTGCCCTGCACGGTCAGCAGCACCGAGTCGCCGGCCGGGACGGTGACGCTGTAGCCGGTCGCGAAGCTCCCGGCATTGCCGGCGCCCCAGACGTTCCGGACGCTCGCCGCGGCCGGGGTCAGGCCGAGGTCGGCCCACCGGACGTTCATGGTCGCCGCCGACGACGTCCGGTTGAGCAGCGCCACCGCGCGCTTCCCGGATCCACTGAGGACTTTTCCGTAGACCTGGAGCCCGGCGGCGTCCTCGGCCACCTTGACACCCTGCAGGCCGCGCGGGTCCTGGTCGACGGCGATGACCTCCCGGTTGGTGAGGATCGCCTGGGTGGCCGCGCTCATCGTGGCGAGGTTGTTGCCCGCCAGCAGCGGCGCGCCCGAGACGGACCACAGGCTCAGCTCGGTGCGCGCCTGCGCGTCGGTGAGGCCGGGCATGCCCACGGTGAGCATGTCGGGGTCGTTGACGTGTCCCGTGTGCTGCGAAACCGGGTGCTGCGCCTGGTCGAAGTTCGTCAGCACCTGACCGAGGTCCGCCGTCTGGCCGTAGTAGATGATGTCCGTGCTGGTGCGCCACATCGGGGCGGTGCCGGCGCCCCAGTTCCACGGGTTCTTCCTGCCCCAGTTGCAGATCGACAGCGTGAGCGTGCGCCCGGTTTGCGCGGTCGCGGCCTGGTTGGCGTCGCTGATCGCCCGGTAGGTGCTCTGCGGGTCGAGGCCCTCGGCGTCGCCGCCGCACCAGTCGACCTTGACGAAGTCGAAGCCCCAGCGCTGGAACTGCAGCATGTCCTGCAGGTAGTGGCCTTCGCTGCCGCTCCCGGGCGCCGCGGGGCGCCCGGTCGGGAAGTAGTAGCCGCAGCCGTCGCGACCGGCGTCGGTGTAGATCCCGGCCTTCAACCCCTTGCTGTGCAGGTAATCCGCGATCGCCTGCATCCCGCCCGGCCACTCGGCGGTGTCCACGGTGATGTTCCCGGCGCTGTCGCGGGTGCCCTGCCACCAGCCTTCGTCGATGTTGACGTAGCGGTATCCGGCGTCCTTCATCCCGGTCGAAACGAGCGCGTCGGCCTGCGCTTTGATCGTGTTGTAGTCGATCTTGGCGGCGAAGGTGTTCCACGACGCCCAGCCCATCACCGGCGGCGGAACGGCGACCTCCGCGGCGGTCGCGCTCGCGGCGGCGGCCCCGAACCCGGGAAGCGTTCCGGCGATCAGCACGAGCGCGGACAAACCGTGACGCAGCTTCATGGCATCGCTCCGACTTCGTCGTCGAGGATTGTTAACGCTAACAGCCGGTCTGGATCTTCGGCGACCGGCGGCCACACGTCAAGGTCCGGACGGCGGGACTTGCGCGGCTAGCTTGCTAGCATGCTAGCCTCGACCGGTGGGCGATGACGACGTCAAGCAGTTCAACGTGTACCTGCCGATCGGGTTGATCCGGCAGGTCAAGCACCGGGCCATCGAGACCGAGCGGTCGCTCTCGGCGCTCGTCGCCGACGCGCTGCGCGCCTACCTCGAGACCGAACCCGAAGAGGAGCACTGACATGAGCACCGAGGGCATCGAGGCGATGTACCTGGAAACGCACAACTGGGGCAAGGCGGCCAAGTTCTTCCAGGCGCTGGGCTACGAGATCGACTTCGCGACCGGCCACAACTCCGGGCAGCTGCGCAACGGCGACGGCCCCTGGCTGTTCATCGCCGAGGTGCCCGAGAGCCAGGAGTCGCGGACGCAGATCGTCTTCAAGGTCCCGGACGCGGAGAAGTTCGAGGCCGGCGACCTCGTCGAAGTGGTCACCCCGTTCGAAGAAACCCACTACGGCACCCGGGAAATGACCGTCCGCGATCCCGACGGGCGGACGTGGACGCTGTCGGCGCCGGGCGCGGCCTGACGTGGCCGCGCCGGACAGCACGGCGGTGCGCACCGCGTTGTGGCGGGCCCTGCACGTCGCGGTCGATCCGCCGCCGCACGTGTTCACCGACGAGCTCGGCCTGCGCCTGGCCGATCCGGGTGCTGCCTGGCGGCACCGCGACGACATGGACCCGGCCACCGCCGGCCGCTACCGGGCCGGCATGGTGGCCCGGGCCCGGTTCGTCGAAGACCTGGTCACCGGACAGGCGGGCCGCGGTGTCGGGCAGTACGTGCTCCTCGGGGCCGGGCTGGACACCTTCGCCCAGCGCCGCCCGGAAACCGCCGCGCGGCTGCGGGTGTTCGAAGTGGACCGGCCGGAGCCCCAGTCCTGGAAGCGCGCCCGCCTGGAAGAACTCGGCCTCCCCGTGCCGGACGGGCTCCGCTTCGTGCCGGTCGACTTCGAGACGACGTCGTGGTGGGACCGGCTCACGGCGGCGGGTTTCGCTCCGGACGAACCGGCGGTGGTGGCGTCCACCGGCGTCAGCATGTACCTGACGAAGGAGGCGAACGCGGCCACCCTGCGCCGGGTCGCCGGGTTCGCCCCCGGCTCCACGCTGGCGATGACCTTCATGCTGCCGGCCGAGCTCCTCGACGAAGGGCAACGCGCTCGCCACCAGGCCACCGCGCGCCAGGCGGAAGCGGCCGGGACGCCGTTCGTCAGCGCGTTCTCCCCCGCGGAAATGCTGACCATGGCCCGCGAGGCGGGGTTCCGGGACGTCGTCCACGTCTCGGGTGCCGAGCTGGACGCGCGGTACTTCGCGGACCGCACCGACGGGCTGCGGGTCGTGCCCGGCGAGGAATTCCTCGTCGCTACGGCCGGGGCTGCCGGCCGAGGTACGCCCGCAGCATCGTCTTGACCGGCTCCAGGAGTTCCGGGGCACCGTCGCCGCGGAAGGCCTCCTGGATCACGGCGTCGGCGGCGAGGAAGGCCGTGCGGCACGCCACCGCCGCCTCGTAGTCGTCGTAGAGCAGGCGCTGCGCGACGAGGATGCGGTGCACTCCGGTGGCCATCACGCGCTTGTGCGCCAGGTCGGCTTCCCGGGTCCCGTCGGTGAGGCCGCGGCCGAACCACAGGGCGCGGAAGCCGGGTTCGGCGCGGTAGAGCCCGGCGAAGGCGTCGACGAGGAGGCCGACGGGATCGGTCCAGACCTCCCGCGCCGCCTGCTCGGCGAAGGAGTCCATCAGGTCTTCCAGCCGGGCGAGGTAGAGCTCGCCCAGCGCCTCGGTGATGGCGTCGCGGTCCGGCAGGTACTGGTAGAGGGCGCCCACCGAGACGCCGGCCTCGGCCGCGACCCGGGTCGTCGTCAGCGCTTCGACGCCTTCCTCGCCGAGCAGGCGGTCGGCGGCCGCGAGCACCTTGGCCACCTTCTCCCGCGAGCGCGCCTGGCGCGGCACCCGGCGCAGCCGGCTGTCGGTCATCCGGTCCCCAACCTGAATGTGACTTTGATTCGGTTTCATCCTAGCCCCGCCGGCCGGCACCGGCGAATCGATCGCCGTCCGGAAAGTCGGTCGCCTCGCCCGCCACCGCGGATTACCCTGGCCGTGCGGGAAATCGCATGGAGTGGATCAGCGGCAGATCGCCCGGCTCGGACCGGGGGGCGCGGGTTCGAGTCCCGCCTCCATGTCCCCGCAGCTTGGAGTAGTTCAGCAGGCAGAACACCCGGCTGTTCTCCGGGAAGGCGCAGGTTCGATTCCTGCCTCCAAGTCTCGTCTGCACCAGGGGGAGTCCACATGGCACAGGAGGCGTCACCCGGTTACGCCTACGGGCAGCTCGAACGCGCACTGCGCACCGCTTCGTCCACAAAGGATCTCGCCGTCCGCCGTCGCGCCCGCGCCAAGGCCGGGCGGTGGCAGGCGGTGCTCGCCGGGATGGCGGGCGGGGCACTGGAAATCGGCTCGCGGACCCCGGTCAAGGACACCCCGGCCTGGGTGACCCTCGAAGTCGCGCACGGCGGGTTCGCCACCGGCCGGTACCTCGCCGAGACCCCGGTGCGCCCGGAGGAACTCGCCGCCGTGCCCCGCACGCCGGGCCGCACCGACCGCGAACGCGTCAACCTCGGGTACCTCACCGACGCCGGGCTCGCCGCCCTGCGCGCCGCGCTGGCCACCGAGGCCTACCGGGTGGAGTTCCCGGAAGACGCCGCGCTCCCGGTCGTCGCCTGGCTGCTCGACCGCGGGCACGCCGAAGCCGCCCTCGACCTGGTCGCCGAGCTGCGGCCGCTGCTGCACCGGTTGCGCCTGGCCCCGCTGCCCGGCGCGGCTCCGCGGCCGTCCGGCGCGCTGGTGCGGCTGGCCACGGTCGGCGAGGTCCGCGAGACGCTGCGGTCGGCGACGACCAGGCCGGCGATCGCCGCGATGCTGGAGACGCTGCGGGTGTGGCACCCGCTGTACGACCGGCTGGTCGCCCTCTGGGCGGAAACGGTCGACGGCGAACTCCCCCGGCTGACCGCCGACGGCGTCACCGGTGGCTGGCCGTGCCGGACGTGGCCGGAGGGGTGGGGATCGCGGCGGGCGGCGTGGCTCGCGGACTACGCGAAGGCGAGCGCGCGGCACAAGGCGTCGACCGCCCACCTCCAGCCGAAGAGCAACTTCGCGCGGCTGTACCGGGCGCTGACGCTCTGCCAGTTCGCGAGCGCGCGGCTCACCGGCCGGGACGTCGGCTGGATCCGCCGGGCGCTGGCCAACACGATCACCAAGCACGGCGAGCCGGGCTCGGAGCGCCGGGCCGCGCTGCGGGCGGTGCAGGCGGTGGTGGCCGCGCGCCCGACGCACGCCGAGCTCGCGGCTGTCCTGGCCGGCCGGCTCGACGCCTACCCCGGCGACAGCGGTCTCCCGGCGCTCGAACCGGTCGTCGAGGCGGACGTCGTCCCGCGGCAGCTGGTCGCGAAGGTGGCCCGCGCGCTGGAGGCGCCGGTCGAGGAGCTGGTCGCGCGCGGGGTGATCACTTCGGGTGACGTGCTCGCGGCGGTGCTGCCACAGATCACCGCGCAGCTGATGGCGGCGAACGTCGAGGACGAGCGGCTGGCGGCGCTGTACGCGCAGACGTACGCGGCGTTCCGCCGGCGCCGGGGACTGTTGCTGCTCGACCTCGCGCACCAGGTCCGGCTCGAAGAGCTGCCGTGGATCCGCGCACTGGAGCCGTTCCGGGCCCGGCGTCCCGACGTCGCCAGGGCGGCGCGGCAGACGCTGACGCAGACGGTGCTGCTGGCGCTCGGCTCGTTCCCGCAGGCGATCCTGCCGAACCCGCTGGTGCGCGAGCTCGGCGCGCTGGCCGTGCAGGCGGGGCTGCCGATGCCGCTGCTGGAGGAACTGGCGGCCGACATCTTCGTGGGCACGTTCACGGAGAAGTGGCGCACCGCGGCGGCGACGGCGAGCCGGGTCATGGCGGGCACGCTGTACGCCCGGTACTACGACCTGCCGGACGAGTGGCCGCCACCGCCGCGCAAGCTGCTGCGACGCACGGCGGACGACTTCGCGGCGGTCTGCGAGGCCCGAGCCGGCCGGCGGCGGCGTTCGGTGGCGGGCAACGGGATGGTGATCGAGCAGAGCCAGATCCTCACGACGCACAACCTGGCGGTGCTGGCGGAGCCCCTGGAGCTGCGGTCGCGCCTGGGCCCCGACCTGGCCGGCCAGGTGTTCACGTGGGTGGTGCGCCGCCTCGCGGGACAGCGCTCGTGGAACCGGCAGCTGCTCAAGAACGTCGCGTACGCCTGGCGGCAGGCGATCTTCTTCCTGAGCTTCTCCGGGGAGAGCGAGCAGCGGGCGGCGGTGACCCGGCTCGGCGAGCTGGTGGCGCAGGCGGGTCTGCAGGACCGGTTCGGCCCGGCGGTGACGGGCCTGGCGGCGGTGCTCGACGGCGCCCGGTTCGCACCGGACGGCACGCTGCCGGACGGACCGGGACGACGGCTGCTGGGCTGGACGACCGGCCCGCACTGGTGCCGCTGAGCCGGACGTGAAGCTGCCGGAAACCGTTACGCACCACGGTTTCCGGCAGCAGCTCCGGCCCGGCCGAACAGCGGCGGCGCCCGTTCCGCCGCCGCTTTGGGCGGCAGCTCAGGCGCGGCCGAACAGCGGCGGCACCCGATCCCACCGCCCCGGCGGCAGCTCAGGCGCGGCCGAACAACCTCGCTCCCCGCCGCCGCACCGGCAGCCGTCCGGCCACCGCGTCTTCCAGCAGCGCCCCCACCGTCTCGCGCGCGCAGGCCTTGTTCGCGCCGATCCCGCCCGACGGGCCGCGCTTGATCCACCCCGCCACGTACACCCCCGGCCGCCCGGGAACCCGGCCCGCCGTGTTCGGCACGATCCCCGCCTCCTCGTCGAACGGCAGGCCCGGCACCGGCACCCCGCGGAACCCCGCCGCCCGGACCACCCGGCCCGCCGGGATCTCGACGTCGCCCTCCGGCCCGGTCGCCACCACCGCGCGGACCTCCGTGTCCCCGGCGAACGCCACCGGCGCCGAACCGAACCGCAGCACGATGCGGCGTCCCTCCGGCGGCGGCGAAGACCAGTCCACCCGCTCGCGCGGCACGCCCCGCAGCCAGGCCGCCTTGTCCCCCGGCCCGGCGCCGTCGATCGTCTCCGCCACCGACGAGTGCGCGTCCACCACCAAGCCGCCGCGGGCCGCCAGCGCCAGCAGCTCCGGGCGCGTGTAGGCCGCCGTCTCCGGGCCGCGGCGGGCCAGCAGCACCACCTCGCGGACCTTCGCCGACCGCAACCGCGCCAGCGCCGCCGGCGCGATCGACGTCGCGGCAAGCGTCTCCGGGTCCGCCGTGAGGATGCGGGCGATGTCCAGGGCGACGTTGCCGGTGCCCACGACGACCACGCGTTCCGCCGACAGGTCGACGGCGTCCGGCTCGACGTCCGGGTGGCCGTTGTACCAGCCGACCACCGTCGCGGCCGGGAGACTGCCGGGCAGGTCCTCGCCCGGCACGCCGAGGCGCCGGGCCTCGGTCGCCCCCACCGCGTAGATCACCGCGTCATGGCGATCGGCCAGCTCGGCGCCGGCCGGAACGCCGAGCCGCAGGCGCAGCCGCGGGTGGTCGTGGAACCGCGCGAACGTCTCGCCGATCTTCTTCGTCGACGGGTGGTCCGGCGCGACGCCGTAGCGGATCAGCCCGCCGGCCACCGGCAGGCGGTCGACCAGCGTGACGCGGGCGTTCGTGTGCAGCAGCAGGTCCTCCGCCGCGTACATGCCCGCCGGGCCGGTGCCGACGACGGCGACGTCCAGCGGCGCGAAGTCGCTCGGCAGCACCCGCGCGAACGACGGCGGGGCCCACCGGTGGAAGTTCGGCGCGACCGAGACGTCGGCCAGCACGTCCCGGCCCGCGTAGTACTCGGCGTTGAGCTGCTCGTACGCCCGCAACGGCCCGGTCAGGTCGCCGGCCGGGAAGATCGCGTCGACCGGGCAGGCGTCGGCGCAGGCGCCGCAGTCGATGCACGTGGCGGGGTCGATGTACAGCAGGTCCGTCGTGCCGAAGTCCGGCTCGTCCGGCGTCGGGTGGATGCAGTTGACCGGGCAGACCGACACGCAGGACGCGTCGGCGCAGCAGGTCTGCGTGATCGCGAAGGCCATCTCAGATCAGGTTCGCACGCTTGTAGAACCACAGCGACGGCTTGGTGAGCAGCCCGGCCGAGTGCAGGAACTCCATCAGGCCGGCACAGCTGGAGCGCAGCATCGACTTGTGGTGCTCGTTGGCCTTCGCCTCGCGCCGCGCGCGCTTGCCGTCCAGGCCCGCGTTCTCGTAGACCTTGCCGTTCACCATGCTCGTCACGATGAAGTACGACGCGATCGCGACGACCAGGCCGTTGACCTGCCGGCGCAGCCACCCGGCACCGCGCAGCCGCTCGCGGGTCTCCTCGCGGGCGAACTTCATGTGCCGCGACTCCTCCACGACGTGGATGTTGTTGATGGTGCGCACGAACGGGACCACCCGCTCGTCGCGCATCCAGTCGCGCTGCATGACGTCGAGGACCTCTTCGGCGACGAGGATCGCCGCGTAGGCGGCCTCGCCGGTCGCGGTCGCCTTGAAGACGCGGCCCAGCTCCACGACGAACCGGCGCGGCCGGTAGGCGGGGGCGCGCAGCTTCGCCGCGCCGCGGGCGAACATGATCGAGTGCCGGCACTCGTCGGCGATCTCGGTCAGCGCCCACTGGAACGCCGGGTCGGTGGGGTCCTTGGCGTAGAAGTCGCGCAGGACCATCTGCTGCAGGATCATTTCGAACCAGATCCCGGTGCTGGCCACCGACGCCGCCTCCTGGCGGGTCAGCTCGCGCTGCTGCTCCGGCGTCATGTCCGCCCAGTAGGAGGTGCCGTACAGCGTGCTCCACTCCGGGCTCGCGCCGTGGTAGCCCGTGTCCAGCGGCGTCTCCCAGTCGACCTCCTTGACGGGGTCGTACGACAGCTGCTCCGACGAGTCGAGCAGCCGCCGCGCCACGGTCTCCCGGTCCGACACGCCCGATTCGCTGATGCTCGTCACGACCGACCTCCTCGTCAGGTGTTACCGAAGTTCACTGTTACCAACCGTAACACATACTTGCGGCACCCGCCTCCGGTCATTTCAGTGAACGACCGTACACTCAAATGGTGACCCCAGGACGCGCCCCCGCGGAGCCGTTCGGATCCGGCTTGCTCGGACCGCTCGACCAGCACGCCCCCGCGCTGCGACGGCGGGTCCAGGGCCTGCTCACGGCCACTTTGATCGCCACCAACGTGATCGGCGCACTGGTCGTGGCCGGGCTCGCGGTGCTGCTCATGCCGACGCCTGGGATGTCCGGCGAACTCGTGCGCGTCACCGCGGTCGCAGTACCCGTGTACGTCGTTTCGGCTGTCGTCGCCGGCACGCTGTGGGGCACCCGCGGAGCACTCCGCACGCTGCGCTGGGCGGCCGACGGAAGACAGCCGACCGGCGCCGAACGCGCGGCGAGCCTGCGCGTCCCGTTGCGGCTGACGTACGTCCAGGCCGTGCTGTGGGGCATCGCGACGCTGGTCTTCAGCGGGCTCGCCGCGCTGGTGCAGCCGGCGGTCGTGCTCACCCAGTTCCTCGTCGTGGCCTTCGCCGCGGTCGTCGTCTGCGCGATCGCCTACCTGCTCGGCGAGTTCGCGATGCGGCCGTACGCGGCGCTGGCACTGGCGGGAACCACGCCGCCGCGGCCGGTCAACGGCGGCGTCAACCGGCGGATGCTGCTGTTCTGGTGCCTGGGCACCGGGGTGCCGGTCGCCGGGCTGGTCGTCACCGCGGCGCTGGCCTGGGCGCGCGGCGACGTCTCCACCACGAAGCTCGCCGTGTCGGTGATCGCGCTCGGGCTGGTCGTGCTGTGCTTCGGGCTGCTGGTCACCGTGTTCACCGCCCGTTCGGTGGTCAACCCGATCTCCTCGGTGCGCGACGCGCTGGGGCGGGTCCGAGCCGGGGACTTCAGCGTCGCGATCCCGGTCTACGACGGCACCGAGCTGGGCCTGCTGCAGGCCGGGTTCAACGACATGACGGCCGGGCTGGCCGAACGCGAACGGCTGCGCGACCTGTTCGGCAAGCACGTCGGCCACGAAGTCGCGGTCGAAGCCATGCGGACGTCGGCCGAGCTGGGCGGCACGGTCCGGACGGTCTCGGTGCTGTTCGTCGACCTGGTCGGGTCGACGGCGCTGGCCGCCAGCCGCCCGCCGGAGGAGGTCGTCGGCCTGCTCAACCGGTTCTTCGCGGTGGTGGTCGACGAGGTGGACCGGCACCACGGCCTGGTCAACAAGTTCGTCGGCGACGCCGCCTTGGCCGTGTTCGGGGCGCCCGCGCCGCTCGGCGACCACGCCACCTGCGCGCTGGCCGCCGGCCGCGCGATCGCCCGGCGGCTGGCCGCCGAGGTGCCCGACGGCCCGGCCGGGATCGGCGTGGCGACCGGGGACGCGGTCGCGGGGAACGTCGGCGACCCGCGCCGCTTCGAGTACACGGTGATCGGCGACCCGGTCAACGAAGCCGCCCGGCTGACCGAACTGGCGAAGAACGCGCCCGGCCGCCTGCTCGCCTCGTGGACGGCCGTCGAGGCCGCGGCCCCGGCCGAAGCCGCCCGCTGGACGGCGACCGAAGAGGTCACCCTGCGCGGCCGCACCCGGCCGACCACGCTCGCTTCGCCGCTTCCGGGCGCGGCCGGTTGACACCCGCACGGTGCCCGGAGGCGGGACTCGCGTGTCCAGGCCCGGAACTCGCGTGCTCGAAGGCGGAACTCGCGTGATCGGAGGGCGCTAGCGGCGCGGGTCGATGTGGATTTTCGGGCCCGCGCCGCCGGGCCGCTCCCCAGCCAGCACGGCTCCGACGTCACCGAGGCCGACGGTCGCCGCGACGAGGGGGCGCGGGTCGACGGTGCCGCTCGCGTACGCCGTGATCGTCTCGGCCAGGCCCGGCGATCCGGAGAGGACCCCGACCGCCGTGACGTCCTTCAGCACCAGCGCGCGGGTGTCGAGCCGGCTGGGCTGCCCGGACAGTCCGATGTAGACGACCCGGCCCGCGGGCTCCACCAGCTCCACCGCCAGCGCGGGTGAGCCGGCGGCGCCGGTCGCGTCGACCACCGCGTCGAACGGCAGGTCCGGGAGGGTGGCGCGGGTCCAGACGTGCGCGAAGCCGAGGCCTCGGGCGAACGCGCCGTCGTCGACGCCCAGCAGGTGCACCTCGGTGCCCGCCGCGCGCAGGAACATCGCCGTGAGGAGCCCGATGGTCCCCGGGCCCAGCACCAGCGCCCGGTCGCCCACGCCGACACCGGCGGCGCGGGCCGCGCGCAGGGCGTTGCCGCCCGGCTCGACCAGTGCGCCGAGGACGGCGTCCACCGGATCGGGCAGCGCGTGCAGCGACCACGCGGGCACGGCGAGCCGTTCGGCCAGCGCGCCGGCCCGGCCGCCGCGGATGCCGACCTCCTCGCGCCGCTCGCAGGTGTGCTGGTGCCCCTTGCGGCAGCGGCGGCACGTCCGGTCGCCGAGCATGGTGTCGCCCATGACCCGGCGGCCGAGCCAGGCCGGGTCCACGCCCGCCCCCAGCTCGGTGACCGTGCCCGCCCACTCGTGGCCGAGCCGCATCGGGTACGCCGAGTGCCCCTGGTGGAGGTAGGCCATCGCCCCGGTGAAGAACTCCACGTCGGTGCCGCACACCCCGGCGCGGTCGACGTCGACGACGACCTCGCCCGCGACGGCCCGCGGCACGGGGACCTCCTGCACCGAACATTCCCGCGGCCCGGTGAGCACGAACGCCCGCATGGTCGAAGACATGGCGGCATCCTCGCATCCCCGAGGGGCACCCACTTGTCGAACACTTGCTATTTTCTTGACAGCTGTTCATTATCGGCGCTGTGCCTGACGACTGGACGACCGAAGCACCCGCCAAGGACCGGCGGGTGCGCCGGTCGCGCGCGGCGCTGATGCGGGCCGCGGTCGAGCTCGTGTCCGAACGCGACACCACCGCCGTCCCGGTGTCCGAGATCGCCGAAGCCGCGGACGTCAGCCGCCAGGTGCTGTACCAGCAGTTCGGCGACCGCGACACGCTGTTGCTGGAGGCCGCGCTCGACCTCGTCCGGCGCGAACTGCTCGGCGAGCTCGCCGACCTCGCGACCCCCGACGGCGAACACGCGTCGCTGCTGGCGCTGGGCCGGCACTTCGCCCGGTACCGGCGCTTCTACCGCGCGCTGCAGACCGGGGCGTCCGCGTACGCCCTCAACAAGGCCCTGACCGGCCTGTTCCTCCCGTTCAACCGGGAGAACCTCGAGCGCGCGCTCGGTGGCCGCCTCGACGCCGAGGGTGTCGAGGACCTGGCCACCTTCCTGACCGGCGGGGCCGGGGCGTTCGTCACCACGTGGGTCGTCGACGGGCCGGACCCGCTCGACCCGGAAGAGTTCGCCGACCGGCTGCAGCGGATGCACTCGGTCGTCACCGCGATGATCACGAAGGAGGCCGGCCGATGATCAGCCGACTCGTCGAACGCCTGCTGAAGCTGCCCACGCCGGCCACCCGGCGCCTCACCGTCCAGCGGGACCTGCGGGTCCCGATGCCCGACGGCGCCGAGCTGCTCGCCGACCGCTGGGCCCCGCGCGACGGGGGAGACGGGCTGCCGATCGCCTTGGTGCGCACGCCCTACGGCCGCCGGGGCCCGTTCGGGGCGATCCTGGGCCGTCCCCTGGCGGAACGCGGCTTCCAGGTGCTGATCCAGAGCACCCGCGGCGGCTTCGGCTCCGGCGGCGCCTTCGATCCGCTGCGGCAGGAGCGCGAGGACGGCCTCGCGACGCTGGACTGGGTGCTGCGGCAGCCGTGGTCCGGCGACGCGGTCGTCCTCGTCGGCGCCAGCTACCTCGGGTACGTGCAGTGGGCGGTGGCCGACCGGCTGCCACCGCAGGTCAAGGCGATGGTCCCCCAGGTCACCGAGTCCGGGCTGACGCTGGAATTCCTGCGCGAGGACGGCCTTTCCCTGGAAACCCCGTTCGGGTGGGGCGTCCAGGTCGCGGTCCAGGAACGCCGGTTCGGCCTTCTCCGGCAGCGCGGTCAGGCCAAGAAGCTGCAGCAGGCGTTGAACACGCTGCCGCTCGCCCAGGCCGACGTCGTCGCCATCGGCCACCGCTCCGACTACATCCAGGACGTGCTGGCCCACCCGGAGCACCACCCGCGCTGGGCGGAGATCGACCACCGGAAGCGCGTCACGGACGTGACCGTGCCGGTCAGCTCGGTCGCCGGCTGGTACGACATCTTCCTGCCCGGCCAGCTGCGCGACTTCCGCACGCTGCAGGACGCGGGCCGCGAGCCCCGGCTCACGGTCGGACCGTGGACCCACGCCGGCCGCGACAGCCTGCTCGGCAGCACGGGTGAGACGCTCCGGCAGGCCCTCGAGTTCGGGCTCGCGCACGCCCGCGGCGAACAACCGCCGGAGCGGGCACCCGTCCGGCTCTTCGTCATGGGCGAAGAAGCCTGGCGCGACTTCGCGTCGTGGCCGCCGGAAGGCTATGCGCCGCAACGGTTCCACCTGCAAGCCGGTGGTACGTTGGCCACGGACGCCCCCGGTGAGTCAGCGCCAGACCGCTACCGCTACGACCCGGCGGACCCGACTCCGGCGGCCGGTGGCGTGCGCATGGCCCCCGACGCGGGCCGGGTGGACAACGCGGCACTCGAAGCCCGTGCCGACGTCCTCACCTACACCACGCCGGCGCTCGAGGAAGACGTCGAAGTGATCGGGGACGTGCACGCGGAGATCTGGTTCCGGTCGAGCCTGCGGTTCGCCGACGTCTTCGTCCGGCTCTGCGACGTCGGCCCGGACGGCCGGTCGGTCAACGTCTGCGACGGCCTCACCAGCCTGCGCGACGCGGACGAGCCGGCCGCCGTCACGGTCCGGATGTGGCCGACGGCGCACCGGTTCAAGCGCGGGCACCGCATCCGGGTGCAGGTCTCCAGCGGCGCTTTCCCGCGCTACGCCCGGAATCCCGGCACCGGGGAGCCCCACGCCGCCGCCGTCACGCTGCGCGCCGCGGACCAGGAGGTGTACCACAACCCCGCGCGCGCCTCGGCGATCGTGCTTCCCGTGCGTGATTCACGAAAATGACGGCGATACCGCGAAAATACCGCGAAGTGGATTGAAAAAGAATTCCCGGCGCCGCGCCGCAAATCGTGTAACGCACCCACGGGGAACGCGACTAACGCGATGTTTCCGGCTCTCTCGCGGGGAGGCATCGTGGACGTCAAGACGGACCGGCAGTCCGAGCAGGAACGGGCCGCGGCCGCGCGGGCCGTGGAGCGCACCGGCGAGCGGCACGCCAAGATCGCGTTGCTGCGCAAGCCCGGCGGGATCGCCGAGGCCGACGAGCCGAGCCGGGTGGCGACCCGGATCGACCGGCTCGGCCGCTACTACCCCGACGTCCGGCCGGTGAGCCCGGCGGCGATCGCGGCCGGCGACCCGGACGCGATGACGGCCGCGGGCGCGATCCTCGAACGGATCGTCCTCACCGACGACCTCCTCGGCGTCGGCTACCTCGAAGGCGGGGTCACGGCGTCGGCCGCCGTCGGCCGGGTGAACATCCGCAACGCCCAGGGCCGGCTGGTCGGCTACGGCACCGGATCGCTGGTGTCGCCGGACCTGCTGCTCACCAACCACCACGTGCTGCCGGACGCGGAAACCGCCGGGGTCAGCGTGATCGAATTCGACTACCAGGACGGCGTCGACGGCCTGCCCCGGCCGGTGCGCGCCTTCCCGCTCGACCCCGGCCGCTTCTTCGCCGCCGACCGGGCACTCGATTTCGCGCTCGTCGCGGTGAAGGCGGCCGCGGACGACCTGCGGCCCTTCGGCTTCAACCGGCTGATCGCCAGCGAGGGCAAGGCGATCGTCGGCGACTTCGTGACCATCGTGCAGCACCCCGGCGGCGGCAAGAAACAGATCGCCCTGCGGGAAAACCGGGTCGTCGACGTCCTCGACGAGTTCCTGCACTACGAAACCGACACCGAGCCGGGGTCGTCCGGCTCGCCGGTGTTCAACGACCAGTGGGAGATCGTGGCGCTGCACCACGCCAGCGTCCCGGCGGCGGGCCACGCGGAGTACGGCGGCTTCCTCAACGAAGGCATCCGGGTCAGCAAGCTGCTGAAGTTCCTGCGGGAGCAGCCCCTCGAACCGGCGCAACGAGCGCTGCTCGACCGGCTGGCCACCCGGCCCGAGCGCGCACTGCCGGCCGCCGCCAACGGCGCTTCGCCGATGCTGACGCTTTCGATGCCGTTCGACATCCGGCTGCGCGCGGAACCGCTGGCCGGGCGGATCGACCCCGACTACTCGAACCGCGAAGGGTACGACCCGGCCTTCCTGCCCGGGCACACCGTCCCGCTGCCCGGCCTGTCCGACGCGCTGCTCCCGCTCGCGGCGATCAACCGGCAGGCCGCCGGCGAACCACGGTACGTCCTGCCCTATCACCACTTCAGCGTGGTCATGCACCGGGAGCGACGGCTGGCGATGTTCACCGCGGTCAACATCGACGGCCGCACGAGCCGGGCGCTGCGGCGCGAAGCCGACCACTGGTCGCTCGACCCGCGCGTCGCCGTGACCGAACAGATCGGCGAGGAGATCTACCGGGACAATCCCCTCGACCGCGGGCACCTGGTCCGCCGGCTCGACCCGGCGTGGGGCGCGACCGAGCCGATCGCGCAGCTGGGCAACGACGACACGTTCCACTTCACGAACTGCTCGCCGCAGCACAAGGACTTCAACCAGAACAAGACGACGTGGGCCGGGCTCGAAGACTACGTGCTGAACAACGCGGACAACTTCGACCTCAAGGTCAGCGTGGTGACCGGCCCGGTGCTGGCCGCCGACGACGACCACTACCGCGGCGTGCAGCTGCCGCGCCAGTTCTGGAAGGTCGTCGCGATGGTGAAGACCGACGGCACCCTGTCGGCGACGGCGTACCTGCTGAGCCAGGCGGAACTCATCCAGGGCCTGGAGGCGGCGACCGAGTTCGACTACGGCGCGTACCGCACGTTCCAGGTCCCGGTCACGCGGATCGCCGAGCTGACCGGCCTGTCGTTCGGCGACCTGCCGGGCGCGGACCCGCTCGGCGGCCTGGAGTCCACGAGCGCGGCCCAGGAGATCCGCACGGCGGCGGACCTGGTGCTCTGACGGCTAGTCCGTCCGTCCACTGAGGATCTCGAAGGCGTGGCGGCGGTGCTCGGCGAAGAGCTCGAGCGCCGCCGCGCGGTCGCGCGCCCGCAGGGCCGCCGCGAGCTCGCGGTGTTCCGCGGGAATGGCCGCGAGGTACCCGTCGGCGGTGACGCCGATCCGGGTCAGCAGGAACAGGTGCACCTGCGAGCGGATCGCCTGCCAGGCCTCGCCCAGCCGGCGGTGGCCGGTGGCCGCGTACACCGCGTCGTGGAACTCCAGGTCGCAGCGGACCATTTCGTGCTCGTCGAACGCGCGTTCCATCCGCAGCACCACGGCGTCGATCGCGGCCAGGGCGTCTTCGGTGGCGCGCTCGACCACCAGCTCGACGGCCAGGTGCTCGAGGGCCGCCCGCAGGCTGTCGAGCTCGGCGACGTCCTGGCCGGACAGGGCGGTCACCGTGGTGCCGCGATGCCACTCGCCGCGGACCAGCCCCTCGCGCTCCAGCCTGAGCAGCGCTTCCCGCACCGGCCCGCGGCTGACGCCCAGCGCCTCCGCCAGCTCCACCTCGCGCAGCTGGCTGCCGGGGGCGTAGCTGCCGTCGAAGACCGCGTCCCGGATCCGGTCCGCGACCTCGTCGGCCAGCCCGCGGCGCCGGGCGGGAACCACCGAACCACTCATGTCGCAATGTTAACATTAAGACAAGACCTGGCGAAGGGAGTTCCATGACCCTGTCCATCCCCCGCTTCCACCTGGCGATGCCGGTGGACGACCTGGCCGCCGCCCGGAAGTTCTACGGCGACGTCCTCGGCCTCGAGCCGGGCCGCAGCGCCGAGACCTGGGTCGACTGGAACCTGCACGGCCACCAGTTCGTCACCCACCTGGCTCCGGCCCGGCCGGAGCGCGTGCACAACCCCGTCGACGGCCACGACGTGCCGGTCCCGCACTTCGGCCTGATCCTCACCGTCCCGCAGTTCCAGGCGCTCGCCGACCGGCTGCGGGCGGCGGGCACGGAGTTCGTGATCGAGCCGTACGTCCGCTTCGCGGGCGAGCCCGGTGAGCAGTGGACGATGTTCCTGCTCGACCCGGCCGGCAACGCCCTGGAGTTCAAGGCCTTCGCCGACGACGCCCAGGTCTTCGCGGTCTGAGGCGGCCGGCGCAACCACCCGATCGGGCGACCCGCGATCACGGGCTCGCGCCGGGGGTACCCGGGGCGCGGAGCGTGCCTGACCCCGGGGAGAGCAGATGGAACCAGCCGACGACGAGCCGGACGCCGTGCTGCTCGCCGCCCTGCGGGCCGGGGATCTCGACGCCGCCGGGCGGCTCTTCCGCCGCCACGCCGAGCCGCTGCGCCGGGCCGCCGGGGCCTGGGCCCGGCAGCCCGCCGAGCGCGACGATCTCGTGGCCGAGACGTTCGCCCGGGTGCTGACCGTCGTGCGCGCGGGCGGCGGGCCGCACGGGGACCTGCGGCCCTACCTCGTCGTGACCCTGCGCAACCTGGTGTCCCGGTGGGGCCGGCAGCACAGCCGGGTGGAGCCGCGGGCCACGGTCCCGGAGGCGGCCGCCGCCGGTGCCGACGAACTCGCCCTGCACCGGTCGAACGCCCGGCTCGTGTGGTCGGCCTACTGCACGCTGCCCGGCCGGTGGCGGTCGGTGCTGTGGCGGACCGAGGCGGAGGGCGGCACCCCGAGGGAGGTGGCGCTCGCGCTCGGGCTGTCGCCGAACAGCGTGGCCGCGCTGGCCATGCGGGCGCGGGAAGGGCTGCGGCAGGCCTACCTGCAGGTCCAGGTGCCCGAGGCGGCCGAGCCGGGATGCCGCGAGCCGCGCCGCCGGATGGGCGCCTGGGTCCGCGGGGCCCTGCCGCCGCGCCGGGCGGTTGTCGTCGCCGAGCACGTGGCCGGCTGCCCGGCCTGCCGGCTGGTCGTCCGTGGCCTGGACGAAGCGAACCGCGAGCTGCCCGGCTCGGCCGCCCGGCTCACCGGCTGACCCCGGCGCCCGCGCCGCCGAAGAGCGGGCAGGCCCACGCGGCGACCGTCGCCATGACCTCGGGCCGCTACCGGCTCACCAGCCGAGCCGAGAAGCCGCAGAGCAGGCAGACCCGCGTGGCAACCATCGCCACGACCCCGGGGCCGCCACCCGGCTCACCCGCCAAGCCGAGAACCCGCGCCACCGAAGAGCAGGGCGGTTCCGTGGGCCCGCTTGAAATACAGGTGGGCGTCGTGCTCCCAGGTGATCGCGATGCCGCCGTGGAGCTGGATCATCTCCGCCGCCGCGTGGGCGAAGGCCTCGCCGCACACCACCTCGGCGGTCTCGACGGCCTCGGGGTCGCCGTCCACCAGCGCCGCGTAGAGCGCCGAGCGGGCCGCTTCGACGTGGACGTGCACGTCGGCCATCCGGTGCTTCAACGCCTGGAACGACCCGATCGGGCGACCGAACTGACGACGTTGCTTCGTGTACTCGACCGTCAGCTCCAACGCCCGCGCGGCCGCCCCGACCTGCTCCGCGGCGACGGCGACCGTCGCCGTGTCCCGCAGCTGCCGGAGCGCCTCGGTGAACCCGCCGGTGTCGAGGCGGCGCGCGGGGGCCGACGCGCAGTCGACGACCGCGAGCCGCCGGCCCGGGTCCAGGCCCGTCACGCGCGAGCGGCGCACCCCTTCGAGCGGCACTTCGAACAGCCCCACCCCGTCGCCGGTGCGGGCCACGGCGAGGAGGACGTCGGCGAGGTCGCCGTCCAGGACGTAGCGGGCGCGGCCGTCGAGGCCGGCCTCCGACGCGCGCAGGGCCGGTGTCCCCCATCCGTCCCCATCGGACCAGGCCAGCGCCGCCAGTGTGGTGCCCTCGGCGATGCCCGGCAACAGCCGTGCGCAGGCCTCGTCGTTCCCGGTGCGGAGCAGTGCCTGGGCCGACAGGACGGCCGAGCCGAGCATCGGCGCGGGGGTGAGCGTCCGGCCGAGTTCCGCGAGCACGACGCACGCCTCGGCGAGCCCGGCACCCGCGCCGCCGTAGTGCTCCGGGATCGCCAGTGCGGCGACGCCGATCTGCTCGCAGAGCGTCGACCACAGCTTGTCGTCGTACCCCAGCGGCGACGCCATCGCGGCCCGCACCGCCTCCGGCCCGGACCGGCGCGTCAGCAGAGCCCGGACGGCGTCCCGCAGCGCCCGCGCCTCCTCGGTCTCCATCGGGTCGGTCATCGCAGGACCCGCGCGCGGTGGAACGACCCGGTGCCCCAGGCCCCGGCCAGCGCCCGCACCTTCGTCAGCCGCAGCCCGAGGTCGTGCTCGGCCGTGTAGCCGATGGCGCCGTGCACCTGCAGGGCGGTCCGTGCGGCGAGCAGCGCGGCGTCCCCGGCCAGCACCTTCGCCGCGGAGACGTCCCGGGCGAAGGTCTCCCCGGCGACGGCCGCGCCGTAGAGCAGCGGCCGGGCCAGTTCGAGCCGGGTGACGACGTCGGCGAGCAGGTGCTTGACCGCCTGGTATTCGCCGATGGCCCGGCCGTACTGCCGTCGTTGTTTCGCGTACGCCACCGACGTGTCGAGGAGCCACTGCCCCGCCCCGAGGAGCTGGGCGGCCACGGCCAGGACGCCGCGGTCGAACGCGGTGCCACTCGATGTCCCGGCCGCGCCCGGCACGCGGAACAACCGCCGCGGCGGGTCGATCGAGCGCACGGGCCCGGGTTCGACGCCGGTGAGTTCCGCCCCGGTGAGGTCCAGGACCACGCCCGCGACATCGGCATCGAGAGCCAGGGGCACCTCCGGCGGCGCGACGACGGTGGCCATCAGGTCGCCCTCGGCGAGCGAGGTCAGCCGATGCCCGGTCAGCAGCGCCGGGGCGACCGCCGCCGTCTCCACGAGCGGGCCCGGGACGGCGTGGTAGCCGAGCGCTTCGCAGGCGACCACCAGGTCGGCCGGGCCGGCGCCGAGGCCGCCGAGATCCTGGTCCACCAGCAGGGCGAAGACCCCGACGTCGGCGAGTGCACGCCAGAGCTTGAGCCCGCGGTCGTGCTCGCCCGCCGCCCAGGCCCGGGCGGCGGCCGCGGTGTCCGCTCCGCCCAGCAGCTCGTGCAGCGTCGCGGCGAACTGGCGTTGCTCCGGCGAGAGCTGGAACTTCATCGGCGGGCCTCCCTCGGCAGGCCCAGCAGCCGCTCGGCGATGGTGTTGCGCTGGATCTGGTCGGTGCCGCCGTAGATCGGCCCGGCCAGGGAGAACAGGTAGCCGGGCACCCAGGCCTGGTCGGTCTCCCCCGCCGGGCCCAGCACGTCCAGCGCGGTTTCGTGCAGTTCGACGTCCAAGTGGGACCAGAACAGCTTGTTCACACTCGACTCCGGCCCCAGCTCGCCCCCGTCCTGCAGGCGGCTCACCGTGCCGAACGTGTACAGCTGGTAGGCGCGGGCGCCGATCCAGGCGTCCGCCACCCGATCCCGTGTGGACAGTGGCTCCCCGTGTTCCCGCCACAGATCCACCAGCCGATCGGCCGCGGCGAGGAACCGGCCCGGACTGCGCAGCGAGAGGCCGCGTTCGTTGTTCGCCGTCGTCATCGCGACCCGCCAGCCCTGCCCGACCTCCCCGATCACGTCCTGGTCCGGCACGAACACCCCGTCGAGGAAGATCTCCGCGAACCCGGGCTCGCCGTCCAGCTGCGGGATCGGCCGGACCGTGACGCCCTCGGCGCGCAGGTCGACCATGAAGTAGGTGAGGCCGTGGTGGCGCTGGGCTTCCGGGTCGGTCCGGAACAGCCCGAAGGCCCGGTCGGCGAAGGTCGCCCGGGAGCTCCACGTCTTCTGGCCCGACAGCAGCCAGCCGCCCTCGGTGCGCACGGCCGTGCTCCGCAACGCGGCGATGTCGCTGCCCGCCTCCGGCTCGGACCACGCCTGGGCCCAGACCTCCTCGCCGCGGGCCATCGGCGGGAGGATCCGGTCGCGCTGCTCCTGCGTGCCGTGCGCGAACAGCGTCGGGCCGAGCATGAAGATCCCGTTCTGCGACACCCGGCCCGGCGCGCCCGAGGCGTAGTACTCCTCCTCGAACAGCAGCCACTGCAGCATCGAGGCGTCCCGGCCGTGGTACTCCCGCGGCCACGACACCACCGACCACCGCGCCTCCGCCAGCTCGGCCTCCCACTCCCGGTGGGCCTGGAAGCCTTCCGCGGTGTCCATCGACGGCAGCGGCCGGACGTGCGCGGCGAGCCACTCCCGGGCTTCGGCGCGGAAGGCTTCCGAGGCTTCGTCGACCTCGAGGTCCATCACGCCCCCTTGTTCGCGTCACGCATCGACCGCGCCGACTGCCCGCCCAGGGAATCTTCCGAGGTTTCCGCGTTGTGGGCGTGTGCCAGGTGGTGCAGGCCGAACACCGAGTCCATTCCGGACCGCAACCCCATCAGGTCCTCGGCCTGGTTGACGGCCTTCTTCGCCAGCGCCAGCCCGAACGGCGGCATCCCGCTGATCTTCTCCGCGAGTTCGAGGGTGCGCTGTTCGAGTTCGGCCCGCGGGACGATCCGGGTGACCATCCCCCACTCCTTCGCCTGCTGCACCGTGAACCGCTCGCCGGTGAAGAGGACTTCCTTGGCCGCGCGGGGACCGAGGACCCACGGGTGGGCGAAGTACTCGACGCCCGGAATGCCCATGCGCACCACCGGGTCGGCGAAGAACGCGTCATCGGAAGCCACGATCAGATCGCAGACCCAGGCCAGCATCAGCCCGCCGGCGATGCAGGCACCCTGGACGCTGGCGATCATCGGCTTCGGGATCTCCCGCCACCGGCGGCACATCCCCAGGTACACCTCGGACTCGCGAGCGAACCGCTGGTCACCCCCGACGCGGTCGGTGTGGTCCCACCACATGACCGCCCGCCGCTCGAAGGGCACGTCCACGTCACGGCCCGGCGTCCCGATGTCGTGCCCCGCCGAGAAGTGCTTGCCTTCCCCCGCCAGCACGATCACCTTCACCTCGGGATCGTTCACCGCGTCCGTGAAGGCGTCGTCCAGGGCATACGTCATCGCGGAGTTCTGGGCGTTGCGGTACTCCGGCCGGTTCATCGTCACCACCGCGACCGGCCCCCGCCGCTCCGACCGGACCACCGATTCACTCATGCGTTCTCCTCGGTCAGCAGCCGCTTCAGCACCTTGCCGGAAGCGTTGCGGGGCAGGGCGTCGACGAACTCGACGAACTTCGGGTTCTTGTAGTTGGCCAGGCGCTCGCGGCAGAACGCGAGGACCGCCTCCTCGGTCAGCCCGGTGCCGACGACGAACGCCTTGCCGACCTCGCCCATCCGCTCGTCCGGGACACCGACCACGGCGACGTCGCGGACGCCGGCCAGCTCGGTCAGCGCGCTTTCGACCTCGGCCGGGTAGACGTTGAAGCCGCCGCAGATGTACATGTCCTTGAGCCGGCCGGTGATGGTGAGGTTGCCGCCGGCGTCGAGCTCGCCGACGTCGCCGGTGTGCAGCCAGCCGTCCTCGTCGATCGCCTTGGCCGTCGCCTCGGGGTCGTCGAGGTACCCGAGCATCACGTTCGGCCCGCGCAGCACGATCTCCCCCGGCGAGCCGTGGATCGCCACTTCGAAGCCCGCGGTCGCCCGGCCGGACGTGCTCGCGACGAGTTCCGCGGGGTCGCCGGGGCGGCACATCGTCACGACGACGGCTTCGGTGAGGCCGTAGGCGGTCAGCACCGTCTCGAAGCCCAGCTCGGACCCCATCCGCCGGACCAGCGAGGCGGGCACGCTGGCCGCCCCGGTGACCGCGAGCCGCAGCGACGAGAGGTCGCCCTTGCGCGGCTCGTGCAGCAGCGACTGGAAGACCGTCGGCGCGCCCGGGACCACGGAGATCCGCTCCCGTTCGATCGCTTCGAGAGCCTTGCGGACGTCGAACACCGCCTGCGGGACGATCGTCGCGCCGGTCAGCAGGCCGACCACGATGCCGGCCTTGTACCCGAAGCTGTGGAAGAACGGGTTGATCACCAGGTACCGGTCGTCGGCGGTGACCTGGCCGCACTCGGCCCACGCCGCGGCGACGTCGACCGTCTGGCGGTGGGCCGAGAGCACGCCCTTGGAGCGGCCGCTGGTGCCGGAGGTGAAGAGGATGTCGCTGACGTCGTCCGGGGCGACGGCGTCCGCCCGCGCCTCGGCTTCGGCTTCGGTGACGTCCTCGGCGCGGGCCAGGAACTCGTCCCAGCCCAGCGTGCCCTCGACCGGCCGGTGCGGCTCCTGCAGCGGCACCCGGACGACCGTGCCGAGGTCGGGCAGCTCGGCGCCGGTGTCCCGGATGGCGGCGTGGCGGTCGGTGCCGAGGAAGTCGGCGGCCACGACGAGCGCCTTCGCCCGGCCGCGGACGAGCAGGTCCACCGTCTCGGCGGCGGTGAACCGGGTGTTGACCGGGATCAGGACGGCGCCCGCGTACAGGGCACCGAGCGCCGCGCAGACCCAGTGGTGGGTGTTGGGCAGCGCGATCGCGACCCGGTCGCCCGCCTGGACACCGCAGGCCGCGAACGCCCGCGCCACCGTTCGAACACGTTCCAGAAGCCCGTCGTAGCCGAGCCGCACCGGGCCGTCGACCACTGCCTCCGCGGACCCGAACTTCGCGGCGGCATCGCGGACGACGGCCGGGATCGTGGTCTGTCCCACCACAGCCTCCTCTGGACCGACAAAGTAGAACGTGTTCTCATTACCCTAGGTGCCGGACCGGCCTGGCAGCAAGGAGGCGTGCGTGGAACCGTCGGGATTCCGCCGTGAGGTCGCGGGCTGGCTCGCGGACAACCTGACCGGTGAGTTCGCCCGGCTGCGCGGTCTCGGCGGGCCGGGGCGGGAGCACGAGGAGTTCGAGTTGCGCCTGGCGTGGGAGCGCCACCTGGCGGCGGCGGGCTGGACGTGTGTGGGCTGGCCGGTGGAGCACGGCGGGCGCGGGCTGTCTCTCGAAGACCAGGTCGCCTTCCACGAGGAATACGCGGCTTCGGGTGCTCCGGCGCGGGTCAACCACATCGGCGAGCAGCTGCTCGGGCCGACGCTGATCGCGTTCGGCACCCCTGAACAGCAGGAACGGTTCCTGCCGAAGATCGTCGCCGTCGAGGAACTGTGGTGCCAGGGCTATTCGGAGCCCGGCGCCGGCTCCGACCTCGCCGCCGTCTCCACCTCCGCGGTGTTGCGGGACGGCGAGTGGGTGATCAACGGCCAGAAGATCTGGACCTCACTCGCCCACGTCGCCGGCTGGTGCTTCGTCGTCGCTCGCACCGAACCCGGCTCCCAGCGCCACCACGGCCTCTCCTACCTGCTGGTCCCGCTGCGCCAAGACGGCGTCACCATCCGCCCGATCCAGCAGCTCACCGGCACCTCGGAGTTCAACGAAGTCTTCTTCGACGACGCCCGCACCCCCGCCGGCCACGTCGTCGGCGAACCCGGCGAGGGTTGGAGGATCGCGATGGCCACCCTCGGCTTCGAACGCGGCGTCTCCACCCTCGGCCAGCAGATCGGGTTCCGCCGCGAACTCGACGACATCACCGCCGAAGCCCAACGCCTCGGCACCTACGAGGACCCGCTCCTGCGCGCCGACCTCACCCGCGCCCGCATCGGCCTGCGCGTCCTGCGCGCCCACGCCCTCCGCACCCTCGGCCAGGCCGCGGGCCCGGAAGTCGCGGTGGGCAAGCTGTTGTGGGCGCAGTGGCACCGCGGGCTGGGCGAACTCGCGATGCGCGCCCGCGGCGCCCGCTCGCTGGTCGCCGACGGCCCCGAACTCGACGAATGGCAGCGGCTGTTCCTGTTCACCCGCGCCGACACCATCTACGGCGGCTCCGACGAAATCGAACGCAACATCATCGCCGAGCGCGTGCTCGGCCTGCCCCGGGAGGCCCGCCCGTGATCCCCCATTACCCACCCGGCCACGACCTGCTGCAGGGGAAAGTCGTGGTGGTCACCGCCGCCGCGGGCACCGGCATCGGGTCGGCCGTCGCCAAACGCTGCCTCGAAGAAGGCGCGAGTGTCGTGATCAGCGACTGGCACGAACGCCGGCTCGCCGAAAAGGCCGCCGAGCTGGCCGAACTGGGCAAGGTCCACGCCATCACCTGCGACGTCACCCGCGAAGACCACGTCCAAGCCCTGATCGACGGCGCCGTGGACCACTTCGGCCGCCTCGACGTCATGGTCAACAACGCCGGGCTCGGCGGCACCAAGTCGGTGCTCGACATGACCGACGAGGAGTGGTCGCGCGTCCTCGACATCACCCTGAACGGCACCTTCCGCTGCACCCGCGCCGCCCTCAAGCAGTTCGTCGCCCAGGGCGGTGGCGGAGCCATCGTCAACAACGCGTCCGTGATCGGCTGGCGCGCCCAGGCCGGGCAGGCCCACTACGCGGCCGCCAAAGCGGGCGTGATGGCCCTGACGCGGTGCTCGGCCCTGGACGCGGCCGAGCACGGTGTCCGGATCAACGCCGTCGCGCCCAGCCTGGCGATGCACCCCTTCCTCGCCAAGGTGACCAGCGACGAACTCCTCGACGACCTCACCAAGAAGGAAGCCTTCGGCCGCGCCGCCGAACCCTGGGAAGTCGCCAACGTCATGGTCTTCCTCGCCAGCGACTACGCCTCCTACCTCACCGGCGAAGTCGTCTCCGTCAGCAGCCAGCACCCCTAGGAGCCCCCGTGCCCGAAGCCTTCCTCCTCGACGCGGTCCGCACCCCCGTCGGCCGGCGCGGCGGCGCACTGGCCGGGTGGCACCCGGCCGACCTCGGCGCGCACGTCATCAAAGCCGCCGTCGACCGCGCCGGCGTCGACCCGGACCTGGTCGACGACGTCATCCTCGGCTGCACCGACACCCTCGGCCCGCAGTCGGGCAACATCGCGCGCACCGCGTGGCTCGCGGCCGGGTTCGGTGACCACGTCCCGGGCGTGACCGTCGACCGGCAGTGCGGGTCCAGCCAGCAGGCCGTCCACTTCGCCGCCCAGGCCGTCATGTCGGGCACCCAGGACCTGGTGCTGGCCGGGGGCGTGCAGAACATGAGCCGCATCCCGATCAGCGCGGCGATGCTGGCCGGCCGCGAATACGGCTTCGACGACCCCTTCTCCGGTTCGAAGGGCTGGCAGGAGCGCTACGGCAGCGCCGAGGTTTCCCAGTTCCGCAGCGCCGAAATGATCGCCGAGCACTGGGACATCAGCCGCGCGGCCATGGAAGAGTACGCGCTGCGCAGCCACCACCGTGCGTTGTCCGCCATCGACGAGGGCCGGTTCGACGCGGAAACCGTGGCGGTGGAGGAGTTCCGGCACGACGAGGGCCCGCGCCGGGACACCAGCCTGGACCGCATGCGCGGCCTGAAGCCGCTGAGCGAAGGGTCCCGGCTGACCGCCGCGGTCGCCAGCCAGATCTCCGACGGCGCGAGCGCGGCCGTCGTCGCGTCGGAAGCGTTCGTCAAGGAGCACGGCCTGACACCGCGCGCCCGCATCCACCACCTGTCGGTGCGCGCGGCGGACCCGGTCTGGATGCTCACCGGGCCGATCCCGGCCACCGCGCAGGCCCTGCGCAAGAGCGGGCTCACCGTCGGCGACATCGACCTGTTCGAGGTCAACGAGGCCTTCGCGAGCGTGGTACTGGCCTGGCTGGACGAAACCGGCGCGGACCCCGACCGGGTCAACGTGAACGGGGGCGGGATCGCCCTCGGCCACCCGATCGGGGCCACCGGCACCAAGCTCCTCGCCACGCTCCTGCACGAACTGGAGCGCCGAGGGGGTCGTTACGGGCTGCAGACGATGTGCGAAGGCGGCGGCACCGCCAACGTCACCATCATCGAGCGGCTCTGATCAGCCGAGGGCCCGCAGCTTCGGGAGCACGTCCTCGGAGAACTGGGTCAGGAACCGCTCCTGGTCGTGGCCCGGGCCGTGGAAGACGAGGTGGTTCAGCCCCGCGTCCAGGTACGGCTTGATCTGGGCGACGGCCTCGTCCGGGTCGGAGGCGACGATCCAGCGCTTGGCAACCTGCTCGATCGGCAGCTCGTCGGCCAGCCGCTCCATCTCCTCGGCCGAAGACACCGTGTGCTTCTGCTCGGCCGTCAGCGACAGCGGCGCCCAGAACCGCGTGTTCTCCAGCGCCTTCTCGTGATCGCGGTCATACGACATCTTGATCTCGATCGTCCGGTCGACGTCCTCGACCGTCTTCTCGGCCGCCTCGGCACCCTCCTTGACGGCGGGCATCAGCTTCTCGGTGTAGAGATCCATGCCCTTGCCCGAGGTGCAGATGAACCCATCCCCCGACCGGCCCGCGTACTTGGCCACCACCGGGCCACCCGCGGCGACGTACACCGGCACCGGCGTCTCCGGCCGGTCGTAGATGCTCGCGTTGACCAGCGTGTAGTACTCGCCCTCGAAGTCGACCTTGTCCTTGGTCCACAGCTCGCGCATCAGCTTGATCGACTCGCGCAGCCGGGCGAAGCGCTCCTTGAACTCCGGCCACTCCCGCCCCGACACCGCGATCTCGTTCAACGCCTCACCGGTGCCGACACCCAGGATCACCCGGCCGTTCGACAGCAGCGACATCGTCGCGAACGCCTGCGCGATCACCGCCGGGTTGTACCGGAACGTCGGGGTCAGCACGCTCGTCCCGATCTGCACCCGCTTCGTCCGCTCCGCCACCGCCGGCATCCACGCCAGCGCCCACGGCGCGTGCCCACCCTCGTGCCGCCACGGCAGGAAGTGATCGGACACCCACACCGAGTCCAGCCCCGCCTCTTCGGCGCGCACGGCGTACTCGACCAGGTCCCGCGGCCCGAACTGCTCCGCGGACGCCTTGTACCCGACCTTCAAAGCCACCGCTCATCCTCCCGTTTCCCGGCCGAGCCGCCGCAGGATCTCACCTGCCTCGGCGACTGCGCCCTCGACGATCTGCGCCACCGTGGGCAGGTCGTGGATCATGCCCACCACCTGTCCCGACGCTAGCACTCCCGCGTCCGTCCGGCCTTCGACCAGTCCCGCCCGCAGCAGCATCGGGGTGTTGGCCGCCATGACCAGCTGGCTCCACGTCAGATCGTTGCCGTGCTTCATCGCGAAGCCTTCTCGCAGCATCGCAACCGGGGACAGTCCGGTGATATTCCGGAAGCGCAGGGCGTTGCGGGCGGCCTGGGCCAGGCCGCGGATCCGGCCGGTGCGTTCGAGCCGGTCGACGAGCTCGGTGCGCAGGACGCGGTGCGGGAGGCCGTCGACACGCTTGGTGACCACCGTCCCGGTGAGCCCTTGCTCGAGGTAGAGGCGCTTGACCTCGTCGGGGACCGTGCTTTCCTTGCTCAGCAGGAACCGGGTGCCCATCGCGACGCCGGCGGCGCCGTAGGCGAGGGCGGCGGCGAGCCCGCGGCCGTCGAAGAAGCCGCCCGCGGCGATCACCGGGATGTCGACCGTGTCCAGCACCGAGGGCAGCAGCAGCGTGGTGGCCACGCCTCCGGTGTGCCCGCCGCCTTCGCCGCCCTGGACGATGACGGCGTCCGCGCCCCAGCCGGCGACCTTCTCGGCGTGCCGGGCGGCCCCGACCGACGGGATCACGACGACGCCGTGGTCCCGCAGCTTGGCGATCATCTCCTTCCGCGGCGCCAAAGCGAAGGAAGCGACCTTCACGCCCTCGCGGATCAGCAGGTCGACGCGTTCGCCGGCGTCGGCCGCGTCGGCGCGGAGGTTGACGCCGAACGGCTTCTCCGTGCGCTTCTTGACCTCGGCGATCGCCGCTTCCAGCTCGCCGAACGTCATGGTGGCGGACGCGAGGACGCCGAGCGCCCCGGCTTCCGCGGTCGCCGAGACCAGCCGCGGCCCGGCGACCCAGCCCATCCCGGTCTGCACGACCGGGTGCTCGACCCCCACCAGCCGGGTGAGCGCGGTCTTCACGCCGGGACTTCCTTGTCCCGCAGGCTCTTCGGGTCCAGCACCTCGCGGATCAGCCGCAGCTCTTCGCCGGTCGGTTCCCGGCTGGTCCCCGTGCCGGAGAAATCGATCTCGAACGTCGTCGCCGCGGTGACGTCGTCGCGGGTGACGCCCGGGTGCAGGGACACCGCCCGCATGGCGTGATCGGGGCCGCCGAAGTCGAACACACCCAGGTTGGAGACGACCCGGTGCACGTCGTGGTACTTCTGCGCCGACGCACCCGCCTTGGCCGCGTTGTCGTAGCCGACCCCCGACACGACGTCCACGCTCTCGACGAAGACCCGGGTGGAATGCCGGGGCACCCAGTAGCTCGTGCGGTGGTTGATCGTGTTGCCCGGCGCGCCCCGCACGCCCAGCAGCTGTTTCGCCGGGCGGGCGTGGTCGCCGATGGCGGAGATGTTCTGGTTGCCGTACCGGTCGATCTGGTTGGCGCCCATGACGACGTGCCGCCGGCCGTGCGGGACGATCGTGTCCAGCATCTTGCGGAACGGCTGCCAGCCCTCGACCACCCCGTCGGTGGTCAGCAGGCGGGCCTCGCCGTCGGACAGCAGCAGGTCCGGCTCGAACGTCAGCCGCGCGAGCTTCGCACCCAGCTGCGGGACGAAACCCATCGGGCTGGCCAGGATTTCGCCGTCGCCGCGGAACAGCTCGGCCACCGCCACCACGGCGATCTCGGCCCGGGTCGCGCTCATGCCGCCTCCGCCTCGAATTTGTCCACTTCGGACAGATACTGCTCCTCGCCGCCGGACAGGAACCGGTCCACGAATCCCGGCCACGCGTCGAGGTCCTTGGCGCAGGCCGCATAGTGCCGCTGAAACCGCTCGTCACGGCCGTAGTCCGGCACCGCCGTGGTGAAGTGCGCCCCCCGCGGGGACTCCACGACCCCGTCCACGCTTCCCCGGCTGAGCAGCAGCGACTGCACCGGCCCACCGGCCGTCAGCTCGTCCGTGTCGACGACCTTTTCCACCGACACGAAACACCTCTCGGCCGCCAGGCCGAACAGCTCGTCGAAATACGGGTCGGGGCCGAGGTACTGGGCGTTGCCACGGGCGTCGGCGCGGTTGAGGTGCACCAGCGCGACGTCCAGGTGCTGCGCCGGAACCGCGACGAGCTCCTCGCCGTCGTCGTACGGCGAGCGCACAGTGCGCAGCTGCGGGTTGGCCCGCATGACTTCGGAGCCGAGCCCGGCGCGAGTCGGCAGAAACGGGAGCCGCTGCATCGCCGCGGACAACGCCGTACCGAACATGCCCTCGTCGTACTCGGTCACCTCGATCGCCCCGGTCTCGCGGGCGCGGCCGAACCACGGGTCGTACGGGATCGAATCCAGGGTCACGAACCCGAACACGACCCGCTTCACCTTGCCCGCCGCGCAGAGCAAGCCGACGTCCGGGCCGCCGTAGGAGACCACGGTGAGGTCCTTCACCGGGCTGCGCAGGATCGCGCGGACCAGGGCCATCGGCTTGCGGCGCGATCCCCAGCCACCGATCCCGATCGTCATGCCGTCCTTCAGCTCGGCCGCCACCTCGTCGGCGGTCGTGCGCTTATCGGCCATTCAAGAACTCCTCGCGAGCCTCGTCGGACGCACCCAGCAGGTTCAGCTCGAACGTGAAGCCCTGCTCGAAGCGGTAGCTGCGGTGCACCTGCTGGGTGTCGATGCCGTTCAGGGCCTCCTTCGCCGCCCGGATCACCCGCGGATCCTTCTTCGCGATGTCCCGGGCCACCTCGAGAGCCGCCTCGTCGAGGTCCGCGCGCGGCACCACCCGGTAGACCGAACCGTGCGCCTGCAACTCGGCGGCGGTGATCTTGCGGGCGGTGAAGTACAACGTGCGCATGAGGTGCTGCGGCACCAGCCGCGCCAGGTGCGTGGCCGCGCCCAAGGCCCCGCGCTCCACCTCGGGGACCCCGAACGTCGCATCCTCCGAGGCGATGATCACGTCGGCGTTGCCGGCCAGGCCGATCCCGCCGCCCAGGCAGAACCCGTGCACGGCCGCGACCACCGGCACCTCGCAGTCGTAGACGGCACCGAATGCCGCGTAACAGCCGCGGTTCGCGCCGACCAAGGCGTCATAGCCCTCGCTGCGCTGGATCTCCTTGATGTCCACACCCGCGTTGAACCCGCGGCCTTCCGCGCGCAGGATCACCACGTGCACTTCCGGGTCCCGCCCGGCCTGGGTGATCGCGTCGGCCAGGTCGAACCAGCCCTGCACCGGCAACGCGTTCACCGGCGGGAAATCGACGGTGACCACCTCGATGTGCCCGTCGCGTTTCGTGAGAATCGCCATCAGCTCGCTCCGTAGACGGGTTCGGGCTCGGGCGCCTGCTCGAGCAGCTCCTTGACCACCGGACCGAGTTCCGCCGGATCCCACCGGTCGCCCTTGTCCACGACCGGGCCGTGCCGCCACGCCTGCGCGAGCGAGACCTTGCCGCCCTCGACCTCGAACACCCGGCCGGTGACGTGCCCGGACTCCGCACTGCCCAGCCAGACGACCAGCGGCGAGACGTTCTCCGGCGCCATCGCGTCGAACCCGTCTTCCGGCCGCGCCATCGACGCGAACACGCCCTCGGTCATCCGGGTGCGGGCGGCCGGCGCGATCGCGTTCACCGTGATGCCGTAGCGGGCCAACTCGGCCGCCGCGACCACGGTCAGCCCGGCGATCCCCGCCTTCGCCGCCGAGTAGTTGCCCTGCCCCACACTGCCCAGCAGCCCGGCCCCGGAACTGGTGTTGATCACCCGGGCCTGCGGCGTGCGCCCGGCTTTCGCTTCGGCCCGCCAGTGCTCCGCCGCGTGCCGAAGCGGCGCGAAATGCCCCTTGAGGTGCACCCGCACGACCGCGTCCCACTCGTCCTCGCCGAGGTTGACCAGCATCCGGTCCCGGACGAACCCGGCGTTGTTGACCAGCACGTCCAGGCGCCCGAACCGCTCGAGCGCGGTGTCGATCAGCTCCTTCGCACCCGCCCAATCGGCCACGTCCGAGGAGTTCGCCACCGCCCTCCCCCCGACGGCCCTCTCACCGACGGCCCCGACGACTTCCGCGGCCGCGTCGGCGTCCACGTCGTTCACGACCACCGACGCCCCTTCGGCCGCGAAGGCGAGGGCGTGTGCCCGCCCGATGCCCCGCCCGGCGCCGGTCACCACGACCACCCGGCCCTGGCACAACCCGCTCACGAATCCTCCCGATGGTTGACGTCGGCCGCGGCGAGGAACGCCGGGACCTCACCTCCGCCGTGCACGCGCAGGGTCGCGCCGGACACATAAGAAGCCAGGCCGGAGGCGAGGAACGCGGCGCAGTGCCCGATTTCCGCCGGCTCGGCCAGCCGCCCGAGCGGGACGGTCTTCCCGACCGCCTCGACCGCGGCCTCGCTGCCGTAGTGCAGGTGCGCCTGCTCGGTCCGCACCATGCCCACGTCCAGGGCGTTGACCCGCACCTTCGGCGCCCACTCCACCGCCAGGCTCGCGGTCAGGTTGTCCAACCCGGCCTTGGCGGCGCCGTACGCCGCGGTGCCCGGCGACGGACGCGTCCCGCTCACGCTGGAGATCATCACGATCGAGCCGCCGGACTCCTGCCGCTGCATCACCGCGTTCGCGTGCTGCGCGACCAGCAACGGCGCCAGCAGGTTGAGCTGCACGATCTTGTCGTGCAGCCGCGGCGACGCCTCCGCCGCCGACACGTACGGCGCCCCGCCGGCGTTGTTGACGACGACGTCCAGGCGGCCGTGCCGGGAGACGATCCCCTCGACCAGCGCCGCCACCTGCGTCTCGTCCCGGACGTCGCACCCGACGAACTCCGCCGGGGTGGGCGCCTCCCGCCGCGCACAGACCACGACCCGGGCACCATGGGCCAGGAACACCTCGGCGATGCCCCGGCCGACCCCGCGGACACCGCCGGTCACCAGCACGACCGCACCGGCCAGGCCCAGCTCCGTCTTCACCGGCACACCACCTTCCGCCCCCAAAACTAGAACATGTTCTCGCCGGGGACAAGGTCGGGAGGTGGGCGGGGCGGGCTCCTACGCTTCGGGGGACGAGAACTCGTTCCGGGCGATCCGCACCCCGGACGCGCGCAGCGCGGCCTGCATGGCGAACCGCGTGTCGGGGTCGTCGAGGCGATCGCCGAAGGCCTGCTTCAGCTGGCGCACCCGGTAGCGGACCGTCTGCGGGTGCACCGAAAGGTCGACCGCGATCTTCTCGGAGTTGCCGCCGTTCTGCAGCCAGGACAGCAGGGTCTCGGCCAGCCGGCGGCGCGTCCGCTCCGGGAACTGTTCCAGCGGGGCCAGTTCCTGCCGGGCGACCTGCTCGGCCAGCGGCGAGTCCGACAGCAGCCACAGCTCCGTCAGGTGGTCGGTGCACCACGTCACCGGCGTGTCCGGGAGCGCGCCTTCGGCCACCAGCCGCAGCGCGGTGCGCGCCCAGCGCAGGGAATGCGCCGCCGCGCTCACGTCCGTCGGCGGCCCGACCGCGACGCGGGTGCCGAGCCGCGCCAGCGTCCGCGCGTCCACCGGCGCGGGCAGCAGCAGGTACGGCTGCGGTGGGTCGAGGTCGGCGAGGACGTCGGATCCCCACGACGTCCCGACCGCCGTTTCGGCGGCGACCGCCGCCACCTCGCGGGGCACCGGCCAGCCCGCCGCGGCCGCGAGTTCGGCGAGCACCGCGTCCGGGATCGCGCCCGGCCCGGTCAGCAGCCGCAGCAGCCGCCGCCGCAGGCCCACCCGGGTGCCCTCGATCTGCGCCCACGTCTCGCGGTGGCCGCGGCTCGACATCCGGGCGAGCTCGTCCGCGTAGCCGAACAGCATCTCGGCCAGCTGCGCCATGACCGCCGACGACAGCCGGTGCCGCCGGCCGAGCCGCATGATCCAGCGCCAGCCGACCCGGGTGCCCACGCGGTAGGCCGCCTGCAGGTCGTCGAGCGTCCGGCCCTCACGGGCCTCGCCCGCGCCGAGCCGGCGGCACGTCTCGTACAGCTCGTCACGCGAAGCCAGTGGATCCTCGACGAGGTCGACGAAGAGCGCGACGGCGCAATCGACGGCGTGCCGGGTCGTGCGGCCGTAGGATCCGTCGCCCGGCCGGGCGTAGACGGGGACCGCCCGCAGGATCTCCCGGACGATTCCGTCGACCAGGGCCGGTAGAGCCGGACGCATGAGCGCGGCCAGCTCTTTCCGCCGGACGACTTCTTCGCCGACGTCCCGGGGCGCCGGGACCGGTTGCCGAGCACTGTCGCGGGACACCAGGGTTCCTCCACCGGGGACGGCGATCGGAGCTCTTTCGGGGGTCCGGATGGCGGAGCCCCCGGCCCGGGGCGAAGCCCCGGATGTCATGCCCTTGCTTTACCGGACAGTAAAGCAAGGAGACCGTACAGTACACCTCCATGAGCCGGCAGAGTCCTCCTGATCGATCCAGCGCTCGCCGCAGCCCGGCCGCCCGGCCCACCGACGACGAGCTGCTCGACGCCGCCCGCGCCGTGTTCGCCGAGCGGGGCTACGCCCAGGCCACCATGGGCCTGATCGCCGACCGCGCCGATTCCACCAAGCCCACCCTCTACGCGCATTTCGGCGACAAGGCCGCCCTTTTCCGCACCACGGTCCGCCGGGAAGTCGCCGCGTTGCGGGCCTGGGTGATCAGCGCGCACCAAACGGCGAACGCGCACCCGCTGGAGGAGCGCGTCCGGATCTCGGTGATGGCGATGTTCGGCTACGCCGGCGCCCATCCGGAAAGCTTCCGGCTGCTGTTCGATTCGGCCGTCGACGAGATGTCGAACGAGCGCCGCGCGCTGGCCGATTCCATCGCCACGCACGTGATCGGGCAGGTGCGCGAGCACCTGCTCACGCACGGCCGCCCGGTCGGCCCCGGCGCGGACCTGCTCGGCGAAATGATGGTCGGCCTGGTCGGGCGGGCCGCGATGCGCGTCTCCCACTCCCCCGGCCTCGACCCGATCGCCGCCGGGGAGCTGGCCACCGGGTTCGTCATGGCCGCCCTGCGCGGGCTGGACCCGGCGCTGCTGGAGCGCCTCGACGCCCCGCACCCGGCCGGACAGTCCGCCACTTGAGCGTCCACACCGGACTGTTTGTCACCGGCTGAACAATTCCCGGCACACCGGGAAATCACCTCTTGCCGGGTTCGGCAACCACTGCGACGCTGCGATCACCGCAAGCGAAGCACGCATTTCCGCCCCCGCGGAAAGCGCTTGCCGACCCCTTTTCCCACACAACGAGGTGTGCTCAGCCATGATTCGCTTCCCCCAGAAACGCCTGCTTTCCGCCGCGGCCACGGTCGGTTTCGCCGTCGCCGGGCTCTCCGTGGCCGCCGCACCCGCCGCTTCGGCCGCACCCTGCACCGACATCGACGTCCCGGTGGCCCGCGGCACGGGCGAGCCCGGCACGCTCGGCCTCATCGTCGGCGACCCGGTCTTCGCGGCCGTGCAGAACCGGCTGCGGCCGCGGACGGTGAGCAGCTACCGCGTCGACTACCCCGCCGACCTCGGCGAGCCGGCCTCGGTGCAGAAGGGCAACACCGACCTGGTCGCCCACGTGCGGGCGCAGGCCGCGGCCTGTCCGGCCCAGCGGTTCGTCCTGGTCGGCTATTCCCAGGGCGCCAACGTCGTCGACAACTCGATCGGCATCAGCAGCGACGGCGCCATTGTCGGCGGCCCGATCGTCGCGACCATCCCGGCGGACCTCGCACCCCGGATCGCCGCGATCCTGTTGTTCGGCAACCCGATCCGCGCGATCGGCCGCTCGGTCACCGGCACCTACGCCGGCCGCACCAAGGACTACTGCGCCTCCGGCGACCCGATCTGCCAGGCGGGTGGGCTCGACATCCTGGCCCACCTGAGCTACGGCGGCGAGGCGAACGACGCGGCGGCCTTCGCCGCGGGCAAGGTCTGACGGAACGGCGTGGGGCCACCTCGAGGTGGCCCCACGCGGTTCCTCAACAGTTCGCCGGGGCCGGGTCCCCGTTGAACCGCTTCACGATCCACTGGTGCGCGTCGGCGTTGCCGGCGAGGATCCCGCTCGCGTGGTCGGCCAGGTAGGTGGTCCACTGCTCCCGCACCCCGGCCGCGCAGTACGCCCGGTGCAGCGTTTCCGCCTGCGGCGTGTTGACGATCTCGTCGATGCTCGCGTGGTACTGGAACACCGGCACCCGCGGCGGGTGGGCACCCAGCTTGTTCTGCGCCAGCCGCGCCTGCCACTGCGGCGTCCCCAGTGGATTCGACGTCGTGAAATCGCTGATCTTCTTGAAGGAATAGTTCAGCAGCAGTTCCGCGGTGCACGCGTTCTTCTTCGCGTCACCCAGCTGCTGACGGCCGGTGTCGTTGAGGAACGAATCCAGCTTCAGATCCGGGTAGGCGGCGTCGAGCCCGACCGAGGCGAAGGCCAGGAACCCGAAGCCGAGGTAACCGTCGAGGCCCTTGGCAACCTCGGTCAGGTCGGCGGGCACGCCGCCCGCGACGACGCCGACGACGTTCAGCTCGGGCGCGTACGTGGGCTGTTTCTCGCCCGCCCACATCGATCCACCGCCGCCCTGCGAGTAGCCCTGGAAGATCACCTTGGCGCTCTTCGAAAGCCGGGCCGCCGGGAGGTCCTGCGCCGCCCGCACCGAGTCGATCACGGCGGGCCCCATGGACTGCCCGGTGATGTAGGTCGGCACGGTCGTCGGCGAGTAGCCCTCGTAGTCGGTCACCGCGACCGCGTAGCCGCTGGAGAGCGAGTCGTTGATGGCGGGCTGGTCGTAGAGCGTGCCGCGTTCCATCGCCTTGGACGCCGTGCACTTGAACGCCGGGCCCTGGGTGCCGACGGCGTAGCCGATGACCTGCGCCTTGGCCGGGTCCACGCCCTTGGGCACCAGGATCGTCCCGGTCACCGCGTTCCGGTTCCCGAGCGCGTTGGTCGACAGGTACATGACCTGCCAGGCGTCGGCGTTGAGCGCGTTCAGCAGCGGGACCGTGGGCCGCCAGCGGATGACGTCACCCGGCTTGCCGGCCGGCAGCGGGGACGGCGGGGTGTAGAAGGAGTCGTCGAACGGGCCGGGCAGCAGCGGTGCCGCGCCGACCGGCGGGCTCGCGGCCGCGACGCCCAGCGCGACCAGGCAGCAGGTCAGGAGCGCCGAAAGCACGGCGCGACGTCGGGCATGCTTCACCACAACCTCCATCGGGGAAAGGGACCTGCGCTCAGGCCGGGAGGCCGAGCGCGCCGGCGAGGACCGGCCAGGACTGGTGCAGGGCCCGCTGCCAGTACGGCCAGCTGTGGGTGCCGGGCCCGTAGTAGTCGACGGTCACCGGGATGCCGGCCGTCCGCAGGCGGTCGGTGAAGCTGCGGGACGACATTTCCGCCGTCGACTCCAGGAAGTCCGCCTGGTTCGGCGGGTCGAGCGGCCCGGTCTGCCCGTTGCCGCAGGAGACGTAGAGCGCGGTGCCGCGCAGCTGGTCGACGTGGTCGTACGGGTTGTTCGCCGACCAGAGCACCGGGCTGCCGAACGCGTCGCCCCAGAGGTTGAGGTAGCTGTAGAACCCGGCGCGCGCCAGGATGCCGATGATCCAGATCGGGAGCCCCGGGTAGAGCGTGTTCGGCACCCCGCTGTAGGACGCGGCCGCACCGAACATCCCCGGGTGCTTGAACGCGTACGCCATCGCGCCGTAGCCGCCGATCGAGAGCCCGGCGACCGCGCGCCGCGTGCCGCCGCGGTAGCCGCGTTCGACGATCTGGCGCACTTCGGCGGTGTGGAAGGTGTCCCAGTCGGGGGTGTTCCAGAGGCCGAAGTTCCACCACTTCGTGTACATCCCCGCCGCCCCGTCCGTCGGCATCACGACCAGGGCGTCCTTGGCCGCGGTGAACGCCTTGACGTCGGTGAACTGGTCCCACGAGCGGTAGTCGACCGGCTCGCAGCAGCCGTGCAGCAGGTACAGTACGGGCCAGGTCCGGGTCGGCTGCGCGGCCCAGCCGGACGGCACGATCAGCCGCACCATCCCGGTGGTGCCCAGGGCGGGCGAGCTGATCTGCAGGTCGACGGTCCGGGCGTCCAGCCAGGTCTCCTGGACGACCTTCGCCCCGTCGTCGGCCACGGCCGGGCTCGCCGCCTGCGCGGGCGCCACGGCACCGCCGAGCAGGAGGACGACGGACAGCGCCAGCAAGGCGATCCGCTTCATGAGAGCTCCTCAGAGGGGGATGTTCCCGTGTTTCCGGGCGGGCAGGCTCTGGCGTTTGGTGCGCAGCATCCGCAGGGCCCGCGCCACCTGGAGGCGGGTCTGCGACGGCGTGATGACGTCGTCGACGTAGCCGCGTTCGGCGGCCAGGTACGGGCCGCCGTGGTGCTTGCGGTACTCGTCGGTGAGCCGCCGCCGGGCCGCCTCCCGCTCCCGCGGCGGCAGCCCGGCCAGCTCGCGCCGGTAGAGCACCTGCACCGCCCCTTCGGCGCCCATCACCGCGATCTCCGCGGTGGGCCAGGCCAGCACGACGTCGGCGCCGAGGTGCTTGGAGCCCATCACCGCGTAGCCGCCGCCGTAGGCCTTGCGGACCACCACGGTCACCTTCGGCACGGTCGCCTCGGCGTAGGCGTAGATCAGCTTGGCGCCGCGGCGGATGATCCCGCCGCGTTCCTGGCCGGTGCCCGGCAGGTAGCCGGGGACGTCGGCCAGGGTGAGCAGCGGGATCGAAAAGGCGTCGCAGAACCGCACGAACCGCGCGGCCTTCTCCGAGGCGTCGATGTCGAGCA
Organism: Amycolatopsis sp. NPDC005003; assembly: GCF_053600695.1. Taxonomy (NCBI): domain Bacteria; kingdom Bacillati; phylum Actinomycetota; class Actinomycetes; order Pseudonocardiales; family Pseudonocardiaceae; genus Amycolatopsis; species Amycolatopsis sp. NPDC005003. The sequence goes on along the minus strand of NZ_JBSGAI010000019.1, from coordinate 128,257 downwards.
CGCCGGCCTGGTGGCGCGGCTGGTTGGCCACGATGCCGACGGTGTGGCCCTGCACCCGCCCGAACGCGCAGATCACGTTGGCCGCGAAGGCGCTGTGCACCTCGGTGAACTCGCCGTCGTCGACCAGCGCGGCGATCAGCTCGGCCATGTCGTAGGTCTCGTGCGGCGAGTCGGGCACCAGCCGGTCGAGTGCGAGGTCGGCGGCGGTGAGCCCGGGGCTGGTGTCGTCGGCGTAGGACGGCCCGGGGTCGAGGTTGTTCGCGGGCAGGTACCCGAGCAGCGTCTGCACCCAGTCGACGGCGTCCTGCTCGTCGACGGCCCGGTGGTGGGCGTTGCCGGCGACCTCGCTCTGCACGGCCGCGCCGCCGAGCTCCTGCGCGGTGACCCGCTCGCCGGTGACGGCGTGCACGACGTCCGGGCCGGTGACGAACATGTGCGAGGTGTCGTCGACCATCACGGTGAAGTCGGTCATCGCCGGCGCGTAGACGGCACCGCCGGCGCACGGTCCCATGATCATCGAGATCTGCGGGACGACCCCGGAGGCGTGCGCGGTCCGGCGGCCGAGTTCGGCGTAGTAGGCCAGCGAAACGACGCCTTCCTGGATCCGGGCGCCGCCGGAGTCGTTGATCCCGACGACCGGGCAGCCGATGGTCATGGCCAGGTCCATCAGCTTGAGGACCTTTTCGCCGGAGACCTCGCCGAGACTGCCGCCGAAGACGCTGAAGTCCTGGGAGAACACGCAGACCTGCCGCCCGTCGACGGTGCCGTGCCCGGTGACGACGCCGTCGCCCCACGGCCGGTTCGCGTCCATCCCGAACTCGGTGCAGCGGTGCCGCGCGAACTGGTCGAGCTCCACGAAGGAGCCGGGGTCCAGCAGCAGCCCGATCCGCTCCCGCGCGGTCAGCTTCCCCTTGGCGTGCTGCCGGTCGACGGCCCGCTTTTCGGCGATCCGCACGGCTTCGTCCTGCCGGGCGGCGAGGTCGGCGATCCGGAACGCGGTGGTCGGGGTCAGCTCGTCCATCACCGCACCACCGCCCCGAGCCGTTCGGCCAGCACGCCCACGTGCGGTGGATCGATCATCGACACGTGATCGCCGGGAACCCGGACGACCTCGAGGGCCGGGCAGTACGCGTCCCAGCCGAGGGCGTCGTCGGTGCGCAGGTACCGCGGGTCCAGCGCGGTGGTGAGCGGGTGCGGGTCCTGGGCGCGCAGCAGCACCACCCGCCCGTCGTATTCCTCCGGGAGGTACCGCTCGGCCACCCGGGCGTCCACATAGGACTCGTACTGGTGCTTGAGGACGCCGGCGCCCAGGTCCGGCACCTGCTCGGTGAGCTCGGCCATCACCCACCGGAGCTGCGCGTCTTCGTCCAGCTCGGCCAGTTCCTCGCGGGGCACGGCGAAGGGCACCCCGTAGGTCCGGGAGATGTGGGCGGCGAACCGGTCGAAGCGGTCCAGCAGCAGGTCCGCCGGGGTACCGGCGGCGGGCAGCGGCAGGATGGTGTCGATGAGGAAGACGACTTCGGCGCCGTCCAGGTGACGTGCGGTTTCGTAGGCGAGGCAGCCGCCGAACGACCAGCCGCCCAGCCGGTGCGGGCCGTGGGGCTGGATGTCCCGGATCAGCTCGGCGTACCGGGCGGCTTTGCCTTCGACGGTGGTCTCCGCGTCGAGGCGTTCGAAACCGTAGACGGGCCGGCCTTCCGGGAGGAGCCGGGCGAGTTCGCGGTAGACGCTCGCGGTACCGCCGGCCGGGTGGAAGAGGAAGACGGGCTCGTCGTCGACGCCATCGCGCAGCAGCCGCACCGGCCCGCCACCGTGCCCTTCGAGCTCGGCGCGCAGCAGATCGGCCATCGCGGCGACGGTGGGGGTGGCGAAGAGCCGGTCTTCGCCGGGAACGGCGGCGAGGTGCTCGGCGAAGACCGCGCGCAGTTTCCGGGCTTGCGCGGGGCTGCCGCCGAAGCGGTCGTGGACACCCGGTTCGGGACCGCCGAGGACGGCTCGCCAATGCCGGGCCACCCAGCGTTCGGCGGGATCCCGCGGCCCGGTGCCGGCCGGCGAGGTCGCGGGACCGGCCTGCCCAGCCGGCTCGGCGACGGCCACCGGTCCGCCCCCAGCCCGCCCAGGCAAGTCCCTCGGCCCAGCACCGGCAGGCGAAGCCAGCTCGGCTACGCCCGCCGACCCAGCGCCATCCGGCGACGCAAGCCCGCCAGCCCGCCCAACCAAGCCCGGCGGCTCGGCACCGGCGTCCGCAGCGGGCCCGAAACCCGCCTGCTCGGCCAGGTGCCCGGCCAGCTCCGCCAAACTCGCGCCCCGCAGCAGCAGCGGGATCGGCAACGGCAGGCCGAAGTCGCGTTCCACCGCGCCGCGCGCCCGCATCGCCGACAGCGAGTCCAGCCCCAGCCGGGTGAGCGGGACCGTCCGGTCGATCTCCGCCAGCCCCAGCAGGTCCGCGACCAGACCGGCCAGGTGGTCGGCGATCGCCGTGCGGGCTGCTTGCGGTGTCGCCGAGCGCAGGGCCTCCAGACCGTCCCAAGTGGACGCTGCCACCTTCGGCGAGAAGAGCGTGAAGAACGGCCGCTCGCCCAGCCTCGGGAAAAGCTCCAGCACCGTCGGCGCGTCCACCCGGGCCACTCCGGTCGTCACCCGGTCCCGTGCCAGCACGAACTCCAGCGCCGACAGCGCTTCCTCGGTGCCGAGCGGGTCGAGCACCGGGTTGGCCGAGCCCGCCGCCGCGCCCACCTCGCCCCACGCGCCCCAGCCGATCGTCGCCGCCGGGAGGCCGTGGGCGCGGCGCCACGCCACCAAGGCGTCGGCCCACGCGTTCGCCGTCGCGTACGCGGCCTGGCCCGGCGAACCGAACAGCGCGGCCGCCGACGAATACACCAGCCACCAGTCGAGGTCGTGCCCGGCCGTCGCCTCGTGCAGGCGCCACGCGCCCAGCGCCTTCGGCCGCCAGACCGCTTCGAGCGCGTCGGCGTCGAGGCTGATCGCGGCGCCGTCGGCCAGGACGCCGGCGGCGTGCAGCACCCCGCGCAGCGGCACGCCCCCTTCGACGGCCGCCGCGACCAGGGCTTCGGCCGTGCCGGGGGCGGCGATGTCGCCGGGCACCACCCGGACGTCGATGTCCAGCTCCGGATCGGCGGCGCGCCTGCTGTTCAGCACCAGCCGGGTGGCGCCCCGCGCGGCCAGCCACTTCGCCGCCGCCAGACCGAGGCCGCCGAGGCCGCCCGTGATGATGTACGCGCCGTCGCGCACCGGCTCGCGCACCGGCTCGCCCAGCGCTGGACGGATCAGGCGCCGTGTGTAGCGGACGCCGTCACGCCAGGCGATTTCGTCGTCCGGCCCGTCCGCGCGGACCTCGTCCCGCAGCCGGTCCGTGCCGTCGACCTGGCTGACCCGCAGTTCGGGGTGCTCGAACGCCAGCACGCGCACGAGCCCGCGCACCGCGGCCAGGCCGGGGTCGCCCCGCTCGCCGGGCCCGACGGCGTGCGCCCCGGCGCTCACCAGCCACAACCTCGGCGCCACGGGCAGTTCGGCCAGCTCGGCGACGACCCCGGACAGCGTCTCGACCAGCCGCGCCCCGCGCGCCGGATCGGGCTCGGCCGCGTCGCCGAGCATCGCGAGGACCGCGGCCGGTTCCCCGTCGCGCAGCAGCTTCGCCAGCTCGGCCCGATCGCCGAGCCGGGCGGTGCGGACGTCGACGCCCGCGAACTCCGCGCTGACATCGCCGTCGGAAAGCACGATCCAGCGCGGCCCGCGGGGGCGCCCCCCGTTTTCCACACTACCGGCCGGCACCGACAATTCCGGCGCGGCGGGCAGCGGTGCCGGCCGCCAGGCGGCCTCGAACAGCAACCGGGCCGTCGCCGCTTCGCGGTAGGGGCGGCAGTAGACGTCACGGAACTCGACCAGGACGACGTCGTCGGCGCCGACCAGCTGGACGCTGCCGAGCACGCCGTCGCCGGACTCCGCGAGCACGGCGTCCACCCGCACGCCACGGCGGGGGTCGCCGGCGACCACCACTTCGCCGATGCTGAGCGGCAGGTGGAGGGCCTCCGCCTCGCCGACGGCCGCGGCCAGCGCGTGCAGGCAGGCGTCGGCGAGCGCCGGGTGCAGCACGTAGGCGGGGTGGTCGGCTTCCGGCTGCGCGATCGACGCCGACGCGCGGCCGGGCGCGGCGGTCACCCGGCGCAGGCCGCGGAAGGCCGGGCCGTAGGACTGTCCCAGCTCGGCCAGCGCCCGGTAGACGTCGACCGGTTCGCCGGTGGTTTCCCCGAACGGCGCCGACGGCGTGCCGCCGGTGCCGATCCGCGCGGTGGCGTGCCGGACCCACTGCGTCCCGGCTCGCGTGTGGACACTCAGCTCGGTGCCGCGCAGCGTCGTGGTCACCTCGGTGTGTTCGCCCAGTGGCAGGACTTCCCGCAGCTCGAGGTCGTGGACGCGGCCGCCCGGCCCGGCCGCGGCGAGCGCGAGCTCGAGGAAGCCGGTGGCCGGGAACACCGGGACGTCCCGGACGGTGTGGCCGGCCAGCCACGGCAGCGCGCCGGTGCCGACGTCGCCGCGCCACAGGCCGCCGCCGGCGGGGTCTTCGATGTGCACGCCGAGCAGCGGATGGGCGCCGCCGGTGCGGACGGGCCGGCGCGGCCAGAAGCGGTCGTGCCGCCAGACCGGGCCGGGCAGCTCGACCGGCGGCGTCTGCGGCCGGCCGGCCAGCACGCCCGGATGGCTCCGGTTGTCACCACCGAGCACGTGCAGCCGGGCCAGGCTGGTCAGGAACGCCGTCCGCTCGTCGATCCGGCGGCTCGCCGAGGGCAGGCCGAGCGCACCGGACTGCTCGATCGCGGCCAGCGCCACGGGGTGCGGCGAGATCTCGACGAAGACGGTGTGCCCGGCACCGGCCGCCGCGGCCAGCGCCTGGCTGAACCGCACGGGACGGCGGATGTTCGCCGCCCAGTACTCGACGTCGAAGGAGGGCGGGTCGTCGTGGACGCTGCTGTAGCACCGGATTCCGGGCGGTTTCGGGACCAGCCCGGCCACCGCGGCGCGGAACGGGCCGAGCACCGGCTCGACGGCGGCGGAGTGCCCGGCGCCCCCGACCGGCAGCCGCCGGGCGAGCCTGCCGAGGTCTTCGGCGTGCGCGACCACGGCTTCGACGTGCTCGGCGGCCCCGCTGACGGTGCACTGGGTAGGCGAGGCGTACACCGCGATGGTGACGTCGGGAAATTCCGCGAGTTCGGCGGGCGAGAGCTCGACGAGCGCCATCGCGCCGCCACCGCGTTCGTCGAGTTCGGCGAGCAGCCGCGCCCGGGCGGCCATGACCCTGAGGCCGTCGGCGACCTCGAGCGCCCCGGCCACGACGGCGGCGGCGACCTCGCCCATCGAGTGCCCCAGCACGGCGGAGGGGACGACATCGTGCGCCCGCCAGAGGGCGGCGAGGGCGAGCTGCATGCCGAACAGGGCCAGCTGGGTCGCGGCGAGGTCGGGCAGGTCGTGTTCGAGGGCTTCGCGCAGGGAGAACCCGGCTCCTGCGCGGAACACCGGATCGAGGGCCTCGATTTCGGCCCGGAACGCGGGCTCCGAGCGCAGCAACTGGCGGCCCATGCCGGACCACTGCGAGCCGTAGCCGGAGAAAACGAAGACGACCCCCGGATCACCCGGGCCCGCCCCGGCTCCCAAACGCCCCAATGTGGCATTGGGTGCATGTGACGCACCGAACGCCACATTGGGGCGCTCGGCACCGGCTCCCGAGCGCCCCGCACCGGCGGCCGAGCCACCGGGCCCGCCGGCCGGCCCGCCCACGATGCCCCGTCCGGCGGCCAGGTCTCGCAGGGCCGCGACCACTTCGGCCCGGCTCTCCCCGACCACCGCGCCGCGCACCGGCAGGTGCTCCCGCCGGTGCGCCAGCGTCGCCGCGACCGCGTCGAGCGGCGCCGAATCCTCCGCCAGCCAGTCCGCCAGCTCACCGGCCCGCACTCGCAGCACGTCCGCCGACCGCGCCGAAAGCGCGAACACCTGCGGCCCGCCGGCACCGGCCCGGGGCGGGAACGATGCCGCCGGCCACTCCTCCACCACCACGTGTGCGTTCGTCCCGCCGAAGCCGAACGCCGACACCCCGGCCCGCGCCGTCCCGGAATAGCGCGGCCAGTCCGTCGCCGACGCCACCACCCGCAGCCCCGTGAAGTCGATGCGCGGGTTCGGCTCGCGGAAGTGCAGGCTCGGCGGCAACCGCCGGTGCGTCATCGCCAGCACCACCTTGAGCAGCCCGGCGATCCCGGCCGCGCCTTCGAGGTGCCCGAGGTTGCTCTTCACCGACCCCAGCAGCAACGGGCGGCCGGGCGCGCGTCCCGCCCCGAGCACCGCGGCCAGCGCGCCCGCCTCCAGCGGATCGCCCAGCGGTGTCCCGGTCCCGTGCGCCTCGACGTAGTCCACAGAGGACGGATCGACGCCCGCCGTCGCGTAGGCGTCGCGCAGCAACGCCGCCTGGGCGTGCGGGTTGGGTGCGGTCAAGCCGTTCGACCGGCCGTCGGAGTTCACCGCGCTGCCGCGGATCACCGCCAGCACCCGGTCGCCCCGCGCCGCCCGCAACGGCTTCAGCACGACCACGCCGCACCCCTCGCCGCGCGCGATCCCGTCGGCGCCGGCGTCGAACGGCTTGCAGCGGCCGTCCGCGGCCAGCACGCCCGCCCGGTGGAAGCCGGCGGTGATGCCGGGCGAGAGCAGCACGTTGACCCCGGCGACCAGCGCCGTCTCGCTCTCGCCGCGCCGCAGGCTCTGCACCGCCTGGTGCACCGCGACCAGCGACGACGAACACGCGGTGTCCAGCGTCAGGCTGGGCCCGCGCAGGTCGAGCAGGTACGAGAGCCGGTTCGCCGCGATGCTCGCCGCCGCGCCGGTGCCGGCCCAGACGTCGACCCCGGCGACGTCGGTCATCGTCAGCGAGCCGTACTCGGTGGCCGACAGCCCGACGAACACCCCCGTCCGCGTGCCGCGCAGCGTGGCCGGCGGGATCCCGGCGTGCTCCAGGGCCGCCCAGGCGACCTCCAGGAGGATCCGCTGCTGCGGATCCATCGCCTCGGCTTCCCGCGGGGAGATGCCGAAGAACCCGGCGTCGAACCCGGCGACGTCGTCGAGGAAACCGCCCCGCGACGGCACCCCGGCGAGATCCTCCACCGAGGCGAACGTCTCCCACCGGCCTTCGGGGACGGCGCCGATGCCGTCGCCGCCCTCGGCCAGGAAGCGCCAGAACGCCTCCGGCGACTCGATCCCGCCCGGCAGGCGGCAGCCGAGGCCGACGACGGCGATCGGTTCGCCTTCCTCGAGCGGGGACACGTACGCCGGGCCGCCATCCACAGTGGACAGGTGGTCGGCGAGCGCGGCGATCGTCGGGTACTGCCACACCAGGGTCGGCGACAGCGGCCGTCCGGCGAACTCGCCGAGGTCGGCCGCCAGGCTCGTCGCATCCCGTGAGGACAGCCCGGTTTCGTGCAACGGCCGGTCGACGTCCAGGTCGCCGAGCCGGGCGAGCAGCCAGGCGCGGATCGCCGCGGCGTCCGGCGCGTTCACCCGAGCCGCCGCGCGGTGAGCGAACCGTCCAGGTAGGACGCCCGGCACCGGGCCCTGCTGATCTTGCCGCTGGAGGTGCGGGGCACCTCGCCGGGGGCCAGGAAGACGACGTCGTGCAGGCGCAGGCCGTGCCCGGCCGACACCGCCGCCCGCAGGGCCGCCGCCGCCTCCCCGAGATCGGCATCGGTGTCCTTCGCGCGTTCCAGGACGACGACCGCGGCTTCCCCGTCGTCGCCGTCGATCGCGAAGACCGCGGCCGAGTGCGGCCGGACGGCCGGGTGCGCCTCGACGGTCTGCTCGATGTCCTGCGGGTAGTGGTTGCGGCCGTCGACGACGACCAGGTCCTTCAGCCGGCCCGTCACGAACAGCTCGCCGTCGAACACGACGCCGAGGTCGCCGGTCGCCAGCCAGCCTTCCCCGGTCTCCGGATCGAGCGGGGGCAGGCCGAAGGTGGCCGCCGACGCTTCGGGCCGGCCCCAGTAACCGCGGCCGACGTTCGGGCCGCTCACCCGGATTTCGCCGACCTCGCCCGGTCCGGCGGGCCGCCCGGTGCCCGGATCGGCGATCAGCACCCGCTGGCCGGCCGGGTGACCGCACGAGACGAGCGTCGTGGCGGACGCGCCCGCGGCGGACGGCACCGCGTAGCCGGCGGCGAGCCGGGCCCGGTCGAACGTGACCTGCCGGGGCGGCTTTCCCGCGTCCGTCACGGAAACCAGCACGGTGGCCTCGGCCAGGCCGTAGGAGGAGCGGTGCACCTCCGGCCGCAGCCCGCACCCGGCGAAGGCGTCGTGGAACTTCGCGATCGTCGCCGGCAGCACCGGCTCGCTGCCGTTGATCAGCGAGACGACCCGGCTCAGCTCGAGGTAGTCCTTGTCGGCCTCGGTGACGCGGGAAGCGCAGTAGGCGTAGGCGAAGTTGGGGGCCGCGCTGATCGCGCCGGGGCTGGCCGAGAGCGCCCGCAGCCAGCGCGCGGGCCGTTCGAGGAACGCCAGCGGGTCCATCAGGACCGCCTCCAGCCCGCCGGCCATGGGGGCGCCGATGCCGAGGATCAGGCCCATGTCGTGGAACAGCGGCAGCCAGCTGACCGTCGACGTGGTCCCGCTCTCGGCACCGTAGGCCGCGCACGCCTGGCGGGCGTTGGCGAGCACGTTGCGGTGGGTCAGCACGACCCCGGCCGGCGAGCGCGTCGAGCCGGACGTGTACTGCAGGTAGGCCGGGGCGTCGGGCTCCGGCTCGGGCCACTCGCGCGCCCCGGCCGGCGGCACGGCGTCGACGTCGACCACCACCGGGTCGACCGCGGCCCCGGCGAGGAACCGGGCGACCGCCTCGTGTTCCCCGGCCGTGGTCAGCACGACGCGCGGGCCGCAGTCGGCGAGCGCCGCGGCCAGCCGGCCCGCGTGCCCGGGCAGGCCGGGCGCGAACAACGGCACGGCGACCAGTCCCGCCCGCAGCGCGCCGAGGAACGCGACGACGTACCCGGTGGACTGCCCGGCCAGCACCGCCGCCCGCTCGCCCGGACCGGCCACTTCGGACAGCCGGGCCGCGACCGCCTCGACCCGCTCGTCGAGTTCGCGCCAGGTGAGCGTGACGGCCCGGCCGTCGCCGCCGTCGCGGTGGTCGAGGTGGGTCACGGCGATCCGGTCGCCGAGGCGGCGCGCCCAGTGACCCAGCAGGGTCGCGAACGATTCGCCCGCGGCGACGGGGGCACCGGTGACGGGAACCGGCCGGGGAATGGTTTCCAATGCATCCTCGCAGAGAGCGTTTACCGGCGCAGTGAATATCCGCCCCGGTGCGGTTGTCAACGATTCGAACTCGGATACTCATGGGGAAACGGGTTACGGGACAGCACGTTTGTCATGTGGCGACGAGGTCTCGGCGAGCCGGGCCGCCGGCACGCGCACGGCCAGCAGCGCGCCGGCGAACGTCAACCCGGCCGCGGTGAGCAGGCCCGCGGTGTAGCCGCCGGCCAGCGCCGCCCCGGCGGGGACACCCGCGTCGAGCCGCACCGCGCGCACCGACGTGAGCACCGCGCCGATCAACGCCACGCCGAGCGCGCTCGACAGTTCCCGGGCCGCGGTGAGCAATCCCGACGCCGTGCCGGAATACCGCGGCGCCACCACGTCGAGCGCGTGCGACGTCATCGGGACGGTGAACGCCGCGCCGGCGCCGATCAGGACCATGCCGGGCAGCCGCGGCCAGAGCGTGGGCACGTGGTTCACCGCGGCGAGGGCGAGCAGCCCCGCGCCCACCACGACCAGCCCGGCCGCCACCGTCCGAAGTGGACCGTGGCGGGCCGCGGCGGCCGGCACCAGCGGCGTCGCGGCCACGACGGCCGCCGCGACCAGGACCAGCGGCAGCCCGGCGCCGGCCGGGCCGAGACCGAGGAACTCCTGGTGCAGCAACGGCGTGAAGAAGAAGATCCCGGAGATCCCCAGCCCCCACAGCAGCTGCAGGCCGAGCGAGCCCACGAACACGCGGTTCCCGGTCAGGGCCGGCGGGACCAGCCGGGCCCGCGCCCGCCGTTCCCGGACGAGGAACGCCACCCCGGCCGCCGCACCCGCGGCCAGCAGCGGAACCCGGAGCCCGGGCTCGGCCAGCGCCGTGGTGACCAGCACCAGGCTCGCCGTCACCAGGACCATCGCCGACACCGGTGGCGCGCGGGTCCCCTCGTCGCGGCCGGGCGGCACGGTCGACGGCAGCAGCACCAGCATCGCGGCCACGAACGGCAGGTTGACGAAGAAGATCCAGCCCCAGCCGCAGTATTCGCTCAGCACCCCGCCGAGCGCGGGGCCCAGCGCCAGCGCGGCCGCCAGGCAGGCCGTCCACACCGCCGCGCCGAGCGTCCGGCCGCGCGCGTCGAGGTTGGTCCGCAGCAGGCTCAGCAGGCCCGGCACGAGGAACGCGGCCGCCAGCCCCTGGAGCACCCGCGCGGTGACCAGCAGCCACGCCGAACCCGCCAGCCCGCCCGCCGCCGCGCCGGCACCGAACGCGAGGAGGGCACCGGTCAGCACCGGGCGACGGCCCCAGCGGTCGACCAGCGCGCCCGCCACCGGCAGCAGCCCGGCGAACGGGAGCATGTACCCGAGCGCGATCCATTGCAGGGCGCCGACGTCGAGGGCGAGGTCTCGCGCGACGGAGGGCGCGCCCGCGGCGACGATCGTGTTGTCCAGTGTCGTGACGAACGCGCCCAGCGCGAGCACGGCCAGGGTGCGCCGGGTCATCGCGTGCTCCCCACCAGGTCGGCGGCCGCCGCGGCCGGGCGGCGCGGGAACCACCAGTTCGCCGCCCCGAGCCGGGCCATCACCGCGGGCACGAGCACGCACCGGACCACGACGGCGTCCAGGAGCACGGCGACGGTCAGCCCGACGCCCGCTTCGCGCACCACCCGCGCGTCGACGAAGGCGAACGAGACGAACACCAGCGCCATGATCAGCGCGGCCGCGGTGATGGTCCGGCCGGTCGCCGCGACGCCGTCGACGACGGCCGCGCGGGTGTCGCCGTGGTGGCGCCACGCCTCCTGGATGCGGGCGATGAGGAAGACCTCGTAATCCATCGACAGCCCGAACAGCCCGGCGAACAGGAACACGGGCAGGTACGGCTCGACCGGGGCACCGAAGGCGAACACCACCGCGCCGGTGGTCGCGGCCGCGGTCAGCAGGTTCATCACCGCCGCGGTGAGCGGGATCAGCACGCTGCGGAACACCCACGCCAGCAGCAGCACCGAAATCCCGACGACGGCGGCGAGGAACAGCGGCAGGCGCGCGGTGATCGCCGCGGAAAAGTCGGCCCGGGCCGCGACGACCCCGCCGACGTACGTGTCCGGGCCGGCGATTTCTCCGGCCATCACCCGCGTCGAAGCGAGCAGTGCACCGGTGGCCGGATCGCCGGGCGCGGTCCGCGGGACGACCGTGAGCAGCCAGCCGCCCCCGGGCAGCGTGGCAGGCGGGCCGACGTCGGCGCTGGCGAGCAGCGCTCCCCGCAACAGCCCGACCGCGTCACCGTCGGTCCCGGCCACCAGCAGCGGGGCGTCCGCACCCGGCCCGAACCCCGCTTCGAGCAGCTCGGCGGCGGTCCGCGTCACGCTGCCGGGCGGGTCGAGGCCGGCATCCGGAACGCCGAGCCGCAGCCCGGCCATCGGCAGTGCGAGCACGGCCACGACCAGCAGGGCGGCGAGGGTGTACGGGCCGGGGCGCGCGGTCACCGACCGCGCGAGCCGGGCCCACCGGCCGTCCCCGCCGTCCGGGCGCACGCGCATCCGGCGGGCGGGCCACCGCAGCAACGCGGGCAGCAGGGTCAGCGCGGCGAACGCGGTCAGCAGCACCGAGACCGCGGCGGCGGCCGCGATCCCGTCCAGGAACGGCAGGCCGACGGTCAGCATCCCGGCCAGCGACACGCACACGGTGACACCGGCGAAGACCACGCTGCGGCCGGAGGTCGCGGCCGCCACGGCCAGCGCCGACGCCGGTGCCGCGCCGTCCCGGCGGCCCTGGCGGTAGCGGGTGAGCACGAACAGCGCGTAGTCGACGCCGACGCCGAGCCCGAGCAGCGCGGCGATCTCGGTGCTGATCTTCGGCACGGTCATGACGTGCGACAACAGGGTCACCGCGGCCAGCGCGCAGCCGACCGAAACCGCCGCGGTGGCCAGCGGGAGCAGGACACAGGTCACCGAGCGGAAGACCATCAGCAGCACCACGGCCGCGGCGAGCAGGCCGAGCCCGGCGTTGCCCAGGCCGGGCGCGGCGGCCGTCATCGCGGCGAGTTCGCCGGACGCCCCCGCGGTGAGGCCCCCGCCGTCGCGGACGGCGGCGGCCAGCGCGTCGGCCGTCCCCTGCCCGAGCTCCGCGGCCGGGGCGTCGAAGCGCACGGTGAGCACCGCGGTCCGCCGGTCGGCGGACACCTGCCCGGGCGCCGGATCGACGGACACCGCGTGGGGCAGCGCCGCCAGCCGGGCGGCCAGCGCGTCGAGCCGGAACAGGCCCGTACCACTGTCGATCGGGCCGTCCGGGGAGTACGCCACGACGCGTTCCGCGGCGCCACCGGCACCGCCGGCGCGCAGCAGGTTCGCCGCCAGGGTGCTGTCGGCGGTGGGGAGGACGACCGTGTCGCGGAAGGCCGTGCCGGTGTGCAGCGCGGCGGAAACCAGCGCGCCCAGCGCCAGCAGCCACACCGCGATCACGACGCCGGCCCGGCGGAAACACCAGGAAACAAGCGCCGTCATCGGGTTTTCTCCTCACGCATGCCGGTTGATCACGCTAACAACCGGCCGGGGCGCGAAGATACCGCCTGAGTTCACAAATCGGATCCCGGAAACCTTTGCCGCGGTTAGTGTTCCGGCTTTGTCGGGCAGGTGACAAACTCCGGTGCGGCCGTTGGTCCCGGCGTGACAGAACCCGCTCCCGGGGCAGGGACGCCGGTTGCCAAGTCCGATCCCGTGTGAGTACATGACGTTCGCGCCGACGGCGGCGCGAGCTCTCCACGCGGCGCGGCAAGGGGTGTGAGCGATGAGCCGGACGATCACGCAGGCGGCGATCCCGCACCCGCGGGGCACCGGCCGCGCGCGCCAGCTGTGGTGCTCGCTGCCCACGGAACTCGCCGGGCGCTTCCGGGCGCACGCCGACCCGCTCGCCCGGCGGATCCTCGAAGAGGTCCAGAAGTCCGTCCCCGAGTACGCCAAGCCCCTCGAAGGCGAATTCGGCAAGATGATCGTGCTCGCGATCGAGCAGGCCGTGCTCGCCTGCATCGACAGCATCGAGAACCTGGCGTCCACACAGGACGGTTGGGCGGAGCTGTTCGTCGAGGTCGGCAAGCGCGTGCACCACGACGGCGGCAGCCTCAACTCCCTGCAGGCCGCCTACCGCGCCGGCGGGCGGGCGGCGTGGCGCTACGTGGCCGAACTGGGGCAGGCCCACCGGTTCCCGACGGCCGTGCTGTGCGTCGGCGCCGAGGCGATCTTCGCCTACGTCGAAGAGATTTCCTCGTACTCGGTCGAGGGGTACACCCTGGCGCAGGCGATGGCGGCCGGCACGCTCGAACGACGGCGACGCCGGCTCCTCGAACTGCTGCTGGCCACCCCGCCGTCGTCCCCGGCCACGCTGGCGACGATGGCCACGGCGGCGCAGTGGGCGATCCCCGACCGGGTCGCGGTCGTCGCCCTAGACCCGCGGACCGACCAGCAGCCGCCGCCGTCCCCGCAGCTGCCCGCCGACGTGCTGCTGGACCTCGACGGCCCCGAGCCGTGCCTGCTGACCCCGAACCCCGACCGCGACCTGCGGGGCCTGGACGTCCGCCTCCCGGGCTGGCGCGCCGCGGTCGGCCCCCGGGTCCGCCCGGCGGAGGCGGCGACGTCACTGCGGTGGGCCCGCCGCACCCTCGACCTGGTCCGCCGCGGCGTGGCCGGCGACAACGTGGTGACGCACACCGCCGACCACCTGGCGACGCACTGGCTGCTGATCGACCGCTTCCTGCTGGACGAGCTTTCGGCGACGGCGCTCGCCCCGTTCGCGGGCCTGACGGTGAAGCAGCGGACGAGGCTGTCGGAAACGTTGCTGAGCTGGCTGGAGCACAACGGGAACACGCCGGACATCGCGCAGGCGCTGCGGATCCACCCGCAGACGGTCCGCTACCGCGTGAGCCAGCTGAGCGAGCTGTTCGGCGACCGGCTGGCGGACCCGGCCAGGCGCCTGGAGATCCAGATGGCGCTGCGCGCCCACCAATTGCTCGGCACCCACCCGCCGGCGGCCGGCCGCGACCAGGGCTGACCGGGGCGTCCTTGACCGTGCGCGGCGGCGAATCTAAGGTCGGTCCAGACTGTTAGCGCTAACAGTCGGCGGGAGGAGCCACCGATGACCGCACCCGAACTCACCCGGGAGTTGTTCGGCCAGGCCGACGGCACCGACGTGCACCGGTACACGCTGGGCCGTCCCGGCGGGCCGGTCGTGCGCGTGCTCGACTACGGCGGCGTCATCCAGTCCCTGGAGGCGCCGGACCGCGAAGGCCGGCCCGCCAACGTCGTCCTCGGCTTCGCGGACCTCGGCTCCTACGTCGCCAACAACCGGCCCGGCGCGGACCGGGTCTTCCTGGGCGCGGTGGTCGGCCGGTTCGCCAACCGGATCGGCGGCGGCACCTTCACCCTCGACGGCGTCCAGTACCGGGTGCCGCTGAACAACGGCAAGAACAGCCTGCACGGCGGCCCCGCCGGGTTCGACACGCGGGTCTGGTCGGCCGCCGGAATCCGGGACGGCGACGGCGTCGCCGTGCGGCTCACGCTGGTCAGCCCGGACGGCGACCAGGGCTACCCCGGCCGGCTCACCACCGAAGTCACCTATCGCGTCGACGCGCGCGACCGGCTGCGCATCACCTACCGCGCGACCACCGACGCGCCGACCGTGGTCAACCTGACCAACCACACCTACTGGAACCTGGCCGGCGAAGGGGCGGGCGACGTCCACGAACACCGCCTGGAAATCGCCGCGAGCCGGTACTGCCCGACCGGCGACGACCTGATCCCGGCCGGCGACCCGGTCCCGGTCGAGGGCACGCCGTTCGACTTCCGCCGTCCGGCGGCGATCGGCGCCCGCATCGGCGAGCCCGACCCCCAGCTGGTGATCGGCCAGGGCTACGACCACAACTGGGTGCTCGACGACGGCGCGCCCTTCGCCGCCCGGGCGTGGGACCCGGCGTCCGGGCGCCTGCTCACGATGTGGACGACCGAGCCCGGCCTGCAGTTCTACTCCGGCAACTACCTGACGGCGGACCTGACCGGCACGAGCGGCCGCCCGTACCACCGCGGCGCCGGCTTCGCGCTGGAGGCCCAGCACTTCCCGGACTCCCCCAACCGCCCGGACTTCCCCAGCACCGTGCTGCGGCCCGGCGAGGTCTACCACCAGGAGACCGTGTTCGCCCTGACCACCGCGGACGAGCCGCCGGTGGCGTGAACGACACTCGCGGGGCGCGCGCGAGCTCCCGCCGGTGGCGCGAGCGACACTCCCGGAGCGCACGCGGCGTCCCGCCGGTGGCGCGAGCGACACTCGCCGAGCGCACGCGGGCTCCCACCGGTGGCGTCAGCGACACTCGCCAAGCCCACGCGGGCTCCCACCGGTAGCGCGAGCAACACTCGCCAAGCCCACGCGGCCTCCCGCCCGTGGCGTGAGCGACACTCGCGGGGCGCGCGCGGGGTCCCGCCGCTAGCCTCGCCGGTCATGGGAGATCTTTCCGCCGTCGCCCGGGACCTCGCGCCCGGCGGCACGCTGCGCGCCACGATCAACCTCGGCAACCCCGTGCTCGCGCACGGCACCCCGGCGGCCCCGGGCGGGATCACGGTCGACCTCGCGCGCGAAGTCGCCGCGCGGCTGGGCGTCCCGGTGGAGTTCGCCTGCTTCGACGCGGCCCGCAAGTCGTTCGAGGCGCTGACCTCGGGCACGGCCGACCTGGCCTTCCTGGCGATCGAGCCCGCCCGCGCGGCCCAGGTGACCTTCACCGCGCCGTACGTCGTCATCGAGGGCGGCTACGTCGTCGCGGACGGCTCGCCGTTCACGTCGCCGGACGATGTCGACCAGCCGGACGTGCGGATCGGCGTCAAGCAGGGGTCCGCGTACGACCTGTACCTGACCCGGACCCTCCGGCACGCCACGATCGTGCGCGGCGAGGACGGTGTCGCGGCGTTCGAGGCGCAGGGCCTGGAGGTCGCCGCCGGGATCCGCCGGCCGCTGACCGCCTACGTCGCCGCCCACCCCGGTACCCGCCTGCTGCCGGGCCGGTTCATGGAGATCCGGCAGGCCGTCTGCACCACCCCGGACCGCCGCCCGGAGACGATCGCGTTCCTGCACGAGCTGGTCGAGGAGCTGAAGGCCACCGGGTTCGTCGCCGACGCGCTGCGCCGCGCGGACCAGGACGCCACGGTCGCGCCGCCCGCCTGAGGGCGCTATTTGCCGGTCACGCCGTCGACGAGCTCGCGGCCGACGTCGACGTGCCCGGCGTGCCGGGCGAAGCTCTGCACCAGGTGGCACAGGATCCACGCGAACGTCGGGTGCTCTTCGGCGCCGCCGCGGCGGGTCGTGCGGACCGCCCGGGCGGCCAGCGGCGTGACCGCGGCGAGCCGGGCGCAGTTTTCGCGCTCCGCCAGGAAGAACGCCGTGATGTCGGCCGAGGGTTCGTCCGGCGCGACGAACCACTCCTGCTCGGCGGTGCGGGGCCAGGTGAAGTCGACGTCCTCCCCGGCGAAGACGTACCGGATCCAGAACCGTTCGGTGCAGGCCAGGTGCTTGACCATGCCCAGCGGCGTCCAGCCCGAGGGCAGCACGCTCCGGCGCAGGTCGTGCTCGGACAGGCCGTCGAGTTTGCGCAGGACGGCGGCGGTGCTGTGGTCGAGGTAGCCCACCAGCAGCGCACGCGGATCGGCCAGGGTGGGCGGGGGTTCGGGAGTCTCGGCCATGATCGAAAAGGTACGGGCGGCCGCCCGCGGCACCGGGTTCCCGCGCCCTCACGAACGCGTGACCGCCCGGGTCAGACCGACGTGGCCGCCCAGTGCCCCAGCCAGTACTCCCGCCACACGACGGTGACTTCCCGGACCGCGTAGCCGCCCGGGTCCTCGTCCAGCGCGGTCTTCCAGGCGTCCTCCAGCCCGACGCACAGCTTCGAGGGCGCGATCTCCACCGCTGTGCTGGTGAACCGCTGCTGGACGAGGTTCAGCGGCACCGAGAACTTGCCCTTGCCCCGTAACAGGGAATTGCCCAGGTCCCGGCAGATGAGGTATTCGAGGTTGGGCGCGTCGCGGGCTTCCGGACCGGTCGCGTCGCCTTCCGGCAGCGGGAAGCCCATGTAGTCGAAGGCCTGCCGCAGTGCCCGCACGGCGACGGAGATGCCGCGCGAAGTCCGTTCCATCTGCCACGAGATCCAGATGGCGAGCCGGCGCTGGGCGGCCGGGTGCACCACCGGGACCACCGGGCCGGCCAGCGTCTGGTAGTCGCCGGCGCGCTCCCACAGGTGGTCGCCCAGCTCCTGGCCGTGCTTGCCGTTCGGCACCTTGGCGAACCCGGCGAGCATGGTGGTGATCGCCGTGCGGGGGTCTTCGCTGCTGTGGGCGACCGGCAGCGCGACCTCCTCCGCCGGGGTGACCACGCCGAGCTGGAGGTGGATGAACGCGAGGTCGTCCAGCAGCGTGATCGAGGCCCCGACCACGCCGATCTCGGGGAACTGCAGCAGCAGCGACACGAGCGCGTGCGTCGACCCGACCCGCGCGGGGCCCACGAAGGTGACCGGGATGATCGTGGAGAGCACACCTTCCGGTTCTTCGGAGGGGTGCGGCTCCTCGACCGGGTGGGCGCGGATGCGGAACCAGTTGCCGGTGCGGTGCCCGAGCCGGGTGTCGGCGAGCCACAGCCGGAACCCGCGTTCGTCGCAGTACCGGATGATCCGGTCCGCGATCTCGAAGGTCAGTTCGGCGCTCGGGTGCTGCAGCGCGATCGAGAACCGGACGGCCAGTGCCGCGGCCCGCGGGATCCGCTCCTCCCGGTATTCGGCCTCGACCTCCACCGGCAGCTGGACCGGGCACTGGATGGACAGCAGCGGCGCGCGGGCCACCTCGACGGCGATCTGGCTGAGCGTGACCAGCAGGTTCTTGATCTGGTTGCCGTGGCTCAGCCGCAGCTTCGCGGGCTCGTCGGCGATCGCGATGATCCCTTCGAACCGGCGGTCGGACTCGGCCAGGAACGTCAGGTTCGGCCGCGCCGTCCCGCGGAACACGTGGCTCAGCTCGTCCGAACCGAAATCGAGCTCCGGTTCGACGGTGCTGCCGTGGTCGCGGATCCGGAGCCGGTCGGGCTTCTCCCCGGTCCGGATGCCGACGACCAGGCCGGCGCCGTGCGCGCTGGAAGACAGCGTCTCCAGGAAGAACCGCGACTTCGGTTCGCCGCGGCCCTCCCCCGTCACCAGCCCGACCAGGTAGCCGGGCCGGTCGACGAGGTGGTGCACCTCGAAGTCCACCTCGGTCAGCGGCTGCCGCAGCGACCAGTAGCCCGCTCTCGCGAGGTTGGCCAGCGCGTGCGCCGAACGGGCCTTCGGCGCGTCGCCGGTCATGTCCGTCCCTTCGCTCATGAAAGCGACCCCGACGAGGAGAAGATCGCGTCCGGCGTCCGCCGGCGCTGCTTGCTCGTCCCCCGGCCGTCGACCCAGTGCGGCGCGCCCATCAGGTGGAGCTCCTCGGCGTCCTGGCGCTGGTCGCGGCGGCGGCTCCACGCCGAGCGGATCGGCGGCACGAGGGCGATCGCCGCGAGCAGCGGCACCACGGTGGCCAGCCCGAACGCGACGGGCAGGACCGACCGCGCGGAGTCCGCGGCGATGGCCGCGCACAGCAGGGCCATCGCCCCGATGCAGACGTGCGCCACCAGCCTCGGCAGCGCGCGCAGGTGCCCGGCCACCGAATGCCGGTCCGGCAGCGGCAGCCGCGAGTACAGGAAGCCCGGGACGAGCAGCAGCACGGCGATCAGCGCCCCGGGGCTGTTCGACGCGCTCGACGCGCGCAGCCGGGCGGCGCCGTCGCCCCAGTACGGCCAGAAGTGGTGGGCCCCGAAGGTGGCCGCGGAGTACGCGATGAGCGCGACGGACAACGCGTACAGCAGCACTGTCGTCGGGCTCGACGGCGTGGCGTCGCGCAGCAGGATCCCGGCGCGGGTCCGGATCTGCGCGCCGTCGAGGGAGCGGACGGCCCGCCGCCGCCAGTAGACGCTGGCCTGGTTGCTGGTCGGGTTGTCCTCGGTGGCGAGGTCGTGTTCGAGTTCCTGCGCCTCGAGTTCCCGGGCCGCCTGCCCGAGCCTGGCCGGCTCGACGTGCGGGTGCCGGATCAGCGAGTTGTCGAGCGCGGCGCCGTCGGCCACGGCCTCCCCCGAGATCGCCGCCCAGCCCAGCTCGGCCACGCCGGGCAGGTGCTGTTCCGGTACGGCGATCCGGGCGTGCTCGGCGTCCCACTGCCGGCGGCGGAGCAGGTCGGCGAGCCGGCGGAGGGTCGTCTGCGTCTGGAGCTCGAGGATCTTCGAGTAGGGCGACTTCCGCGGCGGCGCGGCCTCCGGTGCCAGCCGGGTCGCCAGCGCCTTCAGGTCGCTGACGAGCTCGCCCGCGAGGCCCTGGTCCGCGTCGGTCCGGAGGTAGATCTTCTGGATGTGCACGCCGGGCTCGGTCTCGACGACGAGGTGGTAGGACCGCAGGCTCGCCGGGATGGCGCCCTCGTACTGGACGAGGTACCCGCGGCTGCTCGCCCGCAGGGTCCCGCTCCACGACCACCGGGGCTTCGGCTTCTCCACCGCGAGCGGCGCCTCGTAGGTGAGCAGGTGCTCGTCGGCCCCGCGGTCCATGGCCACCACGAGGAGGTAGTTGTTGACGGCGACGTCGAGCAGCGCGAAGTAGTCCCCGAGCGGCTCCCGGTAGTCGGCGAGCAGCCGCAGCGCCTTGCGGCGGCACTCGGCCGCGTGCCCGGCCGCCATCCCGCGCGTCAGCTCCCGCGGGCGCGGACCGGTCGGCCTGCTGCGGTCGGTCAGCAACGCGAGCAGGGCGGCCTGGATCAGCCAGCGGGGTTCGTGGTCCTGGTAGAGCAGGCGGGCCAGCGGCTCGTCGCGCCGGGCGTCGGGGAACCCGGTGAGGATGCCCCGCAGCAGGCGGTAGAGCCCCGAGGCGAGCAGCCGCGAGGTCTCGTACTGGGTGAGCCGCGGCAGCTTGCGGCCCGAGGCGTCCCGCACGTCGACGGGCGCGGCCGTCCGGGAGATCCGCGCGACGGGCACCCACATCTCGGCGGCGACGAAAGCCTGGCCGTCGTTCTGGTCGGCACCGTCGGGGCTGTGGCTGGCGATGCTGCGGAACAGCTCGGACGCTTGCCGCTGCCCTTCGTCGAGCATCCCGAGCCGGATGTCCACCTCGGTGATCCGCCGGGCGACCCGGTGGTCGACCAGCGAGATCCGTTCGGTCAGCCGCCGCACGTGGTTGAGCCGCAGCGCGGTGTCCAGGAACGAAAGCCCCACCGCGGCCCCGTCGAGCGACAGGCGAGGCGGCGCTCCCGGCACCGGCATCGACCGGATGGCCTCCTCCAGCAGCGAGAAACCGTCCATTCGCCTTCCCTCCCCAGGTGCCGCCCGGATGCACCGGCGGGGACTAGGTCGGCGAATCACCCTCCAGGGTTACAAGGCCAACGGCATGGCTTTCCGGTTGCCGTCGTCATCGTTCCGACATTGCGTCTTCTCGACGGTCGCAACGAGTGCTGCGTTCCAGGTGGTGCAGGTCACGACCGAGGAGCTGCGATGACGCTTTCTCCCAGCGCCCACACGGACTCGTTCTGCCGCGACCGGCTGCCGCCCGCCGACCAGTGGCCGCGGCTGGTGTTCGACCTGCCGGAGCTGCGCTACCCCGGCCGCCTCAACGCCGCGACGGCGCTGCTCGACGAGACCGCCGCCCGCCTCGGCCCGGACCGCCCCTGCCTGCGGTCACCCCACGAGACGTGGACCTACGGCGACGTCCTGGCCCGCGCCAACCGGATCGCGCACGTCCTCACCGCCGAACTCGGTGTCGTGCCGGGCAACCGCGTGCTGCTGCGCGGCACCAACACGCCGTGGCTCGCGGCCTGCTGGCTCGGCGTCCTCAAGGCCGGAGCCGTCGCGGTCACGACCATGCCGATGCTGCGCCGCGGCGAGCTCGGCAAGATCACCGACCGGGCGCGGCCCACGGTGGCCCTGTGCGACGAGCACCTGCTCGACGAGCTGCCGCCGGGACTGCCGGTGGTGCCCTACGGCACCGAACGCACCGAGCTGGCCGAACGCTGCGCCCGGCACCCGGCGACCTTCGCCGACGTACCGACGGCCGCCGACGACGTCGCCCTGCTCGCCTTCACCTCCGGCACGACGGGGACGCCGAAGGCCACCATGCACTTCCACCGCGACCTGCTCGCCATCGCCGACACGTTCTCCCGGCACGTCGTCCGGCCCACCCCGGACGACGTATTCTGCGGCACTCCGCCACTGGCCTTCACCTTCGGCCTGGGCGGCCTGCTGGTGTTCCCGCTGCACGCCGGCGCGTCGGTGCTCCTGCTGGAGCGCGCGACCCCCAAGGAGCTGGCCTCGATCGTCGCCGAGCACGGCGTGACGGTGCTGTTCACCGCCCCGACCGCCTACCGCGCGATCCTCGGCTCCGGCGACGGTCCCCTGCTGGCCGGCGTCCGCCGCGCCGTCTCCGCCGGGGAAGCCCTGCCCGCCGCCGTGGCCGAGCGGTACCGCGAGGTCGTCGGATCGCCGTTGATCGACGGCATCGGCAGCACGGAGATGCTGCACGTGTTCATCTCCGCGGCCGGCGACGACGCCCGCCCCGGCCGGACCGGCAAGGTCGTCCCCGGCTTCCGCGCCGCCGTGCTGGACGCCGACGGCCGTCCGGCGCCGGACGGCACGCCCGGCCTGCTCGCCGTCCAGGGCCCCACCGGCTGCCGCTACCTCGGCGACCCCCGGCAGGCCGACTACGTCCGCGACGGCTGGAACATCACCGGCGACACCTACGTCCGCGAACCCGACGGCTACTTCCGCTTCGTGGCGCGCAGCGACGACATGATCGTCTCGTCCGGCTACAACATCGCGGCTCCCGAGGTCGAAGAGGTGCTGCTGACGCACCCCGACGTCGAGGAGTGCGCGGTCGTCGGCACACCCGATCCGGATCGGGGTGCGGTGGTGACCGCATTCGTCGTGCTCCGGCCCGGCGCCACCCCGGGCCCGGACGCCGTGCACGCCCTGCAGGAGCACGCCAAAGCCGTTGCCGCGCCGTACAAGTACCCGCGCCGGGTGCGCTTCCTCGACGCACTGCCGCGCAATGCCAGCGGCAAGCTGCAGCGGTACCTGCTGCGCGAGCGCTGACGGGGGTGACGGGCCCGCTGCCGAGGTGGGGTGGCGGTGGGCCCGCCACGTCTGTGAGAGGACATGGCACAAGCTTAGCCCAGCATTCGAACACATGTTCAGGGCCATCCAGGTGGTTTCCGACTACGAAAAGTCACCACGAAGCCGCCTTTCCCCTGCGTTACAACACTTCCGGGTGACAATTAGTCCTCAATGGACACTGCCCGACCACGGCAAACGAGCCGCCGGTCCCGCCCCGGCCGTCGTCACGCGCGCCACCGCGAGCGCCCCGCCGGAGCGGCCGATTCCCCCGCCGCCACCGGCAAAACTCCTCACACCGCCCTGACCTGCA
Organism: Amycolatopsis sp. NPDC005003; assembly: GCF_053600695.1. Lineage (NCBI taxonomy): Bacteria > Bacillati > Actinomycetota > Actinomycetes > Pseudonocardiales > Pseudonocardiaceae > Amycolatopsis > Amycolatopsis sp. NPDC005003. The sequence goes on along the minus strand of NZ_JBSGAI010000019.1, from coordinate 105,496 downwards.
CCGAGGACCATCACCCTGGCGCGCCGCCGAGGCGGTGACAGCCCCGGAGACCCGACCCCATAAAGTCTTCGCGCAGCCATCGGAGGTGACCGCCCGCGTGCCCGACGTCGACTACTACGAGGTGCTCGGCCTCCGTCGCGACGCCACGGCGGCCGACGTCAAGACGGCCTACCGCCGCCTCGCCAAGACCATGCACCCGGACGGCGGCGGCACGGTCGGCACGTTCCGCCTGCTGCGCGAGGCCTACGACGTCCTCGGCGACCCGATCGCCCGCGCGCGCTACGACGCCGGCGGCGCGACCGTGGTACCGGTGCCGGTCCGGCCGCGGCCCCGGCGGCGCTTCGGCGACGAGCCCGGTTTCGTCCCCGACCTGCCCGAGCTGGACGCCGAGGACCTGAGCTGGTGGCACTTCGCCGGGGAGGACACCCGGATGCGCCACGGCCGCCGCAGCGGGCCGGGGCACACGCCGGTGGTGGTCGCGGTCGCCGGGATGGTGCTGGTCCTCCTGCCGCTGGTCACCGGCGTCGGGTTCAGCACCCCGGTGCTCATCGTCTGGCTGCTGCTCACGGCCGGCACGGCGCTGCTGGTCCAGCGGCTGGCGCGCGGCTACCTGCGGGCCGCGAAGGCGCGCGAGGCGTACGCCGAGGAGTTCGGCGGCCGCACGGTGTTCGGCGCACCCGGCACCGAGCGCGACGAACTGGCCGAGCGGCTCACCGCCGACCTGCTCGAGGGCTACCTGACCCGGCTGCCGGGCGCGCGCATCTTCCACGGGCTCGCCTGGCCGGGCTCGGTGTTCGCCGACGTCGACCACGCGGTGCTGTGCGGGAAGCGGCTGGTGCTCATCGAGTCGAAGCTGTGGCTGCCGGGCCACTACGGCACGGCGGAGGACGGCAGGCTGCTGCGCAACGGCCGCCCGTTCCGCGGCGGCGGCAGCCGGCTCGCGGAGAGCCTGGCGGCGTATCGCGGCCTGCTGCCGGGGGTGGCGTTGCGCGGCGTGATGATCGTGTACCCGAGCCGCAGCGGCGACCTGACCACGGCGGACCCGGGTGACCTGCCCGTCGCCCCGATGACGCCGGAGGAGTTCCTGCACGAGATCGGCGAATGGCTGGCGGCGGATCCGTCCACTGTGGACCACGAGACGCTGCGGACGATGCGCGACCAGGTGGTCGGCGGCGGCCGGGCGGCATGAGCAGCCCCCGATTTCCACGCTACCAGTGCCCACCGGCGGTTCCGGCGCCTTCGCGTACCCGCCCTCGCCGCGGCGCCGCCTGCGGCAACCCCGCGGCGGCAGCGACGGATCCGGCGCCTTCGCGGGTCGTCCCGGGCAACCACCCGGCGTGAGTCCCGCCGCCACCCTCGGCACCGTCCTGCTGGCCTACCTCCCGGCCGCGATCACCCCCGGCCCCAACTTCGTCCTCATCGTCCACACCGCCGCCACCGGGACCCGGCGCGCCGCGGTCGCCATCGCGCTCGGCGTGGTCGCCGCGGGCGGGCTGCTGGCCGCGGTCGCGGTCTTCGGGCTGGGCAGCGTCCTCGCTCACATTCCGTGGCTGGCGACGGCGTTGCGCCTCGCGTGCGGCGGATACCTGGCGTGGCTGGGAATCCGGCTGTGGTGGCGGGCCCGCGCACCCGCGGCGCCGCCGACCGGGAAAACGCGGCAAGGCAGCGCGTTCCGGCGCGGCGTCTTCAGCAACCTCACCAACCCCAAGGCCGCCGCGTTCTTCGGCAGCGTCCTCACCGCCGCGCTGCCACCCACCGAACCGGCCGCCGTCAAAACCGCCGCCGTCGCGCTGATCGTGGCCGCCTCGGCCGGCTGGCACCTGAGCGTGGCCCTGCTGTTCTCCTCCCCCGCGACCCGGCGCTGGTACGCCCGCGCCGAACCGGCCCTCAACCGCGTCGTGGGCACGATCCTCGTCGTCCTCGGCGTCACCCTCGCCCTGACGCCGTGAAGGCCTCCCCGCGCGAGCGAGGAGGCCTTCACGAAACGCACTACTACCGGACGCCGCCCGCGACGCGCTGCTTCTGCGCGTGCGCGGACCGGGTGCAGACCTCGCCCACGTCGACCGTCTGGCCGCGGTCGGCGTAGACGTCCGCCACGCCGACGAGCTTGCCGCTCGGCGACGAGCAGGTCAGCTGATAGGCCTCCTTCGTGCCGTACGTCGGCGGGATCGGCGACGAGAACGAAACATCGCCGGACCAGTCGTCGACGGTGCCCGGGTCCGCCTGGTCGTAGTTGACCACCACGGCCTTGTAGTCGCCCGCCGGCGGGTCGAGCAGCACGGCGTGCTCGGACGTCGTGCCGCCGCTCGCCGACGAGCTGACCAGGTTGCCCGCCGAGTCGTAGACGTAGAGGTCCCAGTCGGTCGCGGTGTTCGCCCAGTTGATGTTGACGCTGAACTTCCCGTTGTCGACCTTCGGCAGGCCGTCGACGTGGAAGGTGAACGAGTCGCCGGTCGGGTCGACCGGGTAGTTCTGGTTGATCGGCGGCACGCCCGCCGGGTTGGTGACCGCGAAGCCCTGCTGCGCCGGGCCCTGCGGTTCGCGCCCGTACCGGCCGGCCACGTACGGCCGCGTCGACGGGTTGATCGACCACGCGAAGCGCCCGCCGGTGGCGGTGAACTTCGAGTTCAGGTCGTCGGTGATGTAGATCGGCGGCTTGGTGGAGCCGTCGGGCTGGATCACCGGCGACGTCGGCGTCTGGAACGTCTTGTGCAGCTTGAGCTGGTAGTTCTTCGGCGCCGACCCGATCAGCGTCGAGTGCTGCTGCGGGTCGGCCGCGTTGCTCAGCATGTCCAGGAACGCCTGCCGGTTGCCGCCCTTGCCGGCACCGGTCGACGGGGCCAGGCCCGCGTACTCGGCCACCACGCCGTCGGCGTAGGGGCCGTGGAAGCCGTTGCCGCCGACCTCGATGGTGAAGCCCCAGCCACCGGTGGCCCAGTACGACCAGTCCTCGGTGGTGCCGGTGGTGTCGTAGAGCGCCCAGCTCGGCTCGCTGGTGTAGCCGTTGCGCGAGGCCAGCTTGTCACCGAGGGCCTTGTACTGCGGCTCCTCCAGCGGCGCGCGGACGTCCGCCACACCCGGCGGGCGCAGCACCAGCGCGGCGACGTTGTGCATCGTCAGCAGGTTCGTCACCTGGCGCGAGGACACGATCGAGCGCACGTTCCGCACCTCGGGCTCGCTGAACGGCGCGGACCCGCGGAAGGTGTCGCCGCTCCAGGCGATCTCGGCGCCGTTGCCGCCCCAGAAGCCGCCGTAGTTGCGGTTCGGGTCGGTGCCGCGCACGCGGCCGCCCGGGTTCGCCTTGCAGACGCCGGTCGCGAACTGCGGCGGCGAGTCGTTGACGTTGCAGTTCTTGCGCTTCATCTCGTAGTCGAACCGGGTGAAGTCGCCCTTGGGCTCGGCCTCGCGGGAGATCTCGAAGCCGTCCGGGTTGATGATCGGCACGACGATGTTGCGCGTCTTGCCGACCAGCGACCGGATGGCGGCGTCGCCCGAGTAGCCGTTGACCAGCTCGTACGCCCATTCCATGACGTGCTCGCCGGCCGGCCACTCCCGGGCGTGGTGCACGCCCATGGTGAAGTTCACCGGCTTGCCGTCGGTCACGTTCTTGACGTCCGTGGCGATTTCGGCGCCGACGACGTCCCGGCCTTCCCAGGTCGGCTCGGGCATGGTGAACGCCGAGACGAGGCCCGGGTTCTTGCGGGCCAGTTCCTTCAGCTCGTAGTTGTAGTCGTAGAGGTGCCGGTAGCTGGTGCGCCCGGACGGCAGCACGGACGCGGCGGTCGTGGCGGCGTACTGGCGGTCGGCCTTCGCGTCCTGGACCGACTTGGCCGACAGGTCGGCCTCGATGACCTTCGACTTGAAGCCGCTGTCCTTCAGCGTCTTGCGGTCGGCGTCGCCGGCGAGGACGACCTCGACCCCGGTCGCGTCACCCTTCTCCGTGACGTCGAGGCCGAGGGCGGTCAGCTTGCTCTTGTCGGCGCGCGTGGGCGTCTCGACGCGGACGAGCTCCGCGCGCTGGCTCGCCGGAGCCGTGCCGGTCGGCGTGCCCTGCGGCGTCAGCGCCAGGAAGTCGACCCCCAGCTGCACCTGGCCGGCCGAGCCGCCGTAGCGGCAGCCCTGGACGACGAGTTCCTGCCCCTTCTTCACGAAGCTTTCGGCGAGTTCGTGGCTGCGCAACGCCGCCGAGGCGGCGACCACCGCGCCGGTGGCCTTGTCGAACACGGCGACGTCCCAGTCGCCTTCGGCACCCGGCACCGGCTTGAGCCGCGCCTGGACGAGTCCGTCCACGGTGGACGTCAGCTCGCGCCGATCGGTGCCCGAAGTGCCCTTGGGCAGCACTTTGCCGAAGCACGAACGGGCCACCGACTTGTCGGCGCGCAGGATGTTCTGCGCCGCGCCCGCGGTGCCGGACGGCAACGCGACGAACGTTGCGGCCAGCGCGACGGCCGAAGCCAGCATCACCAGCCGTCTTGGTGAATTCCCCACAGGTCGAGACCTCCTTGACCGAGACCCGGCACGCACGGACGTACCGGAACCGAGCGACCTTAATGGAGGAAATCCGGCCGCGGACACCGCCGTAAGTCGTACAGCGTTCAACCCGCTTCGCCTTTTCACGGGGAGTTCAACCACCGGTCGGCTACCGTCGGTCCATGGTCACGTTCCCTGCGCGACGGGTGTCGGTCGCGGTCTCGCTGACGGGCATCGCGGCCCTGGTGATCGGCGCCGGCCTGGTGCTGCTGCTGCAGGTCATCCCGCCGACGGACGAAATCAGCGTCACCCGCCGCACGATCAGCGAATACGGCCTGTCCGACCACAAGTGGGTGTTCGACCTCGCGGTGGTCCTGGTCGCCCTCGGCTCGGCGGCCGGCCTGGCGGTGCTGCGCCACCAGCGGCGGCTCCCGGTGCCCGCGGCCGTCCTGGGAACACTGTGGACGGTCGGGCTGCTGGTCATCGTGGCGTTCCCCAAGCCGGACTGGGCGACGGTCTCCCGCGCGGATTTCGGCGGCACGCTGCACCGGATCGCGAGCGTGGTGGCGTTCGTCGCGCTGCCGCTGGCGGTGCTGGTCGCGGCGCGCACGGCGTTCCCGTCGTCGCCGGGGCGGCGCCGGCTGGCGCGGGTGCTGGCGGTGGTGTCGCTGGGCTGGTTCGCGGTGATCCTGGGCGCGGTGGTGGTCGCGGCGGCGGAGGACGGCCGCTGGTGGACGCTCATCCCGCTCGGCCTGGTGGAACGCGGGATGGCGCTGACCGAGCTCGTCGCGCTGGGCGTGCTGCTGGCGCCGGTCGGGCGGTTCACACCACCGCGGCAACCTACACTCTAGGTTCGCCGACCGATGGGGGAAGCCATGCTCGAAGGTGTCCTCGCCCGCACGAAACCCGTGGTGCGCTGGGGTCTCGGCCACGCGCTCCCCCGGACCGTGCTGCGCCGCGAGGCCAAGCGCGGTGACCTCCAGGGCCGGATGGTGGTCTCCGCGGCCGAAGGGCAGGACCTGGCCGGCCTGTTCGAGGAGATCCGCGACGCCGGCCCGCTCGCGCGCACCCGCTTCGGCTGGCTGACCACCACGCACGCCGCCGTCCGGGAAGTGCTGTCCAGCGAGGACTTCCGCGTCGGCCTCATCGGGTCCGACGGCTCGGCGCTCGGCCGGCTGGTCGTGTGGTCGGCCGGTGAGCACCTGCACCCGGTGCAGCCGCCGTCGCTGCTGGCGGTCAACCCGCCCGAGCACACCCGCTACCGCAAGCTGGTCACCGGCGTGTTCACCGTGCGCGCGGTCGAGCAGCTGCGCGGCCGGGTGCAGGAGATCGCGGACGGCCTGCTCGACGCGCTCGACCCCGGCGCACCGGTCGACCTCGTCGAGGCCTACTGCGGGCTGCTGCCGGTGACGGTGATCAGCGAGATCCTCGGCGTGCCGCCGTCCGACCTCGGCAAAGTGCTTTCCCTCGGTGCCGCCGCGGCGCCCAGCCTGGACCTCGGGCTCGGCTGGCGCACTTTCCGCGACGTCGAAGCCGCGCTGGCCGAGTTCGACGCCTGGCTCGGCGAGCACCTCGACCACCTGCGCCGCAACCCCGGCGACGACCTGTTCAGCAAGCTCGTCGCCGCCCGCGACGGCGGTGTCGGCCTCACCGAGACGGAGCTGAAGTCCACCGCGGGCCTGGTGCTGGCGGCCGGGTTCGAGACGACCGTCAACCTGCTCGGCAGCGGCATCGCGCTGCTCGCGGGCGATCCCGGGCAGCTCGCCGTGCTGCGCGAACGGCCGGAGCTGTGGGGCAACGCCGTCGAGGAGGTGCTGCGGTACGACCCGCCGGTGCTGCTGACCGGCCGGGTGGCCACGCGCGCGACCGAGGTCGCCGGGGTTCCGTTGCCCGGCGGGGCGCTGGTCACCACCGTGCTGGCGGGCGCCAACCGCGACCCGCGGGTGTTCGCCGAGCCGGCCGTCTTCGACGTCAGGCGGGACGGCGCCCGCGACCACGTGTCGTTCGGCGCCGGCCGCCACCACTGCCTGGGGGCGTCGCTGGCGCGCATGGAGGGCGAGATCGGCCTGCGCTCGATCTTCGACCGGTTCCCCGGCCTGCGCGTGCTGCCCGGCGGCCGGCGCCGGTCGACGCGCATCCTGCGTGGCTACGAGAACCTGCCCGCGGTGCTCGCGCCGTGACCGGCGGGCTTCCCGCCCGATCACGCGGTGCATCGTGCTGGACTCCCTCGGGGAGCCTCAACGGATCCGTTCGTGCAGCGCGGCCATCCGGCTGTCGAGATCGGCCGCCGTCCTGGCCGCCGCGGCGAGCTCGCCGGCGAAGTCGGGTGGGACGCTGTCGCGGTACTTGTACGACAGCTTGTGCTCCACCGCCGCCCAGAAGTCCATGGCGATGGTGCGCAGCTGCACCTCCACCTTGACCTTTTCCACCCGGTCGGACAGGAAGACCGGGATGCGGACGATGAGGTGCAGGCTCCGGTAGCCGTTCGCCTTCGGGCTCGCGATGTAGTCCTTGGTGCGCAGCAGCTCGACGTCGTCCTGCGCGGTGAGCATGCGGGCGACCTCGTGGACGTCGGAGACGAACGGGCAGACCACCCGGACGCCGGCGATGTCGTCGAGCGCGGCGGCCGCGGCCACCCAGTCGCCGCCCAGCCCCCGGCGGCGCACTTTTTCCCTGATGGCCTCCGGCCGCTTCACCCGGCTCGTGATGTGCTCGATCGGGTCGTGCCGGTGGACGAAGTCGAACTCCTCGCTGAGGATCCGCAGCTTCGTCATCAGCTCTTCGATGGCGAACTTGTACATCAGGAGGAATCGCGGGAGCTGCCCGGCGACGGCGAGCTCGTCGGCCGCCTCGCGCAGGTCCTCGGCCGCCGGGTCGGTGGTCACTCGAGCCTCGTGCTGTCGTCGGACGGTTGCCGAGCGCCAGAGTACTGCGCTCCACCCGGTCAACGAACGGCGACGGGCCGGAGTTCCCGCCGGTCACCGGTTCGGGTGGGCCGGACGTGGTGTGGGAGGTGCCGGGTCGGGTGCTTCGCGGCGGTTCAGCTGCACCGCGGGCTTGCGTGACTCGCCGGCTCGCGTGATTTCGCCGGCTCGGGTGCTTCGCGGCGGTTCAGCTGCACCGCGGGCTTGGATGCGGCCCCGCGCCCCGGGCCGGACCCGGACCGGGGTGTGGGGCCGCCGGTCCGGGTCCGGTGCTGCTCAGCGTCCCGCGGGTGCCTTCCCGGCCGCGGCCACCGCGGCGGCGACACACTGGGTCGCGGCCGCTCCGGCGGCATCGGCCTTCTCGGCGGCCTCCTTTGCGGCAGCCTTGTCGTCGGCCTTGTTTTCGGCCTTGTCGTTCTTGGCCTTCTGCTGGTCCTTGGCCTTCTGCTGCTCGGCCTTCTGGTCCTGCGCGTTCTGGTTCTCGGCCTTCTGCTTCTCGTCGGCCGCCATGCCCTGCTGCTGCGCGACGGCCGCGGAATCGGCCTGGGCAACGCAGTTCAGGATGGCCGCGCAGTCCTGCGCGGAGAGGACGATCTGCCCGGCACCCTGCTGCTCGCCCGCCATGCCGTTCTGCTTCGCAGCATCCTTCTGGGCGGCCTTGCCGTCGGCGCCGTTCTCCGCGGCCATGCCGTTCTGCTCGGCCGCGCCCTGCTCAGCGCCCATGCCGTTCTCCGCGGCCTTGTCCTTCTTACCGGCCGCGCCCTTCTGGTCGGCCATGCCCTGCTGACCGGCCATGCCGTTCTCGCCGGCCATGCCGTTCTGGTCGGCTGCGCCGTTTTCCTCGGCCTTGCCGTTCTGGTTCGCCATGGCGTTCTCGTCGGCCACGCCGGTGGCCTGGGCCAGGCACTTCTGGACCACCTCGCAGGCCTGGACGGCAGCGGCATCCTGGGCAGCGGCGCCCTTCTTGGCCGCCTTCTTGTCGGCCGCGCCGTTCTCGGCCGCGCCCTTCTTCCCCGCCATCCCGTTCTTGTCGGCCGCGCCGTTGCCGGCCGCCATGCCGTTCTCGTCAGCAGCGCCGCTCCCGGCCGCCATGCCGTTCTGGCCGGCCATGCCGTTCCCCGTCGCCATGCCGTTCTCGTCGGCCGCGCCGCTTCCGGCCGCCATGCCGTTCTCCTCAGCGGCGCCGTTCCCCGCCGCCATACCCTTCTTGCCGGTCGCGCCGGCCCCGGCTGCCATGTCGTTCTCGTCAGCGGCGCCGTTCCCCGCCATGCCCTTCTGCTGAGCCTTGCCGTTTCCGGCGGCCGCTTCTCCCTTGCCGGCCGCATTCTTCCGGTCGGCCGCGTCCTCGGCCTTGCCGTTCTGGGCGGCCTCCGCGATCGCCGCGCACTGGGCCGCCACCTCGTTGGCCGCGACCTGGTTGGCGCAGCCCGCGGCCGCGCGTTGCTGCTCGATCTGGTCGACCACCGCCTGGCGGCCCGCCATGCGGGCTTCCGACTGGGCGTCCGGTGCCGCGCGCTGGCTCGCGATGAACGTCAGGTTGTTCCGCAACGCCGTGTCCAGACCACCGCACCTGTCCGTGGCCGCGTTGCCCGCCGGGCTGGTCAACGCGATCGCCGCCGCCGTTGCGCCTGCTACGCCCACCAGTGCGGCGAGTCCGATCGTCGCCGGTTTGCGGTGTCGTCCTGTCGTGCGCACGTGGGGCATCAGCCCCTCCTCTCGGGTCGCCACCTCACCAGGGCACACGGACAAAACGGCGAAGTGGTTCACCGGAAACACTACTGTCCACTATGGACGTTACGATGGCGGCCGGCGGCCGTCGTGGCGAGCGCGCCCGCCTCCGACGCCCGGTCCACGCGCTTTTCCCGCTGCACCAAGCGGATCTGGTCCGTCAGGCCGAACAGCGGGTGAGATCACTCAACCCGCTGTTCGACGTCGAAATCGTTCCGCGCGGCTCCCGGCCGGTTAACCGAGTTCCGCCAGCTGCGGCACCGCCGGGGCCATCCCCTCGATCCACGCGGCGGGCGAGCCCGTCGTCGGCGTGACGATCGCCGTCTGGATGCCGAGTTTCGCGTAGTCCGCCATCGAACGGACGAAGTCGTCGCGGGTTTCCGGTGTCGGGCGCGGGTTGTTGGCCAGGATCGTCTTGCGGATCGCGGCGTAGTCGCGGCCGACGTCGTCGCAGTGGCGGCGCAGCACGTCCAGCTTGTGTTCGACGTCCTCCGGCGAGCTGCCGAAGAGGTTGCACGCGTCGCCGTACTGGGCGACCAGCCGCAGCGTCTTGCGTTCTCCGGCGCCGCCGATGAGCACCTTGGGCCGGGTGATCGGCTGCGGCGAGCACAGCGTTTCGGCCAGCCGGTAGTGCTTGCCCTCGAACGGGCCGTTGTCCGCCGGGTCCCACATCTGCGCGCAGATCCGCAGCGTCTCCTCGAGCCGCTCGAACCGCTCGGCGACCGGCGGGAACGGCACGCCCATCCCCTGGTGCTCGCGCTCGAACCACGCGGCCCCGATGCCGAGGGCGGCCCGGCCGCCCGAAAGGACGTCGAGCGTGGTGACGATCTTCGCCAGCAGCCCGGGGTGCCGGTAGGTCACGCCGGTGACGAGCAGGCCGAGTTCGATGCGGGACGTGTGCGCGGCGAGGAAGCCGAGCGTGGTGTACCCCTCCAGCATGTTCGACTCGGCGGGCAGGCCGGTCGGCTCGATCTGGAAGTAGTGGTCCATGAAGGACAGCCAGGTCGCACCGGCCTCCTCCGCCGCGGCGCCCACGCGGGCGAGCTCGCCGGCGATGGCAGGGGTGCCGCCGTCGATGTCGAAGATGGGGAGGTGGAAGCCGAGTTCCATGGAACGTACTCCTGACGTGATCGGTGTGCCCTCACGCTAGGACCTGGAGCGCACTCCAGCGCAAGCCTCAGCCCACGGCCGCGGCGAGGAAATCCGCCACCTCGCGCTCGGCGACCGGCCCCTCGGTCACCGGCACCCCGGCCGCACGCAGGCCGGCCGCGAACTCGGCCGACTTCCGGCCGCCGTTGCCGAGCAGGAACGGCGGTGCGCCGGGACCCACGTACGTCAGCGGGCTCGCCGCGCGCAGCGCCGACGGCGAGCGGCCCAGCGCCATCAGCACCGACGCGCGGGTGAGCGGATCCAGGCCGGCGAGGTCGAAGCCGGCCGGGGCCGACAGCGCCGCCACCGCGCGGACCGTGCTGTCCTGGGCCCGGTACTGGCCGGTGTCCTGGCCACGCGCGACGCCGAGCAGCGAGGCCAGGGTGCCGCCGGTGCCGGTGCCCGCCACCGCGATCCGGGCCGGGTCGACGGCCAGCGCCGCCGCGTTGGCCTTGAGGAACCGCACCGCGCACCGGGCGTCCTCGAGCGGGGCCGGCCACGGTGACGCGGGCGCGAGCCGGAAGTCGATCACGGCGACCGCGAAGCCGCGGGCCGTCAGCTCGTCCCGCAGCGGCCCGGACCGCGAGCCGGCGAGCAGCGCCCCTGGCCCGGTGGGCTTGCGGTTGCCCAGGACCAGCCCGCCGCCGTGCAGGAAGAGCACCACCGGCGCCGGCGGGCCGCCCGAGCTCCGCCGGTAGAGGTCCATGGCCAGCGGAATGCCGTCGGGACGGCAGTATTCGACCGTGCCCGGGCCGGCGTCGAGCAACGTCGACGCGGCGGGCCCGGTGCTGCTGTCGCCGGCCGCGACGGAGCCCGCCACGCCGGTCGCGAGCACGGCCACGAGCACCGGGAACAGCACGATCCACGCCGTCGCCCGCCGCGCCGCGGAGGGCCACGGGTGCGCCCGCCGCCGGGCCACGACGAGGAAGCCGAACAGGGCGATGACCTGCAGCGCGGCGGCCACGTAGTCGGTGAAGCCGGCCACCGTGTCCGCCGGCTGCCAGGGATCGAAGCGCGTCAGCAGCCCGAGCGGACGGCTGACCACCCACACGGCGAGCGCCCCGGCCGCCGCGAGCGCGCCGAAGTGCGCCGTCTTGCGGGTCGGCCACCCGAGCACCACGACGGCCGCGACGATTTCCACCGCGGCCACCGCGCCGAACAACATCGCGTAGAGCTGCCAGACCCGCCACAACGCAGGCAGCGCGGCCGCCGTGGTCACGGCTCCGCCGAGGGCGGCGAAAACGGCCGTGACCAGCAGCGGACCGCGGCGCAGAGCCGGCGGCGAGGCCGGCGGGGTCGTCGACGGGCGGCGCGTGCCGGGGTACCCGTCGACGACCCTCATGCCGCCAGTGTCACCCTCGCCGGGCGAGCGCGCACCTACTTGCGGGCCGCCGTGTAGTTCCGGAACAGCAGGTAGGTGTCGAGGATGTCGGACGAGGCGCTCTTGACCGACCGGTAGATCCCCCACTTCGGGCGCACGTAGTCGCCCTGGTCGGGGAGGTTGACGTTGCTCATGCTGCCCTGCGCGGCGACCGGCGCGCCCGCCCCGGTGCCGTTGCGGATGACGCAGGCCGCCTTGCCCTTCGACCCCGGCGTGAACGTCCACTCGATGGTGATCCACTTGTCCCGCAGCGGCGCCAGATCCGTGGCCGCGATGCTCGGCGAACCCGAGTTGGCGTACGCGCGCGCGTTGAGCACCTCCTTGCTGCCGCTGCGGGTCAGGTCGAGCGTCACCCACGGGCCGCCGTTGGTCGACGGCGTCTTGGTTTGGAAGATGTGGGTGAACTTGCTGGTGCCGTGCAGGGACGCGGGGATGTACATCTCGTAGGACAGCGTCCAGGTCTCGCCGTTGTGCATCTTCAGCGTGGTGCCGTTCTGCACCATGCCCTTGGTCTCGGTGCGCTGGCGGTCGCCGCCGCCGGTGGTGTCGCGGTCGTCCTTCCAGATGTTGAACCGGTAGTGGTCGCCCTCGACGACGACGTACTTGCGGTCGGGGTGGTGGTTGCCGCGGTCGGCTTCGATGCCTTCGAAGGCCTTCAGGCCGTCGGTGGCGGGGTCCGGGTGCCACAGTGGAGCGGCGTGGGCGGGGAGGGCCGTGCCCAGCACGAGCGGGACGGCGAGAGCGGAGACGGCGAGCGAACGCAGGGCCGTCCGGCGGGGGAATGCTGGCATCGTCGGTGTGTCCTTCCTGACGAGCTGTTCGGCAGGGGTGCACATCGGTCGGCGGACGGGCCCGGGAACCGGGCTGGACATCCGATGTCTTGCGCTATGAAGCTAGAAGAGACAGCGCTTTCTGTCAACGCCACCCCAGGTGTCGCGGTGGTTGGCCAAGAATTCATCAGACCGCGTAGCACTCGGCCAGCGCACCGAACGCCGCCTTCGGCTCCCACGGGACACCCGGGTACGTCTCCCCCGATCCCTCCTCGAGCACCTTCACCACGCCCCAGCTCGCCATGTCCAGGTCGGTCCGGGGATCGGCCCGGTGCACCAGCCCGTAACAGACGAACGTGCAGGCGAAAGCCGCGTCGACACCTTCCGAGGCGAAGATCTCCACCAGTTCGCGCAGGTACCGGGCCTGCTCCTGCTCGTCCCGGACGTGGTCACCGGTCAGCCGGACCGGGACGTCGTCTTCGTACTCGACGATTTCGCCGCAGCGGGCACCCAGGTCCGCCGCGCCGCGGTACGGCGTCACGCCGAACTCCGTGATCGCCACCGGTTTGCCCGCCGCGACCAGGTTCCGGACGCCTTCGCGGTAGATGTGCGCGACCTCCTTCGAGCGGTGCGCGTCCACCGAGACGATGTCGAACGGCGCCCAGTCGACGCGCTCCAGCGGAATCGCCGCATACGTGACGCGGCCGCCGAAGCGGGCCCGGACCTCGGCCACCGCGCGGGCCAGGAACGCGTTGACCCGCTCGGGCAATCCGGCCACGAGCTCCCGGGTGGCCAGCAGGTTTTCCAGCCGCGCGGTGAGGCTGCCGCCCGGCAGGAAGCCGTCGTTGAACAGGCTCAGCTCGGCGCCGGTGACGAACACGATCTCGGCACCCGCCTCGCGGAGACGTTCGGCCCGGGCGGCGCCGTCGGCGAGGAGGGCCAGGATCTCCTCCGGGGTACGGTCCCACGGGAACGGCGAGAACCACACCTCCAGCCCCAGTGCTGCCGCCTCGCGGGCGGCGAACTCGATCCGGTCGAGGTCGGTGCCGATCAGCCGCACCGCGGTGCAGTGCAGGTCGTCGCGGATGATCGCCAGCTCGCGGCGGACGAGGTCCGGCTCGAACGGCCGGTTGAACCGGCCGCCGCGCTCGAAGCCGGTGTCGTAGCCGATGCCTTTGGCCCGCATGTTCACTCCCATCATTAGGGTACGGACCGTACCGTACCCTAATGGGATAGGCTGGCGCCCATGGCCGCACCGAAGACCCGGCGCCGGGGCACCGACCTGGAAGAGGCGATCCTGCGCGCGGCGGCGGCCGAACTCGCCGAAGCCGGATACCCGGGCCTGACCATGGAGCGGGTGGCCCAGCGCGCCGGCACCAACAAGAACGCGATCTACCGCCGCTGGCCGAACCGCGCCGCGCTCGGCGTCGCCGCGTACCGCCACCTCGCCGAAGACACCCTGAGGCCGCCCGACACCGGCGACCTCCGCGAGGACGCGCTGACCCTCCTGCGGGCGATCAACTGCGGCCAGACTTCGCCAGCCGCGCGGGCTCTTCGCAGCCTCCTCACCGGCGTCGGCAACGAACCGGAGCTCCGGGAGCAGCTGCACGAGCAGGCCGCCGAGGGGGGCGCCGCCGCGTGGCTCACCCTCGTCGGCCGGGCGGTGGCCCGGGGCGAAGCCCGGCCGGAAGCCCGGCACCCGCGCGTCGCCACCGTGGCCCTCGTGCTGCTGCGCAACGAATACCTCACGCACGGACTGACCACAGTGGACGACGCCGTGCTCGTCGAGATCGTCGACGAGGTCTACCTGCCCCTGGTGCGCGCATGACCGGCCGGCTCGCACGCCACGAGAAGATCGCCGCCACCCTGGCCGAAGCCGGCGACGACCTCCTGGCCGCCGCCCGCCCGCTCGGCACCGGGATCGGCGGGTCGTCCTGGCTGTTGCGGGTGGCCGGCGAGCCCGTCTTCGTCAAGCGGGTCCCGCTCACCGGCATCGAACTGGCGAACCCCCGCTCGACGGCCGACCTGTACGGGCTTCCCCCGTGGTCGCACTACGGCGTCGGGTCCGCGGGCGGCGGCGCCTGGCGCGAACTGGAAGCGCACCTCATGACGACCGAGTGGGTCCTCGGCGGCGAGTGCGCGAACTTCCCGCTCCTGCACCACTGGCGGATCCGGCCCGGCCTGCCCCGGCCGGGCGCCGACATCGAGGCCGACGTGGCGTTCTGGCACGGCGACGCCGGCGTGCGGCGCCGGCTGGAAGCGCTTGCCGGAGCCACCACCGACCTCGTGCTGTTCCTCGAGCACCTGCCCCACGACCTCGCCGGGTGGCCGGGCGACGACCTGCCGCTCGAGGACGACCTGCGGCACATCACCGGATTCCTGGCCGAGCGGGGCGTCCAGCACTTCGACGCGCACTTCGCCAACATCGTCACCGACGGCGAACGCCTCTACCTCACCGATTTCGGCCTGACCGTGGCCCCGGAGTTCGACCTTTCGGACGCCGAGGCGGAGTTCCTCGCCGAACACGACGGCCACGACCGGGCCTACGTGCTGACCCACCTGGTCAACCGGCACGTCCGCGGCCTGCGCGCGTGGCCGGATGCCCGCACCCGCAACGACTTCGTCCGCGCCTGCGCCGCCGGGGAGGTACCGCGCCAGGCCCCCTTGCTGCGCCGGTACGCGCCACTGGCCGCCGTCGTCAACGACTTCTACTTCGCGCTGCACACCGAGAGCCGGAAGACGCCGTACCCGCGGGCGGCGATCGCCGAACAGCTGGGCCGCCATCCGTAAGGCTCTTGACCACCGGACCACGCCGACCTAGAGTCAGCGTACCCCGGGTCATGTTAACGTTAACATGCGCCGGTCCCCGACGTGCCCCGAAGGAACCGACAACGATGAAGTTGTTCTCCCCACGCCGTTTCGGCGTCGTGCTGGCCGTCGCGGCCGCACTCGTCCCCCTCGGCAGCGCCGGCGCCGGTGCGGCGCCCTCCGGCACGGGCCTGCGCGACGCCGCGGGCGCGCTGTCCGTGCCCGGCATCGACGACGTCCGCGGCAACCTCACGCTGCCGGCGAGCGGCCCGGACGGCACGAGCGTCGCCTGGACGTCGTCCGCGCCGTCGGTGATCACCCCGACCGGCGAGGTCACCCGGCCGCCGACCGGCGCGGCCCCCGCGAAGGTCGTCCTGACCGCGAAGGTCAGCCTCGGCCGCGAAAGCACCACCCGGCGGTTCACCGCCACCGTCGTCCCCAAACCGGTCCAGGAACCCTTGGCCGGCTACAGCTTCTTCTACTTCACCGGCGAAGGCACCTCCAACGGCGAGCAGATCTACTCGGCGCTCAGCAAGGGCAACGACCCGCTGAACTGGACCGAGCTCAACAACGGCCAGCCGGTGCTCAAGTCGAGCCTCGGCGAGCTGGGCGTGCGCGATCCGTTCATCCTGCGCTCCCCCGACGGCGACAAGTTCTACCTGCTGGCCACCGACCTGCGGATCTACGCCGGCCGCGGCTGGGACGCCGCCCAGCGCACCGGCAGCCGGTCGATCATGGTGTGGGAGTCGACCGACCTGGCGCACTGGTCGCAGCAGCGCAGTGTCCAGGTGTCGCCGCCGACCGCGGGCAACACGTGGGCCCCGGAGGCCTTCTGGGACGCCAAGCGCGGCACGTACGTCGTCTACTGGGCGTCGAAGCTGTACGCGGAGAACGACCCGAACCACCTCGGCGACAGCTACAACCGGATGATGTACGCGACCACGCGCGACTTCGTCACCTTCAGCGCGCCGAAGGTGTGGATCGACCCGGGCTACTCGGTGATCGACTCGACGGTGCTCAAGAACCAGGACACCTACTACCGGTTCACCAAGGACGAGCGCGACAACACGTCCTCGACACCGTGCAGCAAGTTCATCACCGAGGAGAAGGCCACCGACCTGCTCGACCCGCACTACGGCTTCGTCGCCGACTGCATCGGCAAGGCCACCGCGACCAGCCCGGGCCTGTCCGCGGGCGAGGGCCCGACCGGGTTCAAGTCCAACACCGAGAACAAGTGGTACCTGTTCATCGACGAGTTCGGCGGCCGCGGGTACGTCCCGTTCGAGAGCACCGACCTGAACTCGGGCAAGTGGACGATGTCGACCGGCGCGCACCTGCCCGCGTCGCCGCGGCACGGCACCGTCCTGCCGGTCACGCAGGCCGAGATGAACCGCCTGAGCGCACCCCCGGCCCCGGTGAAGGCCGACGCGAAGGGCCTGGTCGCGCACTGGCCGCTCGACGCGAAGTCGGGCACGGTCGCGACCGACACCACCGGCCACGGCTACGACGGCGCCCTCGCCGGTGACGTCAGCTGGAATGACGGGGCCCTGGCCTTCGGCGGCAAGAACGGGCACGTCCAGCTGCCGAACAACCTGCTCACCGGCGCTTCGGCGGCGACCGTGTCGGCCGACGTCCTGGTCGATCCGAACCAGCAGACGCCGTACTTCCTGTGGGGCCTGGGCAACACGGCGAAGGACGGCACCGGCAACGGCTACCTCTTCACCACCGGCGGCACCGCGAGCGGCGGCTTCCGCGGCGCCATCGCCACCGGCAACTGGACCACCGAACAGGCGGCCGGAGCGGGTGGGCTACCCCGCGGGGTCTGGAAGAACGTGACGCTCACGGTCGGCAACGGCGTCGAGGTACTCTACCTGGACGGCGTGGAGGTCGCCCGCAACGCGAACGCCACCATCAAGCCGTCGGACCTCGGCGGCGGCGTCACGGCGGCGAACTACCTCGGCCGCTCGGTGTACGCGAGCGACAAGACCCTGACCGGCAAGATGAAGGACGTGCGGCTCTACAACCGGGCGCTGTCCGGGACCGAGGTCGCCACGCTGCCGTCGAACAGCACCGCGATCCGTTCGGTGCAGCTCGACGCGCTCAAGACGCCCGCCGTGATCGACGCCGGGGCCGGGACGGTCGTGCTGCCGGTCAAACCGGGCACCGACCTGCGCCGGCTCGCGCCGGCGTTCGGCCTCGCGCCGGGCGCCACCATCAGGCCGGACAACGGGAAGGCCGTCAACCTCAGCTCGCCGAAGCAGTTCACCGTGACCGGCGCCGGCGGCGACCGTCGCGTGTGGACGGTCGAGGCGCACGAGGCGCGCAGCCCGGTGCTGCCCGGGTTCAACGCCGACCCGAACATCGTCGCGTTCGGCGACACGTACTACCTCTACCCGACCACCGACGGCTTCGACGGCTGGAGCGGGACGAAGTTCTCGGCGTGGTCGTCGAAGAACCTCGTCGACTGGAAGGACGAGGGCGTCATCCTCGACCTCGGCAAGGACGTGAGCTGGGCGGACAAGAACGCCTGGGCGCCGACGATCGCCAAGCACAACGGGAAGTACTACTTCTACTTCTGCGCCGAGGCCAAGATCGGCGTCGCGGTGAGCGACTCCCCGACCGGCCCGTTCGTCGACTCGGGCAAGCCGCTGATCGCGAAGAACCCCGACGGCGGCCAGGCCATCGACCCGGCGGTGTTCATCGACCACACCGGACGGCCGTACCTCTACTGGGGCAACGGCAACGCCTACGTCGTCCCGCTCGACGACGACATGGTGTCCTACGACAGTGCGAAGATCACCCGCCTGACCGGCTTGAACGACTTCCGCGAGGGGCTGTTCACGGTGGAACGCAAGGGCACGTACTACCTCAGCTGGTCCATCGACGACACCCGCAGCCCGGACTACCGCGTCGGCTACGCCACCGCGCCGAGCCCCACCGGGCCGTTCACCAACCGCGGCGTGATCCTGAGCAAGGACGCCCACCTCTGTGTCCTCGGCACCGGGCACAGCTCGATGCTGCAGGTCCCGGGCACCGACGACTGGTACCTCGCCTACCATCGCTTCGGCATCCCGGGCGGCGACGGCACCCACCGCGAGACGACGATCGACAAGCTGACGTTCCGCCGCGACGGCACGATCGCCCCGGTCGTCCCGACGCTGGAAAGCGTGCGGCCGCAGCGGATCCCGTGGCACTGCGGGCGGGTCCACGCTCTCTGAGGCATCACTCGAAGCGGTGAGACGGAGATCACCAGCGGCGGCGTTTACCCCGGCTCGGCCGGGGTAAACCTCCGCCGTTCGGGTTGCTCTCAGCTGCTTTCCGCCTCAGGAGTCGTTTGATGACCAGCGTCCTGACCGACAACCTCGGGAACTCGCGTCCGGTCCCCCGGCCGCGCCCGCGTCCGGTCACGTCCGACACGCTCGCCGAGCTCGGCCGGCTCGCCGCGCTGGCCGAGCTCGCCCGGCGCTCCTCGCCGTCCCTGATGCACCACGCGATCCTCGCCGGCACGTCCCCCGCCACGGTGGCGGCGGCCGCGAAGATCGACGTCTCGGAAGCGCACATCCGCTGGCACGAATGGGCCGACACGGCGGTCGGCCGCGACGAGTACCTGCGCGTCCACGCCGCCTTCGCCGAAGCTGTCGTCGCGCGGCACGACGCCGTGGAGGAGGAGCTGTGCCCGTAGAGACCGCGGAAACGACCTTGGCCGACCTGGCCGCGCTCGGCGACGCGGCCACCGAGCTGCTGGCGGAGCTCACCGAGCAGCTGGCGACCGCGGCTTCGCGGCGCTGAGGCTCACCCGGCCAGTTCGGGCAGGGCCAGGGTGTGGTTCGTGTGCCGGACCTTGGCGTCGAGGTACCGCAGGTTGTCCGGGGTCGCGTGCACGCCGGTGGGCACCGTCCCGGCGACGGTGACACCCCGTTCGCGCAGCTGCCGGACCTTGTCGGGGTTGTTGGTGAGCAGGTCCACCTCGGTGACGCCCAGCGCGGCGAGCATCTGGGCCGCGGCGGTGTAGTCGCGGGCGTCCTCGGGCAGGCCCAGCGCGGTGTTCGCCTGGTAGGTGTCGAGGCCCGCGTCCTGCAGGGCGTAGGCGTCGAGCTTGGCGTAGAGGCCGATGCCCCGGCCCTCCTGACGCAGGTAGAGCAGGACGCCGCCGGCGCCGCCGATCCGTTCCACGGCCTCGCGCAGCTGCGGCCCGCAGTCGCAGCGGGCGGAGCCGAACACGTCGCCGGTCAGGCACTCCGAGTGCAGGCGCACCAGCGGCCGGACCGGGTCGCCGAACACCAGGGCGAGGTGCTCGGCGCCGTCGGCCAGGCCCTCGAAGGTGACGACGTCCGCCGTGGCGGAGTAGCCGTCGGCGAAGTGCAACGGGACCCGGACCCGGGTGCGGACGGTGGCGGCGGGGATCATGGCGACTCCAGGGTGTTCAAATTTGAACCTTGATCGCACCGTACCCCTTGAGTTCGAATTTGAACAACAGGTACCGTTGTGACATGGGTCGTCCGCGGTGGCTGAACGCCGAGGAGAAGCGCGCCTGGAACGCGTTCCTCGGCACCTACGAGCTGCTCAACCGGCGGCTGGACCAGCAGCTGAAGCAGGATTCCGGGATTTCGCACCTGCAGTACGTGATCCTCGCCCGGCTCAGCGGCGCCCCGGACCGCGAGCTGCGGATGGCCGAACTCGCCTGCGCGGTCTCGAACTCCAAGAGCGGGCTGACGTACCAGATCAGCCAGCTGGAGCGAGCCGGCCTGGTGCGCCGCCGCGCGTGCGAAAACGATCCCCGTGCCGTGTACGCCGTGCTCACCGACGAAGGCATGGCCCAGCTCGAACAGGCCGCGCCCGGGCACGTCGCCCTGGTCCGCGAGCTGCTGATCGACGTCCTGACGCCGGACCAGCTGCACGCGCTGGCCGACGGCCTCGGCGAGGCGAACCGCCGCATGCTCGCGACCGGAGACGCCACCACCGAGTGCCGCTGAGTGACCTGCGTCACTTCTGCCGCCGATCCCGGAACCCGGTCCGCCCCGCCCGGGAACAGCCGATGACACCAGCTGGACCGAAAGGCGGGCGATGACCCCGGAAGAACCCGATTCCGACGACGACGCGAGCGTGATCGCGCGGTCGCGGCACGAGCCCAGCTTGTTCGCGGTCATCTTCGACCGCCACTCGCGGCACATCCACCGCTACCTGGCCCGGCGCCTCGGCCCGGCGACCGCGGACGACGTCCTGGCGGACACGTTCCTGATCGCCTTCGACAAGCGCGCGAAGTTCGATCCGGCCCGGTCCGACGCGCGGCCGTGGCTCTACGGCATCGCCACGAACCTCATCTCGCGGCAGCGGCGGACGGAAGCGCGCGAGCTGAAGCTCCGGCTGGCGGTCGGACCGCCGCCCGCCGACGAAGGGCACGCCGACCGGGTCGCCGACCAGGTCAGCGCCCAGGCCCTCGGCGCGCGGCTCGACCGGGCCCTGGCCGCCCTACGGCCCCGCGAACGGGACGTCCTGCTGCTCGTCGCCGCGGAAGGCCTGGCCTACCAGGAAGTCGCCGAAGCGCTCGGCGTCCCCGTCGGCACCGTCAAATCCCGGCTCAACCGGGCTCGCGGCCGCGTCCGCGCCGAGCTCGGCGCCTTCGACCTCGTGAAGGAGACCTCGCGTCATGGATGACCTGGACCTGATCCGCTCCCGCGCGGAAACCGTCGGCTTCGCGCCGGCGGAGCGGCTCGCCCCGGCCCGCGAGCGGTTGCTGGCCGCCGCCCGTGGCGAGCGGCGGCACCGGCCGCGCCGCTGGTTCTGGCTCGCCGGCGCCTCGATCGGCCTGGCCGCGGCGATCACCGCCGTCGTCGCGCTGGCCCCCGCCGACCAGGTCGGCGGGATCGGGGCCGGCGTGGCGCACGCCGACCCGGTCAAGGTGCTGACCGCGGCGGCGAACACCGCCCTGAAGGAACCAGCCAAGCCGCCGCGCCCCGACCAGTTCCTGTACGTGAAGACGGAGTCCCCCGGCGGGCATGTCCGCGAGGTCTGGTTTTCGATCGACGGCACCCGCGACGGCCTGATCGGCACCACCAAGATCGGTGGCTGCCGCGACGGCAAGGCGCCGAACTACGGCACGAACGACCCGCGCAAGGAAGGGATGCTCGAGGACTGCACGCCCAAGCCGGTTTATCGGACGGACCTGCCGACGACCGCCGACGGAATGCTGGCCTACCTCAACGCCCAGCCCGGCGCCCAGAAGGACAACGTCAACGCCATGGGCAAGAGCGTCTTCGGCCTCGCCTACGAGCAGGTCCTCCAGCCGGCGTCCTACGCGGCGCTGTTCGAGGCGGCGGCGAGGGTGCCGGGCCTGACGGCACTGGACCACGTCACCGACGGCGCCGGCCGTCCCGGTGTCGGGATCACCTGGCCGAATCCCCCCGGCTCGGCACCGGACGCCAAGCCGCTGGTGATCGTCTTCGACGCCACCACGTACCAGTTCCTGGGCACGACCGACAGCGCGGTGACGGTGAAGACCTACGTCGATCAGGTGGGCCGGCGCCCCTGACGGGTCCGGCCCCGCCGGGACCCGGCGGGGCCGGCGCCCTGACCGGCGCGAACGCAAGAACCTGCCGGTCCTCGCAACCATTCCGGCCTCCCGCCCGTGCATTAGAGGTGTGAGGACCTCTTCGGCGCGACGACGACGGCAGTTCCGGGCACGAGCGCTGGCGGTCGCGGTGCTGAGCGGAGCCGGCCTCGCGTTCGCCCACGCCGTGACCGGGACGCCGGCCGTGGGCCCGATCCTGGCCGCGGCGGTGGGAGGGCACAGCCTGCCCGACAACGCGGCCCTGGCGCAGGCCCCGGCACCGGTAGCCACGTCCACCCGGCCGGCCCCGAACCCCATCCTGCCGTTCAACGCGAAGCTGACCTCCGACGACATCCCCGTCCCCGGCGGCGGGGTGCGCAGCGGTGCCTGCAGCGGCTCGCTGGTCGCGCGGCAGTGGGTCGTCACCGCCGGGCACTGCTTCCACGACCTGAAGGACGCCCGGATCGGCGGGCGGCCGCCGTACACGATGACCGTCACCGTCGGGCGGCTGAAGGACACCGACCCCGGCGGGTACACGAGCGAGGTCGTCGACGTCCGGCAGTCGCCGGTGAACGACCTGGCGGTGGCCAAGCTCGCCCGCCCGGTCGACGACATCGCCCCGGTGGCGCTGGCCACCACCCGGCCGTCGATCGGGACGCAGCTGCAGTTCGCCGGCTGGGGTTCGCTCTCGGCGACCGTGCTCGGCCCGTCCGACCACCTCAAGCGCGGGCGGTTCACGGTGTCGGGCATCGGCCAGGCGACCTTGGAGGCCCAGCCGGTCGGCAAGCGCACGGTCGAGAACGGCCCGTGCCCCGAGGACTCGGGCGGCCCGTTCTTCGTCTCCGACGACGACGCCACCGCGACGCTGGTCGCCATCGTCAACACCGGGCCGCCGTGCCCGCAGCCCGGGCCCGAGACGATCGCCCGGGTGGACGTCGTGGCGGACTGGATCCGGGAGCAGACCGGCTGAGTCAGCCGGCGTGCTCGATGACGAACGCGGTGAGGAAACCGAGCGTGGCCAGCAAGCCGGTGTAGAGCTCGGTGCGTTCGAACGCCTCGGGGATCATGGTGTCGGCGATCATGGCGAGGATCGCCCCCGCGGCCACCGCCGTGATGGCGGCGACGGTCGCGGGCGACGCCGTCCGCAGCAGCAGGTTGCCGGCGAGGGCCGCGACCCCGCTGGCGGCCGCGATCCCACTCCAGACGCCGAAGACGTACCGGGCACCGCGTCCGGCGGTCTTCATCCCGGCGGCGCTGGAGAGTCCTTCGGGGACGTTCGAGATGAACACGGCCGCGAGCACGGTGACGCCGATGCCCCCGCCCCCGAGCAGGGACACGCCGAGCACGACCGATTCCGGGACCCCGTCGAGCAGGGCGCCGACGGCGATGGCGGCCCCGCTGCCCGCGGTGTCCTGTTCGGACGGTTGCTGCCCACCCGAGCGCTTGCGGTGCCGGGCACCCCGGCGGGCGAGGAGCACGTTGATCAGCACGTACACCACGGCGCCGCCGAGGAAGCCGCCCGCGGTCGGCCAGAGCCCACCGGACCGCTGGGCCTCGTCGACGAGGTCGAAGGCCAGCGCGGAGATGAGCACCCCGGCCCCGAAGGCCATGATCCCCGCGACGACCCGCTGCGGCACCCGCACCCACCAGGCCACCGCGGCGCCGAGCACGAGCGCCACCCCGCCGACGAGACCCCACAGCCCCGCCTCCACCCACTGCGGCACGAGAAGCCACCTTTCGCCGCGTCCGTGATCCCTTCCGGAACGGACTACCCAAGTTGGGCGGCGCGGACACGGAACATTGTCCTGATGTGCGAGGACATTGCCCGGACATTCGCCGTCTTGTCCCGCTTCCCGGCGCGCTGCGAGTCTCGGCGGAGACCGCGGGCCGCCGAGTTGTCCCCAGCCCACTACCCTGGGACCGGAGTCGATCAAGGGGGCGCTGTGCGACTGCTGCTGACCGGGCTGCCGATCGCTTCCCACCTGCTGCCCGTCCTGGTGCCGCTGGCCCGGGCCGCCCGCGAAGCGGGCCACGAAGCCGCCATCGCGACCGGGGGCGCGATGGCCGCGGAGCTCGGCCGGCGCGGGGTGCCCGTCGTCGTCCTGCCGGACGTCCTGGCGCCCGGTGAGCTGGGCCGCCGCCCCGAACTCGTCGATTCGGCGCTGGTCGAAAAGATGCGGCGGTGGCGGCCCGAAGTCTCCGGGCCCCTCGACGTTCCCCTCTTCAACGACACCATGACCGGGGACTTCGCCCGGAACGTCGTCGACGCCGGGTGGCGGCCGGACGTCATCGTGCGGGAAACCAACGAATACGGCGGGCTCGTCGCGGCCGGGGTGCTCGGTGTCCCGTCGGCCGTCGTCGACGTCGCACCGCTGATGCCGCCGCTCGTGCCCGGTCTCGCCGGGAGGCTCGCCGAGCTGAGCCGCGGCTTCGGGCCGCCGAACGTCCCCGCCGACCGGCTGACCGCCGGCCTGCTGCCGGAGCGGTGGTACCCCGATGGCCTGCGCACGCCGGGACACCGGTACTACCGTGTGCCCGAACCGCCCGTGGAGCCGCCCGCGGCGGGGCCGGTGGTCTTCGCCGCGTTCGGCTCGAACGTGCGCTCGCTGCTCGCCGCGGATTCGCGGCTGCTCGAAATCACCGTGGCGGCGCTGGGTTCCTTGGGCGTGCGAGCCGTCGTCGCGCTCGGCAGCGAAGACGCGGTGGCGTCGTGGACGGGTCCGCGCCCGGACAACGTCGAGCTGGCGAGCTTCGTGCCGCAACGCGCGGTGCTCGCCGCGAGCGACGTCTTCGTGACGCACGCGGGCTTCGGCAGCGTGCGCGAAGCGCTTTCGGCCGGGGTTCCGATGGTCGCGGTGCCGTTGTTCGCCGACCAGCCGGCCAACGCCGAACGCGTCGGCGAACTCGGCCTCGGGATCCGGGTCGGCGCCGCGGGGCTGACGGCGGAGGGGCTGGCCGGCGCCGTGGCGCGTGTCCTCGGGGATCCGGCCTACCGCTCGGCCGCCCGCGGGTTCCGGGACGGCATCTCCGGGCTGCCGCCGCTCACCGACTTCGTCCGGCTCCTCGAAGGCTGACCCGGGTGTGGCGCGCGTCACGGAATGCGCGGCGATCTTCGGCGCTACACCCAAGGGAAACCGTTCGTCCACAAGGGAGGGCCATGTCCGCCACCACCACCCCGGAAGAGTCCGTCGCCGTGCCCGAGCTGGAGGACTTCGACTTCCCGCTCACCGACGGCGCCGCCTGCCGCATCGACGACCCGGACTGCGAAGCCTGCCAGTGAAAACCCGGGCTCCGGCCACCCCGCGTGGCCGGAGCCCGGCAGCTAAACGTGCATGGCCAGCCACAACGCCATCCAGGCGAGGCACGCCAGCGCACCGCCGACCCCGAAGGCGAGCAGCACGCGGCGCAGCGCCGCGACGACACCGGCCCGGCCCGTCATTTCGGTGATTCCCGCATCAGCCATGGCCACCAGGTGCCCGCGTACCGGACCGCCAAACATCAGGCTCCCATCACCAGGCCTTCGATCGTGTGCTTCTGGGTGATCGGCGCCAGGACGTCGACGACCGGGCAGTCCAGGTGCGCGCGCACGGATCCCGGCAGCGCGGCCCAGAACTCCCGCGTCACCGCGGTGTCGTGCCGCTCGTCGTTGCCCGCGCCCGGCGCGTCGAGGCCGAGCACCAGGACCGGGCGCGCCTTGGCCGAGTGGTTCGCGGTGCCGCGGTGGACCGTCAGCGCCGACCGGATCGAAATGTCGCCCATCCGCGGGAACTTGCGCGTCGCCAACTCCTGGTAGCGCGGGTAGTCCGACCGCGGCGGGAACATACCGTGCTCGAAGGCGCCGCCGTCGTCCCAGTGCGTGCCGGGCGCGATCTCGAACGGCCCCATGTCCGGCTCGGTGTCGACGGCGGTCACGTTCACCGCCAGCGACGTCAGCCGCCGCTCGCGCGCGGTTTCGGCGGGCATCGGGAAGTCCCGGTGCCACGGCTGGTCGGCCGCGCCGGCGAGCGGCACGTCGAAGCCGACCTCGACGATCCGGTACTCCGGCCCCAGCACCGCTTCGGCGACGGCGGTGATCCAGGGGTGGGTGACGAGGTCGGTGAACCCGCGCAGCTGCTCCGGGTGGATCTCGACGTAGAAGCGGTTCGGGCCGCGGCCGATCGCTCCGCCCGGCCGCGCCCGCGCCTCGGCGAACGCCGTGTCGATGTCCTCGCCGAGCTGCCGCACCCAGTCGCGGGGGAACGCCCCGGGCAGCCCGATGATGCCGTCGGTGGCCAAGCGCCCGGTCAGGGCCGTGAGCTCGGCGGCGGGCAGTGGGACGGGCGCGGTCATCCTGGCCTCCTGGGGAGCACGACGGCGTGGCAGCTCAGTTTGCAACGTGGCATGCCACGTTGCAAGAGGTACGCTGCCCCGGTGAACGCGAAACTGCGTGACGTGGCCGAGCACGCCGGCGTCTCGGTGCGCACGGTGTCCAACGTGGTGAACGGGTTCCGGTACGTGGCCCCGGCGACCCGGGAACGCGTGCAGGCGAGCATCGACGCGCTCGGCTACCGCCCCAACCTGGCCGCCCGCACCCTGCGGCGCGGCCGGACGGGGCTGGTGGCCCTGGTGGTCCCGGAGATCGACTCGCCGTACTTCGCCGAGCTCGCCGCTCGGACCGTGCGAATCGCCGGCACCCGGGGCCTGACCGTGCTCATCGACCAGACCGACGGCGACGCCGAGCGCGAGAAGGAGCTGCTGCACGGACGGCGCAGCCAGCTGGTCGACGGCGTCCTGTTCAGCCCGTGGGCGGTGGCCCCGGCGGAGCTGGCCGCGCGCACCGACCCCGTCCCGCTGGTGCTGCTCGGCGAGCACGACGGCACCGCCGGCGTGGACCACGTCGCGATCGACAACGTCGCCGCCGCGCGCGAGGCGACCCGGCACCTGCTGGCTTCGGGCCGCCGCCGCGTGGCGGCGCTGGGCATCCAGCCGCGCTCGCTGAACGCGACCGCGCGGCAGCGGGTCGCCGGCTACCGGCAGGCGCTGGCCGAGGCGGGCCTGCCGGCCGAACCGGAGCTGGAGGTGCCGGTGCGGCGCCTGCACCGGGCCGACGGCCACCAGGCGATGCTGCGCCTGCTGGACCTGCCCCGGCCGCCCGACGCGGTCTTCTGCTTCACCGACGAACTGGCCCTGGGCGCGCTGCGGGCCGCCGCCGACCGGCGGATCGCGGTGCCGGACGCCCTGGCCCTGGTGGGCTTCGACGACATCGAAGACGGCCGCTACAGCGTGCCGGCCCTCACCACGGTGTCGCCGGACAAGGACCGCATCGCCGAGCTCGCCCTCGACCGGCTGGCGCGGCAGGCGGCCCACCCGGAAGCCCCGCGGTCCGTCGTCGCGCCACACCGCCTGGAAGTGCGCGAGACGAGCTGAGCGCGGGGACGGCCCCACCGATGCCGCCGGCCCCGGGCCACCAGCGGCTCGACCACCACGGCCCCGGCCCGCTTCACCACCCGGCCACCGCCACCCGGTCGCGGCCGGCCTTCTTGCCCGCGTACAGCGCGTCGTCGGCGGCCCGGATCATTTCGTCGAGACCCGCGCCGGGCTCCGCCGGGTGCAGTGCCGCGCCGATCGTGGCCGACAGCGTCACCGGCTCGCCCGTCGGCGCCGTGATGCGCAGGGCGCGGATCCGGAGGCGGATCCGCTCGGCGATCGCGCGGACCTCGGCTTCGTCGACGTCGGGCAGCAGCACCGCGAACTCCTCGCCGCCGTAGCGGCCGACCGTGTCGCCGCGCCGGACGGCCCGGGTGAGCACGGTGGCCACCTCGGCGAGGACGTCGTCGCCGACCGGGTGGCCGTGGGTGTCGTTGATGCGCTTGAACCAGTCGAGGTCGATCATCAGCACGCCGATCCGGCCGCGGGTGCGCTCGAGCGTGTGCTCGGCCTGTTCGTGCCAGGCGATCGCGTTGAGCAGGCCGGTGCGCTGGTCGGTGCGGGCGGCGAGCTTGAACTGGTCGAGCTGGACGCACTGGTGCAGCGCGAACGTCGGGATGATCATCAGCAGCGCGGCGGGCGGCCACCACAGCAGGGCGAGCGCGACGAACACGCCCAGCGCCAGCTGGCTGACTTCCAGGAGGTTGTCCGACGCGCTGCCGATCAGCCGGCGGGGGTGCTCGACGGTGACCGTCCAGGCGATGACCGTGCCGACGAGCCCGGTGTTGACCGCCCACTGCACCGCGGCCGCCGCGACCACGGCGACCAGGTCGGCCCAGCCGGGCCGCGCGCCGGCGGCGAGGTGCTCGTGGACGCCGGTCGCGTGCAGCACGGCGGCCGCGGCGGCCGCGGCCAGCGCGAGGGTGGCGGCGGTGAACACCGTGCGGTGCGGTGGCCGGACCGGGTCGAACCGGTTGACCAGCGCCCAGCGGTGCGCGTAGATCACCGCCACCAGCACCAGCTCGAGCACCAGGGGCAACACGATCACCCCGGCGAAGATCCAGACACTGCAGAGGTCGACGTACGGTGTGCCCGCGCGGTCGCGCCGCCGACGCTCGATCAAGTGCGACGCGTGCAGGTGGGGCAGCGCCGCGGCGGCGAGCCAGCCCGCCGTCACCCACTGCTCCGGTGCCGGTGCCGCGCGGGCCGCGAGCACGAGCACGCCGATCGCCGCCAGGTCCACCCCCAGCACGAGGACGAGCACCCGCCCCGGCAACGACCACAGCTTCCACCCCGACGGCGACCGGCCTCCGTCGGTGACCACGCTTTCCCCCATCGCAGCGCCTCCCCCGCGCCGGTGATCCCCCGATCGCCCAGGGTAGTCGCGTTGCGGCTGGATGTCAGGTGTTTCCCGCCATCGCGACCCGACCGGGCGGCTGAGACCATTCCCGGGTATCCGGCACCGGACGAACCGCACGGAAGGGGCGAGCCGATGAGCGACAAGGGCTGGTGAAACCTCGATTCCACTCCCCTGCCACCCGGGAAGGAGCCCCGCGATGAGCGACAAAGGCTGGTGAAACCTCAGGCCTCGGCCGGCAGCGCGGCCGAAACGGCGTCCGGGCGGCGGCGCGCCCAGGCCGCGGCCGCGGCGAGCGCGACCAGCGCTCCCGCGGTCCCCGCCCAGGCGATCGCCGCCGCCGGCCCGACCAGCTGGGCGAGGACGCCGCCGGCGACGATCCCGAGCCCCTGCCCGGCGATCATGCCGGTCCGCGCGAAGCCGAGGGTCCGCCCGCGCACCCGCGGCGGGGACAGCTGGACGAACGTCGCGCCCGCGGTCACCTGGTAGGCCGAGCACAACCCGGAGACGAACAGCAGTGCCAGCGCGGCGTCCAGGGTCGGCCGGCCCCAGAACGCCACCAGCGGCGCCGATGTCCCGACCGCCAGCACGCCGAGCGCACGCACCCGCACCGGCCGGGCGACCCGCCGCAGCAGCAGCGCGCCGGCGACCGCGCCCGCCGGTTCCGCGGCCAGCAGCACCCCGGTCCATTCGGCGCCCACCCCGGTCTGGTGGGCGAAGGGGACCGCGAGCCCCTCGGGGACGACGGTGAACAGCGCCAGCCAGCCCAGCCACACCAGCGTGGCCAGCCGCCGGTCCCGGCCGACGGCCACCGCGCCCGCCCCGATCCGGCGCCACGACCGCCGCCACCACGTCGCCCCGCCTTCCCCGTCGGCCGACGGCGGCGGGTGCTCGCCGAGGCCGGCGCGGATCAGCAGCGCGGAAGCGGCGAACGTGGCCGCGTCGACGCCCAGCGCGGCGTGGGCACCGACCCCGGTGACCACGAACGCGGCGGCGGCGAACCCGAGCACCAGGCACAGCTGCGTCGTCACCTGCTGGACCGCTTGTCCCGCCTCGTAACGGCTGCCCAGCAGCTCGGGCAGCACGGCGCCTTGCGCGGCCGAGAACGGCGCTTCGGCCAGCTGCACCAGCACGAGCAGCGCGGCCATCAGCGGCAAGGGCATCGCGGGCACGGCCATCACGGCGACCAGCGCGGCCCGGACCACGTCGCAGGCCACCATCACCCGGCGCCGCGGGTACCGGTCGGCCAGCCACGACAACAGCGCGCCGGACACGAGAGCGGGCAGCATCGACAGCGCGTACGTCGCCGCGCTCAGCGCCGCGGAACCGGTGCGCTGGAAGACGAGTATCGACAAAGCGACCCGGGCCAGCTGATCGCCGGCCACCGACAGCAGGCCCGCCAGCCAGAGCAGGCGGAAGCCGCGTACCGCGAACGCGGACCGCGTCGCACCCATCCCCATCCCCACCCCAGGCCGGCACACTGTCACGCAGAGCGTTGCCCAAGACGCTCACGGTAGCGCGCGGGCGGGGCGGGCACCATCGCCGGTGGTTGGGGCGCGCGGGGCGGGGGTAGCCGGGACGGCATGCAGAGAGCCCACCGTGCCGAGAACCCCGCCCCGCCGCACCGCGCGTTGACCGCCGTCGAAACGGCCGAAGTGCTCGACGTCCCGGCCACCGCCCTCGCCTACCGGCTGCGCAGGGCCGCCACCAGCGTCCCCGGCAAGCTGCTGCGCGGGCGCTGGCTCGGGCACCCGCTGCACCCGCTCGCCGTCACCGCGCCGATCGGCGCGTGGCTGTGCTCGGCGCTGTTCGACCTGCTGCCCGGCCAGGAGGAAGCCGCCCGCCGGCTGGTCGCCACCGGGCTGCTCGCCGCGCCGGCCGCCGTGCTGCTCGGCCTGTTCGACTACGCCGACCTCGACGAACGGCAACGCCGGGTCGGGCTCGCGCACGCCGCGGGCAACGCGGTCGCGATCAGCCTGTTCGGCGCGTCCTACGCGGCGCGCACGCGCGGCCGGGTGGCGCGCGGCCGGGTGCTGGGCGCGCTCGGCCTGGCCGTGACCGGCGCGGGTGGCGCACTGGGCGGCCACCTGGCGTACGCGCAGGGCGCGGGGGTCTTCCGGTGGCAGTCCGCGCGCTGAGCGGCACGGCGGGGCGGGCCGCTCAGGAACGCGGGAAAACCGTGCCGTCGAAGAGTTTGCGGGCCGTGCGGACCACGGTGGACCGGCGGATCCGCGGCGGAGTGACCGCCCGGTCGAACTCGATGCCGATCGCGAGCTTCCCGCTCGGGTGCTCGACTTCGACCGGCTCCCCGGCCGGCGGGGCGACGAGCAGTTCGCCGCCGGCGGCACCGTCGAGCAGCAGCGCCGTCACGACGCTCACCGCGCCGAGCACCCCGATCGACGGGTGCGGTACGACCGGGATGAACGTGCGGGTGCAGACGGCGCCGCCGTCGCGGGGCGCGGCCACCAGCGTGGTCTTCGGCACCGAGCTGCCGCCGACGTCGCCGAGGCCCATCAGCTTCCCGGCTTCGGTGCGCAGTGCGTCGATCCGCCGGGCCAGCGCGGTGTCGGCGGCGAGCGCTTCGACCGGTTCGTACCCGGTGACACCGAGATCGCGCGCGCGGGCCACGACGACCGGCATCCCGTTGTCCACACAGGACACTTCCACCCCGCCGACGTCGTCGCGGACGTGCCCGGTGGGCAGCAGGCTGCCGCACACGGACCCTTCGGTGCCGGTGAAGTCGAGCTCGACCGGGGCGGCGGTGCCGGGCACGCCGGAGATGGCGGTGCCGCCGCGGTAGTCGACTTCGCCGCCGGGGGTGGCGAAGGACGCGATCGCGACGGAACCGGTGTTGAGCAGCCGCACGCGGACGGTGGTGCGCTCGGGGCCCGCGGGCACCAGCCCCCGCTCGACGGCGAACTGCCCGACGCCGGCGAGCAGGTTGCCGCACGTCTGGCGGTCGGAGACGGTCGGCTCCCCGACGCCGAGCTGCAGGAACAGGTAGTCGACGTCGTGCCCGGCACCGGTGGCCGCCGAGACGATCGCGACCTTGCTGGTGACCGGCTGCGCGCCGCCGAGGCCGTCGATCTGGCGCGGGTCGGGGGTGCCCATGATCCGCAGCAGCAGGTCGTCGCGGGCGGCCGGGTCGGCGGGGAGGTCTTCGGCGAGGAAGTAGGCGCCCTTCGAGGTGCCCCCGCGCATGAGCATGCAGCGCACGCCGGTCATGCCCGCTCCTTCGCGTACTCCTC
Source organism: Amycolatopsis sp. NPDC005003 (assembly GCF_053600695.1). Classification (NCBI taxonomy): domain Bacteria; kingdom Bacillati; phylum Actinomycetota; class Actinomycetes; order Pseudonocardiales; family Pseudonocardiaceae; genus Amycolatopsis; species Amycolatopsis sp. NPDC005003. The sequence continues at coordinate 73,708 of NZ_JBSGAI010000019.1, read as the reverse complement.
GGCGGTCAGGTACCGGACGCCGAGGGCTTCGAGCGTTTCGCGCAGGCCGTAGCGGTCGAGGCCGAGCTGGCCGTTCGCGAAGGCCTCGCGGGCGGCGGCTTCCTTTTCCAGCCTGGCCTGGGCTTTGTCGAGCGCGCTCCGGACGTCCTCGCGGCGGACGCACAGGACGCCGTCGTCGTCGGCGAGCACGGCGTCACCGGGGCGGACGAGCTGCCCGCCGACGACGACGGGGACGTTGACCGCGCCCGCGGTCGCCTTCACGGTGCCCTGCGCGCTGACCGCGGCCGACCAGGCGGGGAAGCCGAGGGCGCGCAGTTCGGCGACGTCGCGGACGCCGGTGGTGGTGACCAGTCCCCGCACCCCGCGGCGGCGCAGCGCGGTGGCGAAGAGCTCGCCGAACAGCCCGTCCCGGCAGGGCGAGGTGGTGGTGACGACGAGGAGGTCGCCTTCGCGGCACTGCTCGACGGCCGCGTGGATCATCAGGTTGTCCCCCGGCCAGCACAGCGCGGTGACCGCGGTACCGCCGACGCGGGCGCCGTCCTGGATCGGCCGGAGATCGGCGGAGAGCAGGCCGGAGCGGCCGAGCGCCTCGTGGACGGTGGCGACGCCGTAGCCGGCCAGCCGCGTCACCCGATCGAGGTCGGCGCGCGGCGGATCGGTGACGATGACGGGGTTCATGCCGTCACGGTACGATCCGGTTGACGAAATTGTCAACAATTTTGGCGGGAGTCAGGGATGCAGCGGGGAGACCTCGGCGTCGGCCGTCTTCAGCGCCTCGATCACGCTGCTCAGGTGGACGCGCGCGGCCTCGGCCGCTTCCTCCGGCCGGTGGGCGCAGATCGCGTCGATGATCGCCAGGTGCTCGGGGAGCGAAACCTGCGGCCGGCCCGGGCGCATCGCCAGCCGGAACTGGTGCCGGACGCTCTGCCCGCGCAGCCGTTCCAGCACCTGCGCCGCCGTCCGCTGGCCGCCGATCTCGCGGATCCGGCGGTGCAGCCGCTGGTTGAGGCCCGAATACCCGACCACGTCCCCGCCCGCCACGGCCGCCCGCATCCGTTCGCCGAGCTCACGAAGCTCGCCGATTTCGGCGGCGGAGATGCGCTCGGCCGCCTTGGCCGCGCACAGCGCCTCGAGCATCATGCGCACCTCGGAGATCTCGACGGCCTCCTCCAGCGACACCGCGCGCACCCGGGCGCCGCGGTTCTGCACGCGCTCGACGAGCCCCTCGTTGGTCAGCTCGATCAGCGCCGCCCGGACCGTGGCCCGGCTCGCCCCGAACTGCGCGGACAGATCCGCCTCCACCAGCCGCTGGTTGGGCACGAACTCACCGCGGACGATGGCGTCGCGGATGGCCGCCACCGCGGACCGCTCCCCCGGCCGCCCGTCCGGCGCACTCTCCGTCATAGCCTCGGCTCCGTTTGTTGACAATTTTGTCGAGAACATCGTGTACTCGATCGTAACTGGCGAGGAGGATCTTGCTGTGACCGCAACCATCGCCGTACTCGGCCTGGGCGAAGCGGGCGGCGCCCTGGCGCGCGACCTGGTGGCCGCCGGCGCCGTCGTGCGCGGCTACGACCCGGTGGTCCCGGCCGGCGGCGGCGTCGTCGGCACCGGCTCGGAAGCCGACGCCGCCCGGGGTGCCGACCTCGTGCTGAGCGTCAACAGCGCGTCGGCCTCCCTCCGCGCCCTCGAAGCCGGCCTCGGCGGGCTTGGGGAGAACGCCGTCTGGGCCGACCTGAACACCGCCTCCCCCGGCACCAAACGCGAGCTCGCCGCCCTCGCCGGCGCGCACCGGGTGCCGTTCGCCGACGTGGCGATCATGGCGCCGGTCCCGGGCCGCGGGCTGCGGGTGCCGATGCTGGCCACCGGACCCGCCGCCGGCGTCACCGCCGCGACGCTCAACCCGCTCGGCGCGGCCGTCGACACCATGCCCGGCGAGGCGGGGCTCGCCGCCGAGCGCAAGCTGCTGCGCAGCGTCTTCTTCAAGGGGATGTCCGCCGCCGTGGTCGAGGCGCTGCGGGCGGCCCGTGCCGCCGGCTGCGAGGAGTGGCTGCGGCAGCTCGTCGTCGCCGAGCTCACCGCCGCCGACGCGTCCACTGTGGACCGGCTGGTCGACGGCTCGTACCGGCACGCCGTCCGCCGCACCGCCGAGATGGCGGCCGCCACCGAGATGCTCGGCGAGCTCGGCGTCCGGGCCGACGTCGCGGCCGCGGCCCGCGACCAGCTCCGGCACCTGGCCGAAGACGACGGGTAGCATGGGCAGCCCCGAGAGTGCGCAGGTGAACCTTCCGTGACAGACGCGGCCCTCGAGCGGGAGAAGCTGCTGGCGCCGTCGCGCATCTACGTCGAACCCGCCGCCGCCGAGCTCCCCCGCGGGCGCCAGGTGCTCGACCGCTTTCCCGGCGCCACCGTCGTCGAGGTCGGCAGCCACTGGCGCATCCCCGAACTCCACGGCGACGAGACCAACGTCCGCCGCTGGGTGCGGATCAAACGCGAAGCCCTCGTCGTGGGGATCAAGAAGTCGCTGACGGCCCGGCCCAACGGCCGGTCGGCCGACTTCATCGCGCCCTCGACGTCCAACGGCTGCGCGATGGCCTGCGCCTACTGCTACGTGCCCCGCCGCAAGGGCTACTCCAACCCGATCACCGTCTTCGCCAACATCGAGCAGATCACCGGCTACCTGGCCCGCCACATCGCCCGGCGGGGCCCCAAGCCGGAGCCGAACCAGTGCGATCCCGCCGCGTGGGTCTACGACATCGGCGAGAACTCCGACTGCTCGGTCGACGCGCTGGTCAGCGACAACGTCGCGGACCTGATCGCCCTGTTCGCCGGCCAGCCGGCCGCGAAGGCGTCCTTCGCCACCAAGTACGTCCACCGCGGGCTGCTGGAGCTGGCCCCGCGCGGCCGCACCCGCGTCCGGTTCTCGCTGATGCCCGAGCGGCCCGCCAAGCTGCTGGACCTGCGGACCAGCCCGATCGCCGACCGGCTGCGCGCACTGGACGACTTCGTCGCCGCCGGGTACGAGGTGCACGTCAACCTCAGCCCGGTCGTCGTCTACGACGGGTGGCTCGAAGACTGGGCCCGGCTGCTGCGGGACCTCGGCGACGCCACGAACGACGCCACCAAGGCCCAGCTGGCCGCGGAGGTGATCATGCTGACGCACAACCGCGCGCTGCACGAAGTCAACCTCGGCTGGCACCCCAAGGCCGAGCAGGTCCTCTGGCGGCCCGACCTGCAGGAGACCAAGCGCAGCGAGGGCGGCGGCGTGAACGTCCGCTACCGCACCGGCCACAAGCGGGCCCTGCTGGACGAGCTGCTGGACCTGATCGCCGTCCACGCGCCGTACCTGCGCGTCCGGTACGCGTTCTAGACCCCGGCCGGCGCCGCGGCGGCCCGCGCGAGCCGGGCCTGGCGCGTCCGCGGGCCGAAGACCGCCAGCACCACCGCGCCGGCCAGCCACGTCCCGGCGATGAAGAAGAACACGCTCCGGTACCCGCTGCCGTTGTACAGCCCGGCCACGATGAGCGGGCCCGCCGCGTTCGACAGCCGGCCCAAGCCGTACGACACGCCGGTGCCCAGCGACCGGCCGCGCGTGTCGAACAGCTCCGGCGAGTACGCGTACCCGAGGGCCGTGTAACCGCGCTCGAACATGTTGACCAGGAAGCCGAACACCACGATCAGCACCGGATCGAACGTCAGCCCGTAGAACAGCCCGCACAGCGCGATCACCGTGCCGAACGCGACCAGGCACCACTTGCGCTCGAACCGGTCGGTGACCAGGGCCGCCAGGTACGAGCCCAGCGGCGCGCCGACCGTCGTGAGCGCCACGTAGAACACCGACTTCTCGACGCTGAAGCCCTCCTTGGCCAGCAGCGTCGGCGCCCAGCTCGAATAGCCGAAGAACCCGATCGTCTGGGTCACCCACAGGACGGTGAGCAGCAACGTCGGCAGCAGGTACTGCTTGCGCAGCAACAGCCGAAGCGGGGCCTTGGCCACCGGGGCCTCCCCGGCCGGCGGCGCCGGTTCCGGCAGCGGGCCCTTCTCGGCCGCCACCCGGGCTTCGATCTCCCGCAGCACCGCGTCCGCCTTCGCGTGCTCGCCGCGGCTTTCGTACCAGCGGGGCGACTCCTTCAGCTGCCGGGTGAACAGCACGAGCAGGACGCCGAGCGCGCCCCACAGGTAGACCAGCCGCCACGCCCAGTCGCCGAGGGGGACGACGACGCTGGCGATCAGGTTCGTCACCGGCGTGCCGCAGATGCCGATCACGATCGCGTAGGCCTGGTACTTGCCCCGGTTCGCCGCGGGGTAGAGCTCGTTGACGTAGATCACCGCGACCACGGTCATCGCCGAGAGGCCCGCCGAGGTCAGGACGCGGAACACCCCCAGCGACACGATGTCCCACGAGAACACCGCCGCGAACGAGAAGACGCCGAACCAGACGGTCGTCAGCACCAGTGCGTTCTTGCGGCCCCAGCGGTCCGCGATGGTGCTCGCGATGATCGAGCCGAAGAACATCCCGACGAACGACAACGAGGTCACGTACGCGACCTGGTCGACCGTGACGCCCCAGAGCTTGATCAGCTTGGGTGCGGTGGTGGCGAAGCTGTTGATGTCGGCGAACTCGAAGAAATAGGCGAACGAGACGGCGAACAGGGTGACCTTGTGGAACCGGGCGATCGGCAGGCGGTTCAGCCGGTTCAGCGCGTTGGCGTGCTGCATTGCATGCCCTTCGGGGGTTCAGGCGGTTTCGCCGGGCCAGTAGAGGCGCATCGGGTTGTCGACGAGCAGCTTCCGCTGCGTTCCGGGGGTGTCCGCGACGTGCCGGACGTGGTCGACGAGCAGGCCGTCGTCGGGCATGTGGTGCTTCAGGTTCGGGTGCGGCCAGTCGGTGCCCCACAGCACCCGGTCCGGGAACTCCTCGACGGCGCGGCGGGCGAACGGGACGACGTCGGCGTAGGCGGGCGGCCCGGTGACGGTCAGCCGCTCGGGGCAGCTCACCTTCACCCAGACGTCGTGGCGGCCGGCGAAGTCCAGGAACCGGCCGAATTCCGGGCCGCCGACGGGTTTCGTGACGTCCGGCCGTCCCAGGTGGTCGATCACCAGCGGCACCGGCAGCGTGCCGAAGAAGCCTTCCAGCTCGGGCAGGTCGGCGGCTTCGAAGTAGAGGACGACGTGCCAGCCGAGCGGAGCGATCTTCTTCGCGATGGCGCGCAGCTCGTCGTGCGGCGCGGCGTCGACGAGCCGCTTGACGAAGTTGAACCGCACGCCCCGGACCCCGGCCGCGTGCAGGTCCCGCAGCTCGGCGTCGCCGACGTCGGACCGGACGGTGGCGACCCCGCGCGCCCGGCCGCCGGCCGCGCGGACGGCGGCCACCATCGCGGCGTTGTCGGCACCGTGGCAGGTGGCCTGGACGATGACGTTCCGGGAGACGCCGAGGTGGTCGCGCAGGGCGAAGAGCTGCTCCTTGCCCGCGTCGCAGGGGGTGTACTTGCGCTCGGGCGCGAAGGGGAACTCCGCCTGCGGGCCGAAGACGTGGCAGTGGGCGTCCACCGTGCCGGGCGGCAACCGGAAGTCCGGTGTGGACGGTGCGGCGCACCAGTCGAGCCAGCCCGGCGTCTTCGGCGCGGTCACCGGCCCTGGCCCTTCAGGAGCGTGTCCAGGCGCGGGTAGACGGCGCGGGCGTTGTGCTCCCGGACGGCCGCCCAGTCGTCTTCGGACAGGTGGGCGGCTTCGGCGTAGCGGCGGGTGTCGTCGAAGTGGTGGCCGGTGCGCGGGTCGACGCTGCGGACCGCGCCGATCATCTCCGACGCGAAGAGGATGTTGCGCGCCGGAATCACGTCGAAGAGCAGGTCGGAGCCCGGCTGGTGGTAGACGCAGGTGTCGAAGAAGACGTTGTTCAGCACGTGCTCCTCCAGCTCGGGCTTGCCCAGCGCCATGGCCAGCCCCCGGAACCGGCCCCAGTGGTAGGGCACCGCGCCGCCGCCGTGCGGGATGATCAGCCGCAGCGTGGGGAAGTCGGCGAACAGGTCGCCCTGCACGAGCTGCATGAACGCGGTCGTGTCGGCGTTGAGGTAGTGCGCGCCGGTGGTGTGGAACGCCGGGTTGACGCTGGTGCTGACGTGCACCATCGCCGGGATGTCGTACTCGGCCATCTTTTCGTAGACCGGGTACCACGACCGGTCGGTGAGCGGCGGGGCCGTCCAGTGGCCGCCGCTCGGGTCGGGGTTGAGGTTCAGCGCGACGGCGCCGTACTCCTCGACGCAGCGGGTCAGCTCCGGGAGGCACGTCGCCGGGTCGGCACCCGGGGACTGCGGGAGCATCGCGGCCGGGGCGAACCGCTCCGGGTAGAGCGTGCTGACGCGGTGGCAGAGCTCGTTGCAGATCGCCGCCCACGCCGCCGACGTCTCGAAGCCGCCGACGTGGTGGGCCATGAAGGAGGCGCGGGGCGAAAAGATCGTCAGGTCGATGCCGCGCTCGTCCATCAGCCGCAGCTGGTTGCCTTCGATGCTCTCGCGGATCTCGTCGTCGCTGATTCGCGGGCCGGCCGCGGTGGGCGGGGCACCGGCGCCGTCCAGCGCGGCGATCTGCCGGTCGCGCCACGCCGCGAGGGCGGGCGGGGCGGTGGTGTAGTGGCCGTGGCAGTCGATGATCAAGGGGATTCCTCGTCGCTCCGGGTCTCGATACCCGCACCCTAATCGTCGATCAGATTGTTAACAATATCTGCGACGAAGTTTGTTCCGCCGGGTGTCTCGCGTGATCCGGGAGGCATCTCGCGTGATCAGCGGGGCATCACCCGTGACTGAGGAGGCATCACCGGTGATTGGAGGGACGACGCGGTGCGGACCTAGACTCGGCGCATGGGTGCCCGATCCCGCCGAAGTGCCGGAAACCTCCCGGCCGAGCTGACCAGCTTCGTCGGCCGGCGCCACGAGCTCGGCGAGGTGAAGCGGCTGCTGGCCACGGCCAGGCTGGTCACGCTCACCGGGGCCGGCGGTGTCGGCAAGACGCGGCTGGCGCTGCGGGTCGCCGCCGACGTGCGGCGGGCGTTCCCGGACGGCGTGTGGCTGGTCGAGCTGGCCGACGTCGGTGATCCGCACCTGGTGCCGGCCACCGTGGCGACGGCGTTCGGCCTGCGCGGGACCAGCGACCAGGCCGCCGGGCTCGCGGAGTACCTCGAAGACAAGCAGCTGCTCCTGGTGCTGGACAACTGCGAGCACGTGGCCGACGAATGCGCGACGCTGGTCGCCAAGCTGCTCGCGGGCTCCGGCGGGCTCCGGGTCCTGGCCACCAGCCGGCACACGCTGCACGTGGAGGGCGAGCACCTCCTGCACGTCGAGCCGCTGCCCGTCCCCCGGCCCGGGGACGCCGGCGGCGGCCCGGTCGAAGCGGTCACGCTGTTCGCCGACCGCGCGGCGGCCGTCTCGCCCGGCTTCGAGCTCACCCCGGACAACCGCCCGGCCGTGAGCCGGATCTGCCGCCGGCTGGAGGGCATCCCGCTGGCCATCGAGCTGGCCGCCGTCCGCGTCCGCGTGCTGACGGTCGACCAGGTCCTCGAACGCCTCGACGACCGGCTCGGCCCGCTCACTTCCCGGCCGGCCGCCGTGCCGCCCCGCCGCCGGACGCTCGAAGCGGCGATCGACTGGAGTTTCGAGCTCTGCACGCCCGCGGAGCAGCGGCTGTGGGCGCAGGCGTCGGTGTTCCCCGGCGGGTTCGACCTCGACGCCGTCGAGCACGTCTGCGTGCCCGCGGAAGACGGCGGCGGCAGCACGCTGGACGTCGTGACGGGCCTGGTCGACAAATCGGTCATCCGGCGGCAGAACGGCACCTTCGGGCGGCACGCCTGGTACCGCATGCTGGAGACCGTGCGCGAATACGGCGGCGCCCGGCTGGCCACCGAGGCCGACGTGCGGACCCGGCAGGCCGGGTACTACGCGGACCTCGCGCGGCGCTACCGGGCCGAGGGGTTCGGCCCGCGGCAGTCGGAGTGGCTCGGCCGGCTGCGCCGCGAGCACGCCAACCTCCGGGCGGTACTGGAACACTGCCTGGCCGGCCCGGGGCAGGCCGGCCAGGCGCTCGACATCGCGGCTTCGCTGTGGAACTTCTGGTACGGCGGCGGCCTCGTCCCGGAAGGCTGCCGCTACCTGCGGCGCGGCCTCGAACTGTGCCGGGAGCGCACCCTGGTCCGGGCCCGGGGGCTGTACGCGATGGCGTTCCTGGCGATCCAGACCGGCGCGCCGCACGCCGAACTGCTGGCGGAGCTGGGCGAACTCGCCGTCGAGTTCGACGACGAACGGCTCCGGGCCGGCCACGCGGAATGCGCCGGCATGGCCACCTTCTTCACCGGCGACCTGACCGGCGGTGCCGAGCTGCTGGAGCGGGCACTGGCCGGGTACCGCGCGGCCGGCGACGCGCTGCTGGTGTTCGACACGCTGATCCTGCTGGCCGCCGCGCGCTTCTTCCTCGGTGACCCGCAGGGCGCCGTCGCCGCGGAGGAGGCGCTCGCCCTGACCGACCGGCACGAGGCGCGCTGGTCGCGGGGCTACGCGCTGTGGGCCGTCGCGATCCACCGCTGGCGCGCCGGCGAGCCCCGGCGGGCCGCGGACCTGCTGCACGAAGCCGTCGCGCTGCGGCTGCCCGACCGGACGCTGCTCGCGTTCCTCGTCGAGGCGCTCGCGTGGTGCCACTCCGCCGAAGGCGAGCACGAGCGGGTGGCCCGGCTGCTCGGCGGCGCCGACGCGGTCTGGCGGCTCAGCGGCGCCCGCGTCGGCGAAATGAGCCCGTACCAGGGTGTCGACGAGCAGTGCGCGGCGCCGGCCCGCAAGGCGCTCGGGGACGACGCCTTCGCCGCGGCGTTCGCCGACGCGGCCGGCTGCGGCCTCGACGAGGTCGTCCGCTACGCGCTGCGGGAGCGGCCCGCCACGCGGGTGGCGGACAAGGCGGCCGAGCCCGGCGGGCTGACCCGGCGGCAGCGGGAGATCGCCGAGCTGGTGGCCCGCGGGATGAGCAACAAGGAGATCGCGGCCGCCCTGGTCCTCAGCGGACGGACCGTCGAAGGGCACGTCGAGAACATCCTGGTGAAGCTCGGCCTCAACTCGCGGACCCAGGTCGCTTCCTGGCTGGCGGGGCAACCCGGGCAACCCGCGTAGCGATCCGGGTAGTTTCCCCGGTCCCCTCCGGTCCTGTTCGGACGATCCTCGTCCCCGCCACCACTCACCGCTCGGAGGAGGACGAGGTGTCCATCGACTCGGCGCCGCAGACCTGCCCCCGGTGCCGGCGCCCGACGGTCCTCATGTCCCACACCTGGGGCCGCCAGTGGGTGCACCTCGGCACCTGGCGACCGCAGTGCGGCAATCCGCCCTGGACCGCCCACCCGGCGGAAACCCGGACACGGTAGGCGATTCCGGACCAGCCGGGCAACGCGGCGCCACCTCGCGTCGCCCGGCCGAGCGTGGTGGGGCGGTGCCTGCCCCTCCCCCCAAGTCGGCACGGCCCCACCACGCTCACTCCACTTCAGCCGCGGCGATGCCGCCGGATCAGCTGCCGGGTGATCACCGTGCGCTGGATTTCGTTGGTGCCCTCGCCGACGATCATCAGCGGCGCGTCCCGGAAGTACCGTTCGACGTCGAATTCCGTCGAGTAGCCGTAGCCGCCGTGGATGCGGACCGCGCTCAGGGCGATCTCCATCGCCGTCTCGGAAGCGAAGAGCTTCGCCATCCCCGCTTCGAGGTCCGCGCGCTCGCCGGAGTCGTAGCGGCGGGCGGCGTGGTGGACCAGCTGACGGGCCGCCTCCAGCTTGGTGGCCATGTCGGCGAGGTGGTTGCCGACCGACTGGTGCTGCCAGATCGGCTTCCCGAACGTCTCGCGTTCCTGGGCGTACCGCAGCGAATCCTCCAGCGCGGCCCGGCCGACGCCGAGGGCGCGGGCGGCGACCTGGATCCGGCCGATCTCCAGCCCGCGCATCATCTGCGCGAACCCCCGGCCCTCCGCCCCGCCCAGCAGCGCGGTGACCGGCACCCGGAAGTCCGAAAAGGACAGTTCGCAGCTTTCGACCCCTCTGTACCCCAGTTTCGGCAGGTCCCGCGCGACCTCGAAGCCCGGCCCGTGCTCGACGAGCAGGACGCTGATGCCCGCGTGCGCGGGTTCGGCGTGCGGGTCGGTCTTGCACAGCAGCGCGACCAGCCGCGAACGGCGGGCGTTGGTGATCCACGTCTTCGCGCCGTCGACCACGTAGGACTCCCCGTCGCGGCGGGCGGTGGTGCGCAGGGCCTGCAGGTCGGAGCCGCCGCCGGGTTCGGTCAGCGCCATCGTCGCCCGGACCTCGCCGGTGGCCATCCGCGGCAGGTGGCGCTCCCGCTGCTCGTGGGTGCCGTAGGTGACGAGGAGCTTCGCGACCACGGTGTGGCCGCCCATCGCGCCGGCCAGGCTCATCCAGCCGCGCGCCAGTTCCTCGGTGACCTCGGCGAAGCACCGGGCCGAGACCGGCGTGCCACCCCACTCCTCGGGGACGGCCAGCCCGAAGACGCCGAGCTCCTTCATCCGCTCGATCAGCGCTTCCGGGTAGGTGTCGGAGTGGTCCAGTTCCCGTGCCACCGGCCGGACTTCGCGATCGACGAAGTCCCGCACCACCGCGACGATCGCGGCTTCCTCCTCGGTCATCCGCTGTCCCTTCGCTCGGCCCGTGTCTCATCATGACGCCCTTTTCCATCAAATCCATTTGATGTATTGTCCGGGCATGGCCGCTCAGCCACCCGAGTTCGTCCGCCTGGCCGCCCACCCGCTGCGGTGGTCGCTGCTGACCGCGCTCGCCGGCGGCGACCTGCGGGTCCGGGAACTGGTGGAGCGCGTCGGCGAGCCGCAGAACCTGGTCTCCTACCACCTGCGGCTGCTGCGCGGCGGTGGCCTGGTCACCGCCACGCGCAGCAGCTTCGACGGGCGGGACAGCTACTACCACCTCGATCTCGACCACTGTGCGGCCGCGCTCGCCGAGACCGGCGCGGCACTGCACCCGGCCCTGCGTCCCGGACTCCCCTCGCCCGGGCGGGTCGCGGTGCTGTTCCTCTGCACCGGCAACAGCGCCCGGTCCCCGATCGCCGAAGCGCTGCTGCGCCGGCGCACCGCCGGGAAGGTGACGGTGACCAGCGCGGGCAGCCACCCGAAGGCCGCCCTGCACCCCGGCGCGATCCGGGTGCTGGGCGAGCGGTTCGGCATCGACGTCACCGGGCAGCGGCCGCGGCACCTGGACACGGTGGCCGGCCGGCGGTTCGACCACGTCATCACGGTGTGCGACCGGGTCCGCGAGGTCTGCCCGGAGTTCCCGCACCACCCGCGGCGCCGCCATTGGAGCATCCCCGACCCGACAGCGGAGTCCATGGCCATGACGGCTTCGGAGCTCGACACGCGCATCCGGCACCTGCTGCCGGAACTGGTACCCGGCAAGGAGGCCCGGTCATGAGTGAGCAGTACGCCAGCGTCCGGTACGTCGTCGACGACGTACCGGCGGCCCTCGATTTCTACACGACCCACCTCGGCTTCACGGTCCGGATGAGCGCGGCGCCGGCCTTCGCCGACGTCACCCGCGGCTCCCTGCGCCTGCTGCTGTCCGGCCCGGCGAGTTCCGGCGCCCGCGCCACCCCCGCGGACTCCGCCGCCGCCGGGCGCAACCGCATCCACCTGGTCGTCGCCGACCTCGACGCCGAGATCGCCCGCCTGACTGAGGCCGGGGTGGCGTTCCGCACCGAGGTGGTGTCCGGGCCCGGCGGGCGGCAGATCCTCCTGGCGGACCCGGCCGGAAACCTCGTGGAGCTGTTCCAGCCCGCGCACTAGGCTGCCGGCGTGCCGGAAACGCGCCTCGACCTCGCCCGGATCCGGGCGGCCCGGTCGGTGATCGACCCGGTCTTCCTCGACACACCGCTGTTCCGCTGCGAAGCGCTGGAACCGGTTCTCGGGTGTGCGGTGAGCATCAAGCTCGAGACGGCGAACCCGGTGCGGAGCTTCAAGGGCCGCGGCACCGAAGTGGTGGCGAGCGGGCTCACGGGCGCGGTGGTGTGCGCCAGCGCGGGCAACCTGGGCCAAGCGCTCGCGTGGTCCGGCCGCGACCGGGGGCTCGACGTCACCGTCGTCGCGTCCCGGCACGCGACGGCGGCCAAGCTGGCCCGCATCCGCGCGCTCGGCGCCCGGCTGAAGCTGGTCGACGGCGACCACGAACTGGCCCGCGAGCGCGCCGCGGCCATCGCCCGCCGCGACGGCATCCGGCTGGTCGAAGACAGCCTGGACCTCGAAACGTGCGACGGCGCCGCGACCATCGGCCTGGAGCTGGCGGCCGCCGGGCCCGCGTTCGACGCCGTCCTGATCGCCCTCGGCGGCGGCGCGCTGGCGACCGGGGTGGGGCACGTCCTGCGGGCCGAGGCGCCCGGGACCGAGGTGGTCTGCGTCCAGCCGGCCGGCGCCCCGGCGATGACGCGTTCCTGGCACGCGCGGCGCGTGGTCACCACCGGCCCGACGAACACGATCGCCGACGGCGTCGCCGGGCGGCGGCCGATCCCGGAGGTGCTGGCCGACCTGCTCGTCGTCGCGGACGACGCCGTCCTGGTCACCGAGGCGTCGATCATCACCGGCATGCGCCTGCTGCTGGAGCACGCCGGGCTGGTGGTGGAACCGTCGGCGGCGCTGGGCATCGCGGCGGTCCTCGAGGACCGCGACCGGTTCGCCGGCCGCCACGTGGTGACGGTCGTGTGCGGCGGCAACGTGGACCTGGCGGCCTACCGCGCCTGGATCGGCTGACCCCCACCAGAAATTACCAAAGGTAAGTTCTACTGCCTTCTTGACTTTACCAGTGGTCAGGGAGGAAGGTACTGGCCACCTGATTCGTCTAGACCAATCGGCGCTCCCCGCGGACGGCATCCCCAGGAGGAGACCCATGTCCATCCGGACCACCACAGCAGCCTTGACGAGCATCGCGACCGCGGCCGCGACGGCCCTCGTCCTCTCCGGCGGGGCCGACGCCAGCCCGGCGTCCGCCGCGGCCGGCTGCGGTGTGCTCTTCGACGACTTCCACTACGCCTCGCCCACCGACGGCGCCTTCGGCGGCGCCGGGTGGACCACGCGCAACGACGTCGGCAGCCCCGGCGTCCCCGGGGCTCGCTGGCTGACGAGCAACGTCAGCTTCCCGGCCGTGAACGGCGAACGCGTCGCCCAGCTCACCGCCACCACCGACGGCAGCGCCGCGGGCACCACGCACGCCGAGCTTTACCAGAACCAGCTGCGGTTCTTCGAAGGCACCTACGCCAGCCGCGTCCGCTTCACCGACGCGCCGGACAGCGGCCCGGACGGCGACCACGTCAACGAAACCTACTTCACGATCTCCCCGCTGCGGTACGACCGCGACCCGCTCTACAGCGAGCTCGACTTCTCCGAGTACCTGCCCAACGGCGGCTGGGGCGGCCCGCAGGCGAACTACCAGACCAGCTGGTACACCTACTGGAACAACCCGTCGTGGGACGGCCTGCGCACGTCCACCGCGCAGAACCGCAGCTTCGCCGGCTGGCACGACGTCGTCACCCAGGTCTCCGGCGGGCACGTGAAGTACTACATCGACGGCGTGCTCACCGCCGACCACACCACCGACGCGCAGGGCAACCCGGTGTACCCGCGCACGCCGATGTCCATCAACTACAACATGTGGTTCATCGACACCGCCGGGCACACGAGCGGGAACAGCGTCTACACCGAACAGGTGGACTGGACCTACTACGCGGGCAACCAGGTCGTCTCCCCGGCCGACGCCGTCGCGCAGGCCGGGCGGTACCGCTCGACCGGAACGTCCCATGTGGACACCGTCACCGGCTGCACGACGCCGACCACCCCGCCGCCGACGACCACGCCCACCACGCCGACGACGCCCACCACGCCTTCCCAGCCCGCGAACTGTTCGACCGCGGCGGAATGGGACTGGGGCACGGTGTACCTGGAGGGCCAGCGCGTGAAGCACAACGCCCACCTCTGGCAGGCGAACTGGTGGACCCAGGGTTCGGAGCCCGGCCTCACCGCCCAGTGGCGCGACCTCGGCCACTGCTGACCGCTCAGGAGCTCCCCATGCGCAGACGCACCCTCGCCGCCGCACTGGCCGTCGCCGCCGTGACCGCCACCGCCTGCGGCACCGACACCCCCGCACCGGCCGCCGGCGGTGGCACCCTCACCGTCTGGCTGATGAACGGCGACCTCAGCGACCAGGCCACCGCGGCGATCAACGCCGCGTTCGAGAAGGCCACCGGCGCGAAGGTCACCGTGCAGATCCAGGAGTGGGACAACATCAACACGAAGATCAGCACCGCGCTGGCCCAGGACACCACCCCGGACGTCATCGAGATCGGCAACACGAACGTCCCGCTGTTCGCCGCCAACGGCGCGCTGACCGACCTCACCCCGCACCGCGAGGAGCTCGCCGTGGGCCAGACCTGGCTGCCCGGCCTGGCCGGACCGGCCACTGTGGACGGAAAGCTGTACGCCGCGCCGCTGTTCGCCGGCAACCGGGCGGTGATCTACGACAAGCAGCTCTGGGCCGACGCCGGCGTCACCGCCCCGCCGACGACGTTCCCGGAGCTCACCGCGGCGCTGGACAAGGTCAAGGCGAAGCACCCGGCCCCGGACTTCTCGGCCTTCCACTTCCCCGGCCGGTACTGGTTCGGCGCGCTGCAGTTCGTCTGGGACGCCGGCGGGCAGCTCGCCACGCGGAAGGACGGGAAGTGGACCGGTGCCCTCGAAAGCCCCGAGGCGCTGAAGGGGTTGCAAGCGTGGAAGGACTTCCAGAACGCCTACTCCTCCCCCGCGTCCCGCAACGTCGACACCAAGGCCCCGGACCAGGCCGCGATCTTCTCCTCCGGCGGCGCGGCGGCCATCCTCGACACGAGCGTCAACACCGTGCTCAAGAACAAGCCGGAGCTGAAGGACCGGCTGGGCACGTTCCCCTTCCCGAGCGCCACGCCCGGGAAGACCCAGCCGGTGTTCCTCGGCGGCTCGGACCTCGCCGTCGCCGCCAAGAGCCGTAACCAGGACCTGGCGCTGGCCTACCTCAAGGCGGCGACGGACCCGGCCGTCCAGCGCGACGCCATCGCCGGGATCGACGGCTGGACGCCGATCTCCACCGAGCTGATCGACCGGATCACGCCCACGCTGCCGCCGGTCAACGCGGCCTTCGCCACCGCGGCGAAGACCAGCGTCGCCACCCCGGCCGCCCCCGGCTGGGCGACCATCGAGAGCGACAAGTCCATCAACGGTTTCTTCGCCGACATCGCCACCGGACGCCGGCCGATCGCCGACGCGGCCCGGGAGTTCGACGCCCACCTCACCGAGGCACTGGGCACCCGCTGACCGGCGGGGTGGCCCGGCCGACCGCCGTCCCCGCCAGGCCACCCCGCCCCTGTTCCGCGAAGGAGTCCTTGTGCTGCTCGAAAAGGCGCGCACCCGGGAGAGAACGAGACGCCGTTCCCTGCTCCCCTACGGCCTGCTCCTGCCCGCGGCCGCGCTGCTCGGGCTGGTGCTCGGCTACCCCCTCGTCCGGCTGGTCGGCATTTCGCTGCAGGAGTACGGCCTGCGGTCGCTGTTCACCGGCAAGACGGGCTTCGCCGGCGGGGACAACTACACCGCCGTCCTAGCCGACCCCCAGCTGCTGCCGGTCCTCGCGCGCACGGTCGGGTTCTGCGCCGCGCTGGTCATCGGGACGCTCGTGATCGCGTCCGGCGTCGCCCTGCTGCTGCAACGCCTGGGCCGCGGCATGCGCACGGCCGTCACGCTCTGCCTGATCGCGGCGTGGGCCCTGCCGAACGTGGCGTCCACCCTGGTCTGGCAGTGGCTCTTCCAGCCCGGCTACGGCGTGGTGAACTGGCTGCTGACCCGGCTCGGGTTCGGGGACCTCACCCAGCGCGACTGGACGGCGTCCCCGGCGTCGGCGTTCACCCTCGTCTGGCTGCTCGTCGTGTGGCAGTCGGTCCCGTTCGCCGCGCTCACGCTCCACGCGGGCTTGTCGCAGATCCCCCGGTCCTACTACGAAGCCGCGGCGCTGGACGGCGCCGGGCCGTGGCGGACACACCGCACGATCACCCTCCCCTTCCTGCAGCCGATCCTCGGGCTGGTCACCATCCTTTCGGTCATCTGGGACTTCACCGTCTTCAACCAGATCTGGATCCTCACCCAGGGCGGCCCGGCGGGCGGCACGACGACGCTGGGCATCTGGACCTTCACCCGGGCCTTCAGCCGCAACGACTTCGGCCAGGGCGCGGCGATCGCCGTCGTCTCGGTCGTGCTGCTGGTCGGCCTGACCGCCGTGTACGTGCGGCGGCTCGTCCGCTCCGGGGAGGACCTGTGATCCGGCGCTTCGGCCGCAACGCGGCAGCCACCGTGTTCTGTCTCGTGTGGATCTTCCCGGTGTACTGGATGGTGCTCACGGCGTTCAAACCCACGGGCAAGATCCTCCAGCCCACGCCCGAATTCCTGCCCGTCGACGTCACCCTGGACAACTTCGCCGGCGCGCTCGCCAAGCCGGGGTTCGTCCAGGACCTCGCCAACAGCGCCGTGGTCGTGGTGGCGGTCGTCGTCCTGTCCATCGTGGTCGCCTTTCTCGCGGCGACGGCGTTGACGCGCTTCCGGTTCTTCGGCCGCCGCAGCTTCCTCGTCGGCGTGCTGGTGCTGCAGATGGTGCCGGTGCCCGCGCTGGTCATCCCGCTGTTCCTCAGCCTCAAGAGCACGCACTTGCTCGACACGCTGCCCGGGCTGATCCTGACCTATGTGGCGCTCGTGCTGCCGTTCACGATCTGGACGCTGCGCGGCTTCCTGCACGGCATCCCGGTCGAACTGGAGGAGGCGGCAATGGTCGACGGCGCGACGCGCGGGCGCGTCATGCGCTCGGTCCTGCTGCCCCTGGTCCTGCCCGGGCTGATCGCGACCAGCGTGTTCGCCTTCATCACCGCGTGGAACGACTTCCTGTTCGCCTACGTGATCATGAAGGACAGTTCGGGCTACACCCTGCCGGTGTGGCTGGTGTCGTTCAGCACCGCCACGGGCACCGACTACGGCGGCCTCATCGCCGCGTCGACGCTGTTCGCGCTGCCCGTCGTCGTCTTCTTCGCGCTCGTGCAGCGCCACCTGGTCGAGGGCATGACCGCGGGCGCGGTGAAGGGCTGATGCTCATCCCCCGCCCCGCGCGGCTGACCCGCCACGCCGGTTCCTGCGTGCCCACCGGGATCCTGGCCGGACCCGGCACCCGGGGCCCCGCCCGCCTGCTCGCCGCCTACACCGGCCTCCCCCTGGTCCACAACGGACCGGTCATCCGGCTCGCGCTGCGGCCGGGGTTCGGGCCGGAGGAGTACACCCTGGAAGTCACCCCCGACCGGGCGCTGCTCACGGCGTCCACCGAAGCGGGCCTCCTCGCCGGCGTCCAGACGATCCGCCAGCTGGCCCCGCGGCTGCCGTGCCTGACCGTCCGCGACGCGCCCCGGCTGCCGTGGCGCGGGGTGCTGCTCGACGTCGCCCGCCACTTCATGCCGCTCGAATTCCTGCGCGAGTTCGTCGACCTGCTCGCCCTGCACAAGTACAACGTCCTGCAGCTGCACCTCACCGACGACCAGGGCTGGCGGATCGAAATCGACGGCAGGCCCCGGCTCACCGAAGTCGGGGCCTGGCGCGCGGAGTCGATGGTCGGGCCCGCGGGCAGCGGAGTCTTCGACGGCATCCCGCACGGCGGCTTCTACACCCGGCGGGAGCTGCGCGAGCTGGTCGCCTTCGCCGCCGAGCGCGGGGTCCGGATCGTGCCGGAGATCGACCTGCCGGGGCACGTGCGCGCGGCACTGGCCGCCTACCCGTCGCTGGGCAACCGGCCTTCGGTGGCGCTGCCGGTGTGGACGGAGTGGGGCATCAGCCCGGACATCCTCGGCGTCCACGAAGACGTCTTCGCCTTCTGCCGGGACGTGCTGGCACAGGTGGCCGAGGTGTTCCCGTCGCCGTACCTGCACATCGGCGGCGACGAGTGCCCGACCACGCAGTGGGAGACCAGCCCGGACGCGCGGCGGAAAGCGGCCGCCCTCGGGGTGCGCCCCGCCGAGCTGCACCCGTGGTTCCTCGGCCGGCTGCACGGCATCGTCGCGGACCTGGGCCGCCGGGCCGTGTGCTGGGACGAGACCGGCCACGCCGCGGGCCGGCTGCCCACGGACCTGATCGTGACGGCCTGGCGCGACGCGGCCCACGGCGCGCTCGCCGTCGCCCGCGGCCACCAGGTCGTCATGGCACCGCACACGTCGACGTACTTCGACTACCGGCAGAGCGAGGACCCCGGCGAGCCGCCCCACGAGCCCGTGACGACACTGGAGGACGTCTACCGCTTCGACCCGCTGGCAGGCGGGCTCCCGGTCAGCGATGGCGACGGCCCCGGGGTACTCGGCACCCAGGCCCAGCTGTGGACCGAGCACGCACCGACGCCCGACCACGTGCGGCACCTGGCGTTCCCACGGCTGTGCGCGCTGGCCGAGCGGGCCTGGTCACCGCCGGGCCGCGGTTATGCTGACTTCCACCAGCGCCTCGCCGCCCACCTCGGCCGGCTGCGCGCGCTGGGTGCCCTGCCGAAGGAGCGCGTCCGGTTCGCCGGCGCGCTCGGAGTACCCGGGAAGACGGTGCCTTGACTGTGACATCCGGGGCTTCGCCCCAGGCCGGGGGCTCCGCCACCCGGAGCCCCCGAAAAGAAGATGTGACATCCGGGGCTTCGCCCCAGGCCGGGGGCTCCGCCACCCGGAGCCCCCGAAAAGAAGATGTGACATCCGGGGCTTCGCCCCAAGCCGGGGAACCGGTGGACCGGCCGCCCACCGCGAAGCGCGACCGCGTCCGGCGGCACCTGCTGAAGGTGATCGAGAACGCCGGCCCCGGCACCGGGCTCGCCTCGGAACGGGACCTGGCCGCGGAGCTGGGCGTCTCGCGCCCGACCGTCCGGGCCGCCATCGACGAGCTGACCCGCACCGGGCTGCTGGTGCGCCAGCGCGGCCGCGGCACGTTCACCAGCCCGCAGAAGGTCACCCAGGAACTGGCGACCGGGCTCGCGGTGCCACCCGCGGAGGGCCACTGGACCAGCCGGGTGGTCGCGTTCGCGGTGTCCCCGGCCCCGCGGCCCCTCGCCGCGGAGCTGGAGCTCGAGCCGGGCACGCCGGTGCTGCGCGTGACCCGCGTCCGGCACGTCGACGACGAGCCGATCGCGATCGAAAACCTGGCGCTGCCCGCCGCCCTGGTCCCCGGCCTGCGCCCGGCGGACCTCGAGACCGGCAATTTCTACCGCCTGCTGCGGGAACGCTTCGGGATCACCGTGCAGGACGCGGTGCAGACGATCGAGCCCGCGGTCACCGACCCCGGCCAGGCCGAGCTCCTCGAGATCGCGGTGTACGCGCCGATCCTGCACATCGAGCGGCGCACCCGCGACGCAGGAGGCCGGGTGGTGGAGCTGACCCGCTCGGCGTACCGGGGCGACCGCTACCGCATCACGTCGAAACTCCGCTTCGACGCCGAATCCGGCTAGCAGCCCGCTTCGCTTCCGGCCGCCGATCCAGGCACCCTAAGGCGGCCTTCGGTGCGCCACCCGTGCCCCCGCCACCCCCTCGACGGAGGCACCAACCAAGGCCGCCTCGGGTAGCTCGGGACCGTCAGCCGAGGGCGTCGAGCAGCTCACGCTCGCGCCGGGCGCTGAGGCCCGCGCGCCGTTCCCGGTCCAGGCCCTGCTCGCGTTCCCAGGTCAACGTGTCCGCCAGCAGCTCCGTCCGGGGCCGGTGGTGCAGCCCCGCGGCGCGGGCCGCCGATCCGTCGCGGGCCGACCAGCCTTCCCAGCCCGGCTCGACCAGCCACATCGCCAGCGATTCGGGCCCCATGTACTCGGCCACGCCCTGGGCGAGCAGCCACTCCGCCCCGGCGGTGACCACCGGGCCGGTGTGCCCGCCGGCGGCGCGGGACAGCTCGACCCACTCGCCGAACGGGACGACCGGACCGACGGCGTCGTAGGTCCCGGCGGTTCCGGTCTCCGCGGAATCGAGCAGCCACGCGGTGAGGTCCCGCACGTCGACCACCTGGGTGGGCACCGCCGGGGTGCCGGGGACCAGCATCGGCCCGCGCGGATCGCGGGCCGCGCGGGCCACCCAGTAGCCCGAGCGCCCGGTGTGATCGCCCGGGCCGCCGATGAGCCCGGCTCGCGCGACGAGGAGGCGGTCGCCCACCACCGCCCTCGACGCCTGCTCGCACGCCACCTTCGCTTCGCCGTACAACGAGCGGTCGACCTCGCTCCGGTCCGTCGGGGCAAGCAAAGGCGCAGACTCGTCCGCCCCGGGCGTGGCGTGCGAGGCGTAGGCGTTGCCGGACGAGACGTACACCCAGTGCCCGGCCTTGCCGCCCAGCGCCTCGAGCGCGCCGCGGACGAAACCCGGCTGCCACGACACCTCGACGACCGCGTCCCACACCCGGTCGAGCAGGGGCTCGTACGCCGACGGATCGCGCCGGTCGGCGGCGATCAGCCTCGCGCCGCCGGCGGCTTCGCCGCTCTCGCCCCGCGCGAGGCAGGTCACCCGGTGGCCGCGGCCGATCGCCTGCCGGGACAGCTCCCGGCCCACCCACGCCGTTCCGCCCAGCACCAGGATCTCCATACCGCCACCCAAGCACCAAGATCCCCGCCGGGCCAGCGAATCCGCTCACAGCGGACCAGCCCCACCACGACGGACATCCGGTGAATAATTCTTCGGGCCCATCGGGAAACACGCATTCTTAGCCTCCCCTCATTACCCGAACGAGTGAACGCGGACGGCGTCCGGGTGACGACAACCCGGAGACCTGCTCGTCACGCTAGGCGCCTTACCCGGCAAACAGCCCGGCAATTGCGCTGTTCGCATCGCCTTTTCGGCGCGCGAGTGAGAGTGCTTCAAACACCCCGCCGAAGCGGCATAGGATTTTCCTTCGGCCAGGAAATGATTCCTGGACAAATTCAGTCCATTTTCAGAATCGAGGACCAACCATGCGAAGACGCATGCTGGGGGCGGTCCTGCCCCTGGTGCTCACGGCGGCCACCGCCGTCCCCCTGCCCGCCGCCGCCGACCCCGCACCGGCGGTCTCGGCGCTGACGAAGTCCGTGCAGGGCACCGGTTCCCCGGCCGCGCACGGCGCGACCGCGAACTGGGTCGTCGGCTACGAAGACCACGCGACCACCACCGGGGCCGCCACGATCACCGACGCCGTCGGGGCCGGGCAGGCTTACCAGCCCGGTTCGCTGCACGTCCCGCCCGGCTGGACGCCGCAGTGGTCCACCGACGGCAGCACGTTCACCGGCACCGAACCCGCGTCCGGCGTCACCGCCGTCCGCGCCACCACCCCCGCCTCGGGCCCGGACGCGACGCAGCTGACCGGCGCCCTCACCCCGCCGGTGCAGGCGGTGACCACCGCGACCGGCGGCGACGGCTTCTCGCCGATCCTGTACCGCACCCCGGGCGGCGTGCTGCAGGCCTGGAACATCTACCACCACTCGGCGGCCACCACGCCGAAGGTGGTCTGCACCGACCTCGCCACCGGCGCGCGGTGCCCGGGCGGCCCGTGGCCGAAGGTGCTCAACACCGCGCCGGGCCCGCTCGGCACCCTGGGGGCCGGGGACATCACGTCCCCCTTGATCGAGCAGTACGTGCGGGACCCGGCCGCGCCCGCGAAGGTCTACTACCCCGGCCTCACGGCGACGTCGGCCGGCGTCGGCTGCCTCGACCTGGCGGCCGCGGCCAACTGCGGGTTCTGGCCGCTGGCCACCCTCGGCGGGTCACCACCGGTGAACAACCTCACGGGTTTCGTGGAGAGCGGCGGCAACCTCTACGGCGTGGTGACCTCGGGCGCGGTGATCTGCTGGACCATCGCCACGCGGAGCGCCTGCGGTGGCCAGCCGTACGCGCCGGTCCTGCCCGCCGTCGACCAGCCGTACGTCTACGGTGCGCTCACCGTGGTGGCGGGCAAGGTGTTCGCATCGACGGCGGCGCCGGGCACCGCACTGCAGCCGCAACTGGGGTGCTTCGACCCGGCGACGAACGCGGCCTGCGCCGGCTGGGCGGCTTCCCGGCCCACCGGTCCGGCGGGCAACGTCACCTACAACGCCTACACGGCCTACAGCACGACCGGCGCCCCGGTGGGCGCGTGCTCGTCGACGTCGGGCAGCGACGACGTCACGACGTGCTACGCGCTGGACGGGTCGGTGCTGCCGCCACCGCCCGGCGCGGCCGCGCTGGCGGCGGGCGTGATCGTCTTCAACCCCGAGGTCGTCACCGATCCGAACGGCCACGTCCGCAGCTACCTCCCGGTCTGGAGCGGAGGGATCGCGGGTGCGGCGCTGTGCCACGACTGGACGACGGCGTCGGCGTGCGCGGGCCTGCCGGGCCCCATCACGCACCCGAACGCGGCCGGTGGCAACACCCGGGACTACGGCTACGCGTACGACCCGCCGTCGGGCTGCTTGATCGGCCTGGGCGACGCGGGCGTGCTGTTCTCGATGGACCCGGCCACCGGCGCGACGCCGTGTGTCCGCTCCGGCGGGCAGGTGACCCTGCGTCCGGGTGACTTCTACTGCGACGGCGGAAGTCACGTCCAGGGCTACACGTCCGCGCGGCTGACGGGCGTCGACCCGGCGAACGTCGACTTCGCGGCGTCGCGGGTCACGGTCGTCGACCAGGACAACGCGGTGGTGCCGACCCCGGGCTTCGCCCCGGACGGCTCGGTCGACCTCAGCGGCGTCTCGGTGGCGGCCCACCCGTCGATCACCGTGACGACGACGCTGGTCCTGCACAGCGCGGCGGGCTTCAGCGGGTCACTGGTGGTCGACTTCGCGGGTGACGCACCCCAGCTGTGCTTCCGCACGGCGATCTCGGCGGACTGCCTGGTGACGTCGGTGGCGAACACGGCGACGGGCACGGACTCGACGGGTTCGTTCACCTCCAACACGGTGACGCTCCCGGTCGCCCCGGGCGCGTCGTGCACCCCGAAGGTGACCGTGGAGAAGGAGATCTGCACGGCGGTCCACCCGGACCGGTGCGGCCCGGGCGGCGCCGGACCGTGGGCGAAACAGGCCCCGGTGGGCCTGCTCGGGGTGCTCGTCGCCTCGGCGTACTGGCGGATCACGGTGACCGACGAGGGTCCGGTGGGGATCACGTCCGCGCAGGTGGTGGACACCGTGGAGCCGTCGTGCCAGACGGGTCCGTTCACCCTGGCGGCGGGCGGGTCGAAGCAGGTGTACTGCACGACGTTCGCGCTGCTGAACCTGTTCCCCATCACCAACAAGGCGAAGGTGAGCTACCTGCCGGTGAACGTCCCGCCGGGCACGCCTCCGTCCACAACGGACTGGTCGGCGGCCAAGGCCTGTTCGCTGCTGTGCGGCCTGTAGGGAGGTGAAAGCACCGGCCCGCGGGGCGTTCCCGCGGGCCGGTTCACACCGTGACGGCGTCTTCCGCGACGGGCTCGGCGGCCTTCGGGGACACCGCCGGCGCCATCAGGACCGCGCACAGCGGCACCGCCATCGCGATCGCCGCCAGCACGAACACCGGGAACAGGAAGGAGAACACCTCCGCGCCCGCCGGGTCCGGCGCGTTCATGTCCATGTTCATCCGGACCGCCGCCATGCCCGTGTAGTGCATGCCGGTCACCGCCGCGCCCATCACGAAGCCGGCCAGCAGCCGCAGCCACAGCTGGTCGAGGAAGACCGCGAACCACAGCGCCGCCGTCGCCGCCACCACCGCGATCACCACCGAGAGCGCCACCAGGCCGCCGTCGTAGCCGAAGTCGCCCTTCACCCGCAGCGCCGACATGCCCGTGTAGTGCATGACATTCACCGCCAGGCCGGTGATGACGCCGCCGAGGGCGAGGCGCCACCAGCCGAACTTCGCGCGGCCGCCGACCACCACGAGCCCCGCGAACACCGCCGTCACCGAAAGGATCGCCGACAGGACCGTGCGGAAGATGTCGTAGCGGACCGGCATGCCCGGGGTGCTGAAGCCGAGCATCGCCACGAAGTGCATCAGCCAGATGCCGACGCCGCCGATCGAAACGGCGGCCAGCACCAGCCACCGCACGCGGTGCCGCGGATCGGCCGCGTGGCGGGCCTGGACCGCGCACGCCAGCCCGAGCGCGCAGCCGACGACCGACGTCAGGTACGCGAGCACGAGCAGCCAGTGCCCCAGCGCGAAATGCTCCATGGCGAAGTCCTCTCTACAGGTCGCGCAGCCCGTGCAGCACGCGTTCCATCAGGTCGTGGCGCTCGTCCCAGGTGGCGGTGTCCGACAGCGTGTCGCGGACGATCACCAGGTTGTCCTGCATCAGGTCCGACACGAGCACGCGGACCACGCCGAGCGGCACGGACAGCAGCGCGGCGATCTCCATCAACGACCGCGGCCGGACGCACAGCTCGAGGACCTCCGCCGACGCGCTCGACGTCTGGTAGCCGGCTTCGGCCCGGCCGTCGGCGGTGGTCTCGACCAGCGCTTCGACGGCGATCTCGACCGCCGGGGCCGTGCGGCCTTCCGTCCACGCGTAGGGGCGGGCGAGCGCCGGGCTGCGGCGCGGCTCGTCCCCGTGCGCGTCGTCGATCACCGGTGGTCCTGGGCCACCGGCATCTCGCGCGCGGGCACGTCGACCTTCTGCCCCACCCGCTCGACCAGCATCGTCATCTCGTAGCCGACCAGCCCGATGTCGCAGCCGGTCGAGGCGAGCACGACGAGGTTCGAGCCGTCGCCGACGCTCATCAGCAGCAGGAACCCCTGCTCCATCTCGATCACCGACTGGACGACCCGCCCGGCGGTGAACAGCTCGGCGGTGCCGAGGGAGAGGCTGGACAGCCCGGCCGCGATGGCCGCGAGCTGGTCACCGCGCTCCCGCGGGAGCGATTCGTCGGCGGCCACGAGCAGCCCGTCGGCGGAGACCAGCACGGCGTGCGCGACACCCGAGACGTCCTCGACGAACCCGTTGACCAGCCAGTTCAGCGTGGCGGACCGTTCGGGCGGCGCGGGCAGCGTCCCGCTCAGGGACCGGGCGGCCGGCTCGGTGGCGGAGCGCCGGGGGTGCAGTTCCGTCATCGCGGATCCACTTCGTCCTTTCCGGATTGTTCGGCACGCGCGGCGGTCTCCAACCGGGCGGCGCGCATGCCCTGGTAGTGCCGCGAGAGACTGCTGCGCACGGCGGCGGCGTCGCGGAAGGTGCCGCCGGTCTGTTCGCGCACGCGCGGAACGACCGCACCGGGGGCGAGTTGGGCGCCCGGCCGCCGGGTGGGCAGCCCGGCCTCGGTGAGCCGCTGGGCGGGGGCGGGTTTGAGAGCGCTTTCCGCGGCCTGCCGCGTGCGGTCGGCCGGGGTGTCCCACTCACCCACCGAGGTGGTGGCGGGACGCGTGGTGGAGCCTGGAGTGTCCGTGACGGTTTCCGCCGGGATCGCGCGGTGCGCTCCGGAAGTCTCGTTCGCCGGCTCCGCGTCGGCGACCCGGTCGGCCGGAACCGCGGGCGGCCGGGCCGCGGGTTCGGCCACCGGTGCCCGGTGCGCGGCGGAAGACCCGATCGCGGATTTCTCCTCCGGCGCGGAACCGGGGTGGCCGGCGGAACTCGTTCCGGCCGGGGATCCCGCCGCGGTTTCGCTCTGGCCGGCGTGGCCCGGCGTGGCGGCCGGGGACTGCTCACCGACCGTCGGCCACTTCACCGGGCCCGTCGCTCCGTTGCGGCGGACCACCGGCTTGGCCGCGGGCTCGGTGAACCAGCTCGTCACCACCTGCTCGAAGATCGGCGTCGAGGCCTGGGCCGGCACCACCGGGGGCCGCGGGTGGCCGCCCCGGCTCGCCGGGGCGCGGCGGCCCGCGCCGATCGGGCGGGCCAGATCCGCGATCACCAGTGCGCCCGGGACGTGGACGCTCGCCGTCACGCCCGCGTGGCGGGCCGCCGTTCCGGTGGCCCGCAGCCGGACCGTCACCCCGTGCAGGGCCGCCAGCCTGCCGACCACGAACAGCCCCATCCGGCGGGTCGTCTCCGGGCCGACCGTGCCGGCCGCCGCCAGGCGGTCGTTCACCGTGGCCAGCTCCTCCGGAGTCATGCCGAGGCCCTGGTCGACCACCTCGATGAGCAGCCCGCCGTCCGCGCCGCGGTCGGCCGTCAGCGCCACCTTGTGCTCCGGCGGCGAAAAGCGCGTCGCGTTCTCCAGCAGCTCGGCGAGGATGTGCACGACGTCCGCCGCCGCCTCGGGCTGGACCGAACTGCGCGGCGCGTTGCCCAGCGCCACCCGCCGGTAGTCCTTGACCTCCGACGTCGCCGCGCGCAGGAGGTCGCGGGTCGGCACCGGCTCGCGGCCGTGGCGGACCGGGCGGCCGCCCGCCAGGACGTGCAGGTTCTCGCCGTTGCGGCGCAGCCGGGTGGCGATGTGGTCGATGCGGAACAGCTCGTCGAGCCGGCGCGGGTTCTGCTCCCCCGCCTCGAGGTCTTCGATGATCGACAGCTGCTGCTCGACCAGCGACTGGCTCCGCCGCGACAGCGTCATGAACATCTCGCTGACCTGCTTGCGCAGCTCGGCCTGCTCGACGGCGAGCCGGACCGCCTGGCGGTGCATGTCGTCGAACGCCCGCGCCAGCTGCCCGATCTCCTCGTCGGTCCGCACCCCCGAGCCGGGTACCGCGCGCCAGTCGACGTCGTGGCCTTCGCGGATCTGCCGGACCGTCTCCGGCAGCTGGTCGTTCGCCGCGCGCAGGGCGGCGGCGCGCAGCCGGCGCACCGGCGTGACCAGCGATCGCACCACCAGCAGCGCGATCGCGAGCGCGCCGAGCAGCGACCCCAGCACCAGGGCCGTGTCGCGCAGCGAGTCCGCGCGGGCCCGGTCGGCCGCGGCCGAGACGTCGCCCGCGAGCTTCGCCGCGACGTCGTTCAGCACGGCCGTCACGCCGGCGGTCTCGGCGGCGATCGAGGGGGCGAACGTGGCGAGCGGCGCGCCCGTCTCCTGCAGCGCGTCGAGGCGGGCCTCGGCGGACCCCGTCGCGGCCTTGAAGCGAGCCAGGAGCTCGCCCGGGAGCTGGTGCTCGGCCTGCTCGCCGAGCACTTCCTGCTCGGCCGCGGTCTGCACGATCGCCGGGCGCAGCGAAGCGTCCTCCGGGCTGTTCCGCGTGGCCCGCGCATAGGTTTCCTCGGTGGCCAGCTCGGCCCTCAGGTGCACCAGCAGCCGGGCGTTTTCCGCGCCGGCCGTGGTTTCGGCGCCGGCGTCGGCCGGGACGAACTCGGGCACGAGGTCGCCGAGGGTGGCGATGATGTCGTTGTAGCCGGCGGCTTTCGAGCGGACGTCGCCCCCGCCGGCACCGGCCGCGCGGATCCCGGAGAGCTTGCCCAGCGCGGTGTTCAGCGCCCGGCCGGTGTCGCCGGGCAACGGCGAGAACCCGGCGTCGCGCTGGACCGCGGCCACCTTCGCGTCGACGGCCGCGGTGAGCGTGTCCGGCGCCCCGGCCGGGACCGCGACCGCGGCGACCATCTCTTCGCCCAGCGACGCGGTCAGGTCGATCGTGTCGCGCAGCACCGGCAGCCGGTCGCGGGCCGCGCTGAGCGCGGTCGCCCGGTCGAGTTCGCCCTGGATCCGGATTTCCGCGAGCGCCACCGCGACCAGGACCGGCAGCAGCAGGACGACGCTGATCTTGGTGCGGACGCTCCAGTGCGCCGGCCACCACGCGGCCTCCGCCGGGCGGCGGAGCGTGGCTCTGCTTTCGTGCATGGCGGAATCGCTCGATTCCCGGCCGCGCGGACGGCCGACGTCGAGTTCGGACAGGTCGAAGGGCCCCAGGGAAGACGTGGCGTTGATCAGGCCGACCAGCAGAAGACATCACGTCCCGCGTCCTTGTCAACCCTGCGCGGCGGCGTTTCCGGACACGGGTATCGAATTATTTACGTGGCTCACTCATTGTGTTCCGATGATCGCTGCTTGCACACCGTTCAACCACATTCACGCAGCTCCGAGGCCTACTGATCAGTAAACTAGCTCGACTCCGCACTGGCGGCAGAATTACCGACAGCGGCCGCCGGGGCGAATTCGGCCATTGTTCGAATGGTGGGTTATTAATTCCCGCCACGCCCGGGTGGGAGTGCCGGGCACCGGGTGCGGCAGAATCCCCGCCGTGACCGATGTGGACCTGGACCCCGGCGCCGCGCACGGCAAGCGGGTCGGCTGGGTGGAGCTGTACTTCGACCTGGTCTTCGTGTTCGCGGTGGGCCAGGTGGCGCACAGCATCGTCGCGGACCCGCACTGGGCCCGCATCGCCGGCGCGCTGGGGCTGTTCGCCACGCTGTGGTGGACGTGGATCGGCTTCGCCGTGCTCTACAACCGCCGCGGCGACGACAGCCGCGCGGCCGACCGGCTGTTCGTGCTGGCCGGCACCATCCCGTGCGCGATCGCCGCCACCCAGGTGCACCACGTCTTCGAGGGGCATCCCACGGTCTTCGTGGCGGCGATGGCCGCCGTCCGCGTGCTCCTGGCGGCCGCCCACCGGTGGCCCGCGCGGCCCGGGCTCGACCAGCGCCGGATCAGCACGGGGTACGCGATTTCCGCGGTCCTGTTCGGGGTTTCGGCGGTGGTGCCGGGCGGCTGGGGGATCTGGGCGTTCGCCCTGATCCAGGAGGCCGGCTTCCTGCTCCTCGGCGGCCGTCGCCGGCACCGCGGCGAACGGACGACCGCCCGGGAGCGGCGGCAGGCGATGTTCGACGGGCCCCGCGACCCGAACCTGGCCGTCGACTCCGCCCACCTCGCCGAACGCTTCGGGCTGTTCATGATCCTGCTGCTCGGCGAGCTGGTGATCACCGTCGGCACCGCCGCGCTCGAACGCCCGGCCGACGACTTCGCCTACTGGGCGGCCATGGCCGGTGGCCTGGTGCTGGCGGGCGCGTTGTGGTGGCTGTACTTCACTTCGGCCGCGGAGCTGTCCGAGAAAATGCTCGGGCTCTCCGGCGGCAACCCCATGCTCGCCTATTCGCTGTACGCGGGCGGCCACCTGACGCCGGCCTTCGCGCTGCTGCTCGTCGCGGCCGGGCTGAACCTTTCGCTGCACGATTCCCCGCCGGCCGCGGCGGCCTGGCTGCTCACCTCGGGCCTGATGATCTACATCGCCGGCACCCGCGTGTTTTCGGCCGATCCCGGCCGCTGGTACCAGCGGGTGGCCCGGGTCGCGTCCCTGGTGGTCACGGTGAACCTCGCCCACCTCGGCCGGATCCTGCCGGCGCCCGCGGTGGTCGTGGTGGTCGCGGTCTGGGGCGTCGGGATGACGGCGGTCAGCACGGTCGTGCGGCGCCGGGCCATCGAAAGCCTGGGTGACAACCCGCTGGCGTTCCTGCGGGAACGCCAGGCCAAGGCGGGGTGAGGAGTCAGCGCGTCGATCCGTCGACCACCACTCGCGCGACCGCTGCTCGTCCACCGGCCGCTGGGCCTCCCGCGGCACGCCGGCGGCTCGTTGCCCGGACCTCGCGATCTTGCGGCCGCGCAGGCCCCGGCCGCGGGTGCTCGTAGTCGTCCAGGCGGCGCGCCGGCCGGAGCCGCACCGAGCGGTCGCGCCACCACGGCTCGCGGCGCAGGGGTTCGCCGACCGGCCTGATCCCCGTTGCCCACATCTCGGCAGGGGTGTGGACAAGTCGGCTCGAACGGCGGGTTCGGCCGGTTTTCGTCGGGAGGCAGCGATACGCTGGAGCGGGGACGGACCCCCGGGAGGGTGGGCGCTGCTCTCGGGCGCTGCTCTCGGGCGCCGCTCTCGGGCGCTGCTCTCGGGCGCTGCTCTCGGGCGCCGCTCTCTCGGGCGCTCATGCACCACCCCCGCGGCCGACGGCCGACCTAGCTGGTCAGGATCTGCGGCGAGAGCACCTTCAGCATCGCGTTGGTCCACTTGAGCTGCCGCAGCGTCTGCGGGTGGCGGCGGGTCGCCAGCTCGAGCAGCCCGGTCTCTTTCGCCGCCTGCGCGCCCTGTGCGAGCAGCTCCCAGTCGAGCGAAACGCCCGCGGCGCGCCGGTGCAGGCGGCGCAGGTCCGCCAGCAGGAGCATCCCCGGCTCCGGGCGGCGGCCGCTCAGCTCGGACAGCGCCGTCCGCAACGGCTCCAGCGGGCCGGGGCCGGGCACCTCCTCGTCGAGGTCCAGGCCCTGCGCCCGGCCGGCGCGGGCGATGTCCCGCACGTGCGCCGCCGACCAGGCCGCCAGGTCGCGGGCGACGTGGTGGACCTCGTGCTCGGCGTGGTGCCGGTCGGACACCTTCAGCAAGTCCTTGGCCAGGTGCGTCTCCGCGCGGTGCAGTTCCCGCAGCACGAGGTCCAGCTTCATCGGACGATCTCCTCCTCGACCGGTGCGGGCACCGGCTCGGCGGCCGGCGCCGGCCCCGGGCCGACCCGGCGCAGCGCGGCCGCGGCCGTCTTGAACAGCGGCTGCTTGGACACCGGATCCCAGTCGGTGAAGGTCAGCTCGTTGGCCGCGCGGTCGCCGTCCTTGCCCGCCGGGTGCTCGACGTCCCAGTAGCCGTAGTGGAACGGGAGGAACAGCACGCCGTCGCGGATGCCGCCGACGCGGACCCGGGCGCGGACCGCCCCGCGCGGTGTCGACACCTCCGCCAGGTCGCCCTCGGCGAGCCCGGCGGCCGCCGCGTCGCGTTCGGACACCTCGAGCCACACCTCCGGCGCCGCCGCGCGCAGCTCCGGTGCCCGGCCGGTCTTCGTGCGGGTGTGGAAGTGGTGGATCGTCCGGCCGTTGACCAGGAAGAACGGGTGGTCCTCGGCCGGCGTCTCGTGCGGCGGGACGTACTCGGCCGCCTTCAGCATGGCCTTGCCGTCCGGGTTCATCGCGCGGTACTCGGTGGGTTCCATCGGCGCGCCGGTGACGAGGTCGCGGCCGTAGCTCTCGCAGTAATCGGGCTGGGCGAAGAATTTGCCGTCGGCATACAGCCGTTCGGTCCCATCAGGACTGTCCGAAGTGCACGGCCACTGGATGCCGCCGGTCTCGCGCAGTTTCGCGTAGCTCAAGCCGCTGTAGTCGCACGGCCGTCCCGCGGACGCGCGCTTCCACGCCTCGAACGCCGTCTCGGCGTCGCGCCACTGCGGGAACGGCTCGCCGTCGTTGCCCCGGAAGTCCATCCGCCGCGCGTAGTCGAGGAAGATGTCCAGGTCCGGCCGCGCCTGCCCGGGCGGGTCGACGGCCTGCTCCGACAGGTGCACCGTGCGGTCGGCGTTGGTGAACGTGCCGGTCTTCTCGCCCCAGATCGCCGCGGGCAGCACGACGTCGGCGAATTCGGCCGTCTCGGTGCGGAAGGCGTCCTGCACGACCAGGAACAGCCGCGAGGAGTCCAAAATGGACCTTATCCGGTGCAGCTCGGGCAGGGAGACCGCCGGGTTGGTGGCCGAGACCCACAGGAACCGCAGGGTGCCGGTCTCCGCGTAGCGCAGCATCTGCATGAGGTGCGTCGGCGGCCCGTAGTGCGGGATCCTGTCGACGTCGACGTTCCACAGCGACGCCAGCTCGGCCACGTGCGCGTCGTTGGCCCAGTTGCGGAACCCGGTCAGGTCGCCGTCGGCGCCGCATTCGCGGGTGTTCTCGGCGGTGGGCTGGCCGTTCATCTGCAGCACGCCGGCGCCGGGCTTGCCCAGCATGCCGCGCAGCAGCACGAGGTTGTTGACCTGCACGGCGGCCGCGGACGCCTGGTGTGACTGGTAGAAACCCTGCAGCACCGTGCACAGCAGCCGCTCCGCCGAGCCGAGCAGCCGGGCGGCTTCGCGGATTTCCGCGGGGTCGAGGCCGCAGATTTCCGCGGCGCGCTCGGGCGGGTAGTCCGCCACCGTCGCCGCGAGGTCGTCGTAGCCCACCGTGCAGCGTTCGACGTACTCGCGATCGACCCACCCGTGCCCGACGATCTCGTGCAGGATCCCGTTCATCAGGGCGACGTTGGTCCCGGGCAGCGGCGCCAGGTGCAGCGTCGCCGCCCGGGCGACCGGGGTGTCCCGCGGGTCGACGCACAGCACCGCGGGCGGGTTCGGCCCGGCGAGCCGGTCGAGCACGCGCGACCACAGGACGGCCTGCGTTTCGGCCATGTTGTGCCCGAAGAGGGCGATGACGTCGGCGTGGTCGACGTCGGTGTAGGACGCCGGCTGGCCGTCGCAGCCGAAGGACTCCTTCAGCGCCGCGGCCGCGGTCGCCGTGCAGAGCCGGGTGTTGCCGTCGAGGTGGTTGGTGCCCAGGCCGCCGCGGGCGATCGCGGCGAGCGTGTAGTACTCCTCGGCGAACAGCTGGCCGCTGGTGTAGAAGCCGAGCGCGCCCGGCCCGTGGACGTCGAGGAGTTCTTTGCTGCGCCGGACGACCAGGTCCATCGCCTCGGCCCAGCTCGCTTCGACGAGCTCGCCGTGCTTGCGCACCAGCGGCGTCGTCAGCCGGTCCCGCGACGAATTCGCCTGCCAGGCGAAGAGGTCCTTCGGGTCGAGGCGGCCGTGGTTGACGCGGTCTCCGGCACGGCCGCGGACCCCGGCGATCCGGCCGTCCTTCACCGCGATGTCGAGCCCGTCGCCGTTCGAATGCAGCACCGCGGCGCTCGGGACCCAGCGGTCGACGTCCTCCGGCCGCAGGCCGTCCGCCAGGTGACTGTCCACCCGGACCGGCCACGGCTCCCCCGGTCCGTAGGGCGTTCTGCTCCCCCAGGGCTCGGTGATGCCGTCGCGCTTTCCCACCGCCGGGACCTCCGATCACGATGCGGACCGTCGCGTGGGTACCCGGCTTCCTCGCGGGCAAACGCCGGCTCGGGGGGCCGGGCGGGCAAGCATGACCGGCACCCAAACCGGGTACGCGCTCATCGTGAGCGCCGACGGCGGCACGCACGGCAAGGGAGGACACATGAGCCAGACAGTCGGTGACCACCTGCTGCAGCGCCTGCGCGAGTGGGGCGTGGAGCAGGTCTTCGCCTACCCGGGCGACGGCATCAACGGGCTGGTCGCCGCGTTCGGCAAGGCGGACGACCAGCCCCGCTTCGTGCAGGCCAGGCACGAGGAGATGGCCGCGTTCTCGGCGGTCGGCTACGCGAAGTTCAGCGGCCGGGCCGGCGTCTGCATGGCCACCTCCGGCCCGGGCGCGATCCACCTGCTCAACGGGCTCTACGACGCGAAGCTCGACCACGTCCCGGTG
This sequence comes from Amycolatopsis sp. NPDC005003, assembly GCF_053600695.1. Lineage (NCBI taxonomy): Bacteria > Bacillati > Actinomycetota > Actinomycetes > Pseudonocardiales > Pseudonocardiaceae > Amycolatopsis > Amycolatopsis sp. NPDC005003. Next base: position 40,542 of record NZ_JBSGAI010000019.1, on the reverse strand, counting down.
GTCGCGATCGTCGGGCAGACCGCGCGCAGCGCGATGGGTGGCAGCTACCAGCAGGAGGTCGACCTGCAGGCGCTCTTCAAGGACGTCGCGAGCGAATACCTCGTCGAGGTCAACGTCGCCGAGCAACTGCCGAACGCGCTCGACCGGGCGATCCGGACGGCCGAGGCGTCCCGCTGCCCGACCGCCCTGATCATCCCCGCGGACCTGCAGGAGGAGCCGTACTCGCCGCCGCAGCACGCGTTCAAGCAGGTGCCCTCCAGCCCGCCGAGCCGGGCGTGGTCCCGGCCGGTGCCGTCCGAGGCGGAGCTCGACGCGGCGGCCGAGGTGCTCAACGCCGGCGAAAAGGTCGCCATCCTGGTCGGCCAAGGCGCGCGCGGCGCGGCCGAAGAGGTCCGCCAGGTGGCCGAGGTCACCGGCGCCGGCGTCGCGAAAGCGTTGCTGGGCAAGGACGTCCTGCCCGACGACCTGCCGTGGGTGACCGGCTCGATCGGGTTGCTCGGCACCCGGCCGAGCTACGAGCTGATGCGCGACTGCGACACGCTGCTGATCGTCGGCTCGAACTTCCCGTACAGCCAGTTCCTGCCGGACTTCGGGCAGGCGCGCGCGGTGCAGATCGACCTGGACGGCCGGCTGATCGGGATGCGCTACCCGACCGAGGTCAACCTGGTCGGGGACAGCGCGGCCACGCTGCGGGCGCTGCTGCCGAAGCTGGCCGGCAAGCCGGACCGGTCCTGGCGCGAAACGATCGAGAAGAACGTCGCCTCCTGGTGGGAGACCGTCGAGAAGGAAGCCGCCGTCGACGCCGATCCGGTGAACCCGATGGCGATCGTGTCGGAGCTGTCGAAGCGGATCCCGGAGGACGCCATCGTCACCGCGGACTCCGGCTCGTCCACCAACTGGTACGCCCGCAACCTGCGCATCCGCGGCGACATCCGCGGGTCCCTGTCGGGCACCTTGGCCACCATGGGCCCCGCCGTGCCGTACGCCATCGGCGCGAAGTTCGCCCACCCCGGCCGGCCGGTGATCGCGCTCGTCGGCGACGGCGCCATGCAGATGAACGGCCTCGCCGAGCTGATCACCATCGCGCGCTACCAGCACCTGTGGAGCGACCCGCGCTGCGTGATCTGCGTCTTCCACAACAACGACCTCAACCAGGTGACGTGGGAGCTGCGCGCGATGGGCGGCGCGCCGAAGTTCGAGGAGTCCCAGACCCTGCCGGACGTCGACTACGCCGGGTTCGCGCTGTCGCTCGGGCTGGCCGCCGTCACGGTCGACAAGGCGGACCAGCTGGCCTCGGCCTGGGACACCGTGCTCACCGCGGGCAAGCCGGCGGTGCTGGACGTCCGCTGCGACCCGGACGTGCCGCCGATCCCGCCGCACGCCACCTTCGAGCAGGTGAAGTCGGCCGCCCAGGCCGTCCTCAAGGGCGACCCCGACGCGGTGCACCTGGTCGCCCAGGGCGTCAAGACGAAGCTGCAGGAGTTCCTGCCGGGCGGGAAGGGCCGCACGCCGTGAGCCCGGCCGAGGTCGTCGTCGTGACCGGGGCGAGCGGCGGCATCGGCCGCGCGGTCGCGCGGGCGTTCGGGGCCCGGCAGGCCAGGGTCGCCTTGCTGGCCCGGGGGAAGGAAGGGCTCGAAGCCGCGGCGGAAGACGTCACCCGCCTCGGCGGGACGGCGCTGGCGATCCCCACCGACGTCGCCGACTTCGGCCAGGTGGAGGCGGCCGCCTCCCGGGCCGAGGAGGAACTCGGCCCGATCGACGTGTGGGTGAACGTGGCGTTCACGTCGGTGTTCGCGCCGTTCGCCGAGATCGGGCCGGCCGAGTTCCGCCGCGTCACCGAGGTGAGTTACCTCGGGTACGTGCACGGCACCATGGCCGCCCTGCGCCGGATGAAGCCGCGCGACCGGGGCACGATCGTGCAGGTCGGTTCGGCACTGGCGTACCGCGGAATCCCGTTGCAGAGCGCGTATTGCGGCGCGAAGCACGCGATCCAGGGGTTCAACGAGGCCCTGCGCTGCGAGCTCCTGCACGACGGCAGCGGTGTCCGCACGACGATGGTGCAGCTGCCGGCCGTCAACACGCCGCAGTTCTCCTGGGTGCGGTCGAAACTGCCGCACCAGGCCCAGCCGGTGCCGCCGATCTACCAGCCGGAGGTGGCGGCCCGCGCGGTGCTGCACGCGGCCGGCCACCCGCGCCGCCGGGAGTACTGGGTCGGCGGGAGCACGGCCGGCACGTTGCTCGCGAACGCCGTTGCCCCCGGCGTGCTCGACCGGTACCTCGCCCGGACCGGCTACCGGTCCCAGCAGACAGGGGCGCCGAAACCACCGGACCAGCCGGAAAACCTGTGGTCGCCGGCGGATCGCGGGCAGGACTTCGGGGCGCACGGCCGGTTCGACGCGGAGGCGACGCCGAGGAGCGTGCAGCTGTGGGCGAGCCGGCACCACGGCGTCGTCGCTGCCGCGGGAGGCGCGTTGGCCGCGACGGCGCTGGCGGTGTGGCGGCGGGCGCGGCCGGGCTCGGGCCGCTAGCGCATACCCGTCCACTCGTCGATCGAGACTTCCGTCAGCACGTACTTCTCGGGAAAGCGGCCTTGGCTCTCATCCGGCCCGCACACGTGGGCCGCGATCCAGACCTGGTGGGCCTCGCTCGTGAGGTGGTACTGGCTGCGCGGGACCAGCCCGCAGCCCAGCTCGACAGCAGCGCTGCGGAGGGTCTTGACCGTGCCGGGGCGCACGGGCGGCCGGTCGGCGAGCTCGACGTGCCGGCGCGATCGGCGGGCGGTGAAGACGGCCACCTCCGTCAGGACGGGCGCCATCGGGACCGCCCAGAGCACGCTCCACCAGTCGCCGGTCGCCAGGCGAAGCCCGGCGGCGCCGACGACGAAGATCAGGAGCAACCACCAGTGAGCACGCATGGGCCCCTCCCGCCCACACCCAGGATAACCCCGATCGGCCGGCCGGTCACCGCGCTCCGGCCGGCCCCGCCGGGCCTCGGCCGAAAGGACGAGGCCGCGGCACCCGAACCGCCCCTTCGGCCGAGGTGACCGGGCCCTTCCCGCCTTAACGTGATGATCAGGTGGGGAGGGAGGGACCATGGAGTTCACCGCCAAGCGAGTCGTCGTCTCCGTGGCCGTGGCCGGCGTGGCCGTGGTCGCCGCCGGGGCCACCGTGATCGCCACCGCGGCCGATCCCGTCTCGCCCGAAATCACCGGCGCCGCCCCCGCCGAAGCCGGGCACGAAGACGAAGGCAAGTACACCACCGGGGACTACGTGCTCAACGTCCACGAGCTCGACGACGACGGCGACGGCCTGACCACCGCCATCGGGCCGCACACCACGTACTACTCGAAAACCTTGCACGGCAAGGGGAACCGGCACCACACGGTCGTCAAGTTCTCGGCGGGCACGGACGGCGACGGGCCGATCTTCTTCAGCTATCCCGTTCCCGCGCCCGGCCGGGTCGTCGACTGCGTGGCCTCCGGGACCGAGGCCGCGCCGCACGTGCGGTGCGAAACCAAGGCCTGAGGCGTCACAGATCGAGCGCGCTCACCAGCAGCGCCGCCACCGCGGCCCGGTGTTCCGGCCGGTCCGCCCACCGCAGCCGGCGGCCGGCCTCGACCACCACGCCGAAGCCCGCGTGCACCAGCACCCGGGCCCGGCGGGCGTCGAGTCCCGGGCAGGCCTCGCACAGGTGCTGCTCCCACACCGCGATGTGCTCGCGCTGCGCCGCCACCAGCGGGCGGCGCAGCGCCTCCGGCAAGCCGGCGATTTCCGCGTTCGCCACGCTGTTGAGGGCGCTGTGCTCGAAGCTGTACGCCACGTACGTCGCCGTCAGGGCGCTCAGGGCTTCGTGCGGATCGGTCGTTCCGCGGAGGTTGTGCTCGACCGCCTGGGCCAGCAGCCCCGCCGCCTGGAGGCACGCCGCCGCCAGGATGTCGGCCTTGCCGGGGAAGTAGCGGTAGAGCGCCGACGGCACCAGTCCCACCGCCTCGGCGATCCGGCCGTTCGTCACGGTGGCGAACCCGTCCCGTTCGAACAGCGGGACGGCGGCCGCGAGGATCTCCGAACGCCGGGTCCGGGGCACCGGCGGGGCGGGGATCTCCACGGCGGGCGCGGGCGCCGCGGCGGGGTCGGTGGCCGCCACGCGCCGGGCCGCGCCCCGCAGCAGCTCCTCCACCCGGCGCCGGCCGATCGAGTTGTGGTGCGTCGTGACCGACCCGATCGCGCCCAGCGCCCCCACCGCCCGCAGGTGCTCGCCGGGCCACGGGTGCTCGCGCCGCACCGCCTCCGCCACACGCTCGACGACGTGCGCGAACTTGGCCGCGAGCAGCCGGCGGTCCGCGCGCTCGAGGTACCGGGCCTCCCAGCGGTACACGCCCCCGGTTTCCCGGTGGGCGACGGTGACCCGGGTGACGGCGGCGAAGACATCCGCCAGCGGCGCGTCCGCGGGCACCTCGGCGAGCGCGGCGACGAGCCGGTCCGCCATCACGTTCGCGCACTCGGCGAACAACGCGTACTTGTTCGGGAAGTGCCGGTACAGAGCGGCCGCGGTGATGCCCACGCGCGCCGCGATCTCCTCCATGGACGCCGCGTGGTAGCCGCGCTCGCTGAACACCGCGGCGCCCGCCTCGACGATGAGCTGCCGTCGGTTGCGGGGCCGGACCGCCGCGGCCGGCTCGGCGGTCACCGCGGCCGCCGGGGAGAGGTGCGCGGGGCCATGCGTGTCAGTCAACCACAGGCACGCCGGGTCTTGCCGACCCGCGAGTGAGCTTCTATGTTAATGAGGAATCTCTCCCCAAGCACCGCTCATACTCAGCCTGAACGGCTACTGCCTACCAAGGAAGCTAGGTAAGTAAATGAGCAATCTCAGCAGGAGGAACGTTCTCTCCCTCGGTGTCGCGCTGGGGCTGGTGAGCGCGGCGAGCGCCGTCCCGGCCTGGGCCGCCGCGGGCGCCGACCCCTGGTGGGTCTGGGACGACGAAGTCGACGGACTGATGGCCGGGCTCGTCGACAGCGGCCGGGTGCCGGCGGTCAACACCGCCCTGCGGTCGTGGGTGGACAACGACGACCCGCTGCCCGCCGGCCTGCCCGCCGACCTCACCACCTGGCTGCAGCGGGTCAACGGGCTGCCGTCCTGGGCCGATCCCGCCAAGCTGCGCCGCGCCGCCGACTTCAACCGGCGCAAGGACACCTACCTGTTCCTGCTCTACGGCCTGGGCAGCGGCATCATGAGCACGGTCATCCCGCGCGAGGCCCGGTCGGTCTACTGGTCCGCGGGCGGCGCGAACATGCAGGACCGCGCGGCGAAGACGTTCACCTTCGGCTACGACCTCAGCGAAGCCGGCGCGTTGGAGCCCGCCGGCCAGTTCGTCGTCACGGCCAACAAGACCCGGCTGGTGCACGCCGCCGTGCGCCACCTGCTGCCGCAGTCACCGCACTGGCGGGCCGTCGCCGACGAGCGGATCCCGATCAGCAACGGCGACATCCTGGTCACCTTCCACAGCCTCGGCACCTTCGTGCACCGCAAGCTGCGCGAGTGGCACGTCCCGATGTCGGCCGCGGACGAGGCCGCCTTCCTGCACCAGTGGCAGGTCGCCATCCACCTGCTCGGCGTCCGGGACGAGTTCATCCCGCAGACGTGGGCCGCGGCGGACGCGCAGTCGGCCCAGGTGCTCACCCCGCTGCTCGCCCCGACACCCGAAGGCAAGGAGCTGGCCGCGGACCTGCTCGGGCTGACCGCGCAGATCGACCTCGGCGTCACCCGCGGCTTCCTGAACGAGTTCGTGCGGTACGTGCTCAGCAACGAAGTCGGCGACTGGCTCGGCCTGCCGCGCGACTACGCGGCGGCCACCCTGATCCGCACCGGGTGGCCCGCGTACATCGCCTTCCGGGAAGGGCTGCTGCCCATCGCCCCGGCCGGCTTCTCCCTCTTCGACCAGTTCATCCGCGCGCTCGCCATGCTGTTCCTCAACAAGGGCACGTCACCGACGAGCACACCCATCACCATCCCCACCGGCAACCGGCCCGGCGCCTGAGCGCCGGGCCGCCGGCGTCAGGCCGGTCCCCGGCCCCACAGCCGCCAGGTCTGGTTGAGGGGGCTGTTCTGGCCGACCGGCTTGCACGTCCACTGGATCACCACGCCGCGGGCGGCCGTGGAAACCCCGCTGACGTCGACGCACTTGCCGCTGTGCCGGGCGACGAGCTGGTAGTCGTGGGCGTCGTTGCCGCCGTAGGTCACCCGGCGCGGCGAGAACTGCTGGTTCGTGGCGCCGTCGGTGCAGGTGCGCTGCTGGACGGCGGCCCCGTCGTCGGCCGAGGCACCGGCCACCTCGAGGCACTTGCCGCTCTGCTGGTTGACCACCGTGTACGTGCCCGCGACGCCGGCCACCGGCCGGAAGCTCCACTGCTGCTGGGCGCCGCCCTCGCAGAAGTCCTGCTGCTGCCGGTTGCCGTCGGCGGTGCCGAGGTCGGTGTTGTCCAGGCACTGCTGGGAATGCTGGGCGACGGCGACGGTCGTGAAGCTGCTGTCCGAGGGCGGCAGCAGGGTGATGCTCAGCGCGTCGTCGACGCTGCCGTGCGGGACGGTGACGGTCGCGGCGTTGCCGGAGACGGCCACCAGCGAGTCCCGGATGGTCACCGGGCTCTGGACCGCGGCCCCGCCGTTGGCGGGGATCTGCTGGACGACGACCCGCACCTGGTTGTTCTGGACGATCCCGGAGGTGGTGTCCAGCCGCTGCAGGGCGACGGCGACGTTCCCGGTCGTGCTCCCGCCGCCGACGAGGACCTTCGCCACCCCGGCCGCCTTCGTGGCGAAGGGGTCGTACGCCTGGCTGGGCTTCGTGCTCACGAGCTGGCCGGTCTGCGAGCCGTAGAAGCGGTAGGCCCACCACTCCCCCTTGGGCAGGTACCGGCCGGCGGAGTTGCGGACCAGCAGGTTCGCCAGGTCGTTGTGCAGGTTCCCGCCGCTGGCCCAGTTCGCGCGCAGCCCGTCGGCGCCGGCCCGCTCGAGCCGGGCGATGTACCAGGCGCCGTCACCGGGGTTCTGCTCGTTCGACGCGCCGTATTCGTTGATCTGGTAGGGCCGCGGGTGCGGGATGCCGCGCGAGCCGAGTGACGCGTCGGCCGCGGCGACGTTCGCCACCGGGTCGCCCGGCAGCGAGTGCCAGCTCACGATGTCCGGGACCGTGCTCGAGCCGCGGACGAAGTCGAGGTACTGGGTCCACCAGCTGGTGCCGGTGGAGGGCACCCCGGCCAGGCTCGGGCCGACGATCGCGTGCGCCGGGAAGGCCGCCCGGATGCGCTGGTACGCCCGCTGCCACATGGCGAAGTACTGGCTCTGCGAGCGGTTCCAGAAGATCGAGATGTTGGGCTCGTTCCAGATGTCCCATTCCACCGGGGCGCCCGTCGCCCGCACGTCGTTGATCAGCCGGGTGAGGAAGGCGTCGTAGTCCGACCAGTCGCCGTTGTCGCCGGGGAACCGGGAGATCGGGTAGCCGTCCGCGCCCCAGAGGTCGTGCACCAGCAGCACGAACTGGCCGCCGAGCGACCGGGTGCGCAGGAGCTGGGCGCGGGTGGCGGTCCACCGCCGGTCGTACTTGCCCGACACCCAGCCGCCGGGGCTGTCCAGCTGCGCGCCGCCGGCCCGCATCGCCTGGAAGTTCACGTCCCGGAAGAAGTGGTCGGGCGGGTTCGAGGCGTTCTCGGTCATACCGTAGATCCACCCGGACGCCCGGTACGTGGGCGAGCCGCCGGCGGCGGAGAAGTCGACCGAGACCGACTCGTCCGCGGCCCGGGCCGGTGCGGAAAGGGCGACGGCGGAGGCACCGGTGAGTGCTCCGGTGATCAGGAGGGCGGCCAGGCCACGGCGGACGCGTGGCCGCTGACGCGAGGTGTCCACAGACGGCTCCTTTGGCGGTGGACGTGCGGAGGTCGACGGTCTCATCGAACCGGTTCGACCAACAAGGAACGTACGCCGCAAGCAATCCACCGACAATCGGCCGAATGGAGGCGAACCGGTTCGCTGAGGGCACCGCTGGTGGTGAAGTCATCGAAAAGGGGCTTTCCCCGCGGCACCCGCGGGGAAAGCCCCTCCCGTCCGCCCCGGCGGCTCAGCGGTAGCCGGCGGCGACCACGTTCGCCTGGACCGCGTTCTCCGTCGCGTCCGACGGGTAGCCCGCGACCATCGCCCCCTCGTAGAACGTCCCCGCGCTCAGGTTCGCCCCGCCGCCGGGTTTGCAGCAGTCACCGCCGCTGCCCAGGATGATCGCGCCCTGCTTCTTCATCGGGCTGTAGCCGCCGGGGAGGCCGCCGTCCCACATGGTCGTGAGGGTGCCCGACTGGGCGTTGCTGCCCTTGAGCGCGAACCGGGACGTGCCGTTGTTCTTCAGCATCGCCGTGACGAACTTGCTCGGCAGCGCCCGCTGGTTCGGGTTCCACTGCTGGCTGCCGCCCGGGTACAGCCCCCACTCGAGGTCGGCCTGCACCCACGGGCCCGAACCCTGGCACCCGCCGAACCAGCACTGCGTCCCGAAGTTGATCGCGTCCATCGCGCCGGCGGCGTCGGCCTTCCTCGTCGTCTCGCTGTTGCCGTAGTCGAAGCAGCAGCCGCTGTTGACGTGCGTCCCGCTGGTCACCATGTACATGCCCTCGGGCGCACTGCCGGTCGGGACCCCGGTCAGGTGCCCGTCCCGCCAATAGCTGTTGCCGGGGTTGATGTACAGCGAATACGCCTTCGAGCCACCGACCGTGAGCGACTCCGACGTGGCCTTCGCCGGGCTGCTCTGGCTGGACCCCGGGACCACCGTGGATCCCTGGTACCACAGGTCGTTCCCGCGCCCGGACTGGTCGTAGACCACCGTGATGACGCAGTTCGTGCCCGCGCAGAAGGAATCCTGGGCGGCCGCGTCGACGGTGCCGCCCGCCGCGCGGAGGCCGATGTTCCGGGTCGTGTTGTCGGACGAGCGCCGGACCTGGTACAGGTTGCCGGCGTAGTTCCCGTAGAGCGCCCGGGCCGTGCTGTGCGCGGCGACGCACGGCGTGCCACTGGAGGCGTAGATGTCGCACGGCGCCGTCCCGGTCGGCGGGGGCGGGGTGCTCCCGGTGCTCCACTGCTGGTTGCTCTGGCCGTGGCAGGTCCACAGCACGACCGCGGTGCCGTTGGCCGTGCCGGCGCCGGTCACGTCCAGGCACAGTCCCGATTGGACACCGGTGATCGTCCCGTCGGCGTTCTGCCGCCACTGCTGGTTCGCCTGGCCGTTGCACGACCAGATGATCACGGCCGTCCCGGGCGCGGTCCGCCCGCCGTAGGCGTCCACGCACCGGGTGCCGTTCAGCGTGCGCAGCTCACCCGCCGTGGTGAATTCGTACGCCTGCCCGGCCTGGCCGCCGCAGTCCTGGATCTCCAACGCCGTTCCCGGCGCGTCGGTGCCGCCCTTGACGTTCAGGCACCGCCCCGACGCCGCACTCACCAGCGGCCCGGCGGCCGCCGAAGCCGGGACGGCCCCGGCCACCGCCGCCGCCAGCATCGCGGCCACCACCACGAACACGCGCACGATTCCTCCTAGTCCATTGTGGACACCGGCATTAAGCTGACTTGCGCGGCACCAGTTCGGTGTCGAGCACCGTGCTCCGGCGCGGGGCCGCGCCGTCGATCATCGCCAGCAGCTCGGCGGTCATCCGCGCGCCCATCTCCTCGACCGGCTGGCGCACCGTGGTGAGCGGCGGGTCGGTCCAGCAGCTGATCGGCAGGTCGTCGAACCCGACGAGAGCGACGTCTTCGGGGACCTTCCGGCCCGCGCGGCGAAGCGCGCGCAACGCCCCGACCGCCATCATGTCGGAGGCGGCGAAGATCCCGTCGACGTCCGGGCGCCGGCTCAGCAGCCGCGCCGTCGCGTACTCGCCGGACGCCTGCCCGAAGTCGCCGCACACCACGAGGGTCTCGTCGTACCGGCCGACCCGGGTCATCGCCTGGCGGTACCCGAGCAGCCGGTCCACCCCCGCGGTCATGTCCTGCGGCCCGGCGACGGTCGCCACGACCCGGCGGCCGCCGTCGAGCAGCCGCTGGGTCGCCAGCCGCGCGCCGGCCTGGTTGTCGACGTCCACGTACGGCAGCCGGCCCGTCCGCCCCGCCTGGCCCGGGCGCCCGCCGAACACCACCGGGATGCCGAGCCAGTCGAGGTCGAGCGGGCGGCGGCCGTGCATGCCGACGACGAGGGCGCCGTCGACGTGCCCGCCGTCGAGGTACCGGACCACCGGCGACTGGTAGTCGTCGGTGGCCGGCACCGTGAGCAGCACGAGCTGCACACCCACCGCGGCCAGCTCCCGGCCGACCCCGGCGGCGATCCGCGGGAAGTACGGGTCGGTGAACAACCGCGGTACTTCCTCGCAGACCACCAGTGCGATCGAGCCGGTGTGCCGGGCGCTGCTGGCTTTCGCGGCCCGCTGCCGGGCGTAACCCAGCGCCAGCATCGCCGATTCCACCTGCTTGCGGCGTTCCGGGCTCACCCGCGGAAACCCGTTGAGCACGCGGGAAGCCGTGGCGATCGACACCCCGGCCGCCCGCGCGACGTCGGCCAGGGTGGGCCGGAACCCCGGCGATTCGACCACGGACACGGGCTCAGGCACGCTGGAGCTGGAACCGCTGGTTGGGATTCCCGGTGAACGTCCACTGGGAGATCCGCGCGCCGTCGGCGGTGGAAACGCCCCAGACGTCCAGTGCCAGGCCGCTCAACCGGTTGACCAGGCTCACCGCGCCGCTGCCCTGGTCGACGACCCGCCACTGCTGCGCCGTGGCGTTGGTGTCGGCCTGCTGGCTGATGTCCGCGCCGCTGTTGGCGTTCGCCGCCTGCAGCACCAGTCCGCTGTGGCGGGCCCGGACCCGGTAGTAGCCGTCACCGGAGTCGACGAAGTCGAACTGCTGGCTGAGCCCGCCGTTGGCCGACTCCTGCTCGATGAGCGCGCCGGCCGCCGTCGAGGCGCCGGTGATCCCGACGAGCTTGTTGCTGTGCTGGGCGGTCAGCTTGTAGTTCACGCCGGTCTGGACCGGCGGCGTCGGCGGGGTGGTGGTGCCGAACTGCGTGATGAACTTCCAGACCTCGCCCGAGGTCCAGGTCTGCCAGCCGCTGCCGCCGCCGTCCTTCGGGCCCGGGTCGTGCCCGCCGTCGAAGGCGCCCCAGACGACCGGGTACCCGGCCCGGCAGCCCGAGTAGGCGGTGACGATGTGGGTCCGGCTGCCGCTGGCCGGCTCCGGCGGGTTCTGCGGGGTGCAGCCGTTGTTCCGCACGAACTGGTCGCGCAGCTGCCGCCCGGAGGAGATGGGCAGGACGTTGTCGGCGATGCCGTGCATGCCGATGTAGGCGACGGGCTGGGTGCCGCCGTTGCAGCCGCTGAGGTTCGCTCCGGAGTAGACGGCGACCGCGCGGAACACGGTCGGGCGGGCGCAGGCGAGGGCGTAGCTCATCGCGCCGCCGTAGCTGAAGCCGCCGGCGAACACCTGCGTGGTGTCGACGCACAGCGCGGCCTCGACCTGCTTCAGCAGGTCGTCGATGAAGGTGACGTCCTGGCCGTTCGGGTTGGCCCAGCCGTTGCCGTTGCCCTGCGGCGCCACGAAGATCGTGTTGTTGCCGGAGCTGTCGGCCAGCCGGCGGAGCCCGTAGTAGGACCAGTTGTAGCCGTCGCTCCCGCCCGAGTCGACGTCGTTCATCGTCCCGCCCCGCCAGTGGAGGCCGACGAACAACCGGTACTGGTGGTTGTTGTCGTAGTTCGCCGGCACCCGCAGGATGTAGCTGCGGTTCTGGCCGCCGCTGGAGATCGTGTGGTTGCCGCTGGCCAGCCCGGGCGCCTTCCCGCACCCCGCGGTGCCGGCGGCCGCGACGGCCGGTGCGTCCGCGGCAGCGGGGGCGGCCTGCGCGGTGCCGCTCACCCCCAGCGCGAGCACGGCTCCGATCACGGCGGAGGCGAACAGGGATCTCTTCAGCATCACAACGGCTCCCTCTGCTTGTAAACAGCACTGTCTACGGACGTCGTCGTCCTCCCGGGCCGGGGGTGCTCCCGGGAGCGTAAGGGTCCACAATGGAACGTCTGGCGAATGCGGTCACCGGCCGAAGAGCCGGCGCTGGATCTCCCGGCGGTAGTCCTCCAGGGTGTTGTCCAGGTGGACGCCGGCGGCGTGGGCCGCCGCGTCCGGGTCGCCGTCCCGGATCGCCCGGAAGATCGCGGCGTGCTCCTCGATCGCGCCCACCGCGTGCCCGCCGATCGCGCCGGACATCCCGATGATGTTCGACTGGCGCTGCAGGCGGCGGGCCTCGCCGATGGCCGCGACGAGGAACTGGTTGTGCGAGGCGGCGGCGATCCCGGCGTGGAAGTCGTCGTCGCCCCGGTCGAACAGCGAGGTCTGCCCGGTCAGGTGGCCGTGCCGGCAGGTTTCGGCGGCGGCCTCGATCGCGCGCAGCTCGGCGGGGGTGGCGTTGGCCGCGGCCAGCCGGCTGGCCGCCGTCTCCTGGATCCGGCGGAACTCGAAGAGCATGTAGACGTGGTCGAGATCGGCGGGCAGGAAGAACCCGCCCCACCGGTGCCCGCCCAGCATGCCCTCGTCGTCGGAGACATACAGCCCACGTCCTTTGTGCGCTCGCACCCGGCCGATGGCCGAGAGGATCTTGACGGCCTCCCGCACCATGGTCCGGCTGGTTCCCATCCGCGCCGCCAGCTCGTTCTCGGTCGGCATCCGGTCGCCGGGCCGCAGTTCCAGTTCGGCGATCAGCCGCAGGATCTGCTCCGCCACCACTTCGTAGCCGGGGCGGTACGGGACAGGCGGTGCTACTTCCTCGTCACGGGTCACGTAATGAGTATGACTCAGCAACTCCGGTCAGCACCTTACCTCCTTGACCCGCCATCCGGTCAATCTCGGCCGGAGCGGCCTGAAAGTTACATCGCAGGCGGCCGCCACCAGGTCAGGACGGAGCAATGAGCCTGCTCCTCGCTTGACGCCGGGCAGGCGCGCTGCTCTCATGGATCACCGACACCACAACGGAAAACCCCTCGAGCAGCCTCGAAAGTTTCGAAAGCCGCCGGCCCCTCGCCGCGTCGGATGAGTCGTACACATCCTACCCGGCCCGTCGCCGGCCGGAGGCCGGCCCGGCCCCGCGCCCGGCCGGCCGGGCCCCAGTTCCAGTACACAGTGGACGGTTGGCGCCACCCCGTCCCGGAGAGGTGCACGCCCATGCCGCCGCGCATCGCCGCCGCGCTCGTCACCGCATTCGTGGTGACCGCGGTCGCCACCCCGGCCGCCCACGCCGCGACCGTCACCATCGCCGTCGCCCCGGACGGCAGCGACACGAACCCCGGCACGCCGGCCCAGCCGGTCGCCACCCCGGCGAAGGCCCAGGAGCTGGCCCGCGCGCAGTCGGCGGCCAACGACGTCGTCGTGCAGTTCGCCGGCGGCACCTACCGGCTCGCCGCCCCGCTGCGGCTCACCAGCGCCGACTCGGGGCAGAACGGCCACACCGTCACCTGGCAGGCCGCGCCCGGCCAGAAGCCGGTCCTCTCCGGCGGCACCCAGGTCACCGGCTGGTCGGTGCAGGACGCCGGCCAGAACATCTGGGTGGCGTCGGTGCCCCAGGGTGCCGACTCCCGGCAGCTGTTCGTCGACGGCGCGCTCGCCCCGCGCGCGGGGATCGCGATCTCCCGCAACGACGTGCAGTTCACCACCAGCGGCATGACCATCACCAACCCGGCGCTGAACTACCTGGCCACGCTGCCGCAGCAGAACCGGATCGAGGTGGAGAGCCAGAACTCGTTCACCGACCGCTACTCCCCCGTCGACCGCATCAGCGGCACCTCGATCGTCATGCAGCAGCCCGCCTGGAACAACAACAACTGGGGCTACGACACCCTCGCGAAGCCGTTCGGCGGCGGTCAGCTGTTCCTCGAGAACTCCTATTCCTTCCTGAAGAACACCGGCCAGTGGTACCTCGACCCGCAGGCCGGGAAGCTCTACTACAAGGCGCCCGGCGGCTGGGTCCCCGGCAGCCACGACGTCGAGCTCCCGCGGCTGCAGTCGCTGCTGCAGATCGGCGGCACCCTCGACAACCCGGTGCGCGGCCTCGCCTTCAAGGGCCTGAACTTCGAGCACACCACCTGGCTGACGCCCAGCACCTCGGTCGGGTACGCCAACCAGCAGACCGGCACGTTCCTCCCGGCCGCGGCGCCGATGCCGGGCGACTTCCTCACCTCCTGCCAGTCCGGCTGCCGCCAGTTCGAGGGCGCCCGCAACACCTGGGCGCAGGCCCCCGCGGCCGTCCAGGTCTCGGCCGCCACCGGGATCACCTTCAGCGGCAACACCTTCACCCACCTCGGCCAGGTGGCACTGGGCATCGGCAACGACGCGAACGCCCACGCCTCCGGCGTCGGCCTGGGCGCGTCGTCGATCACCGTGGACCACAACACCTTCACCGAAAACTCCGGCGGCGGCATCATCGTCGGCGGCGTGCGCCCCGACGCCCACCACCCGTCGAACCCCGCGATGACGAACAAGGACGTCACCATCTCGTACAACACGGTGAGCCGGGTCGCCCTCGACTACCGCGAGATGGCCGGCATCCTCTCGACCTACGCGACGCACACGGTCATCACGCACAACGACGTCTCGAACCTGACCTACGACGGCATCGACGTCGGCTGGGGCTGGGGCGCCAACGACCAGGGCGGCAGCCAGGACTACCGCAACCGCGGCCTGTACGACTACCAGCCCGTCTACTCGACGCCGACCACGCTGCGGGACACCGTCGTCAGCTACAACCGGGTGCACGGCACGAAGAAGCTGATGCACGACGGCGGCAGCATCTACAACCTGTCGGCCAACCCGGGCAGCTCGATCGACCACAACCACATCTTCGACAACAACCGCACGGTGGGCCTGTACCTCGACGAAGGCTCCCGGTACGTGAGCGTCTCGGCGAACGTGATCCAGGACTCCGGGGTCTGGGCCTTCACCAACGCCAACGGCAGCAACAACACCAACGACAGCACCTTCAGCGGCAACTGGTACAACGGCGGCGCGACCCAGGTGGCCACGGGCCCGCCGCACAACAACGTGCTCACTGGAAACGTCCAGGTCAGCGGCACGAACTGGCCGTCGGGCGCCCAGCAGGTGATCGCCGCCGCGGGCACCGGCGGGAGCACCCCGGCCACCGGCGCGGTCCGCGCCCTCGGCAAGTGCCTGGACGTCAACGGCGTCTCCACCACGCCGGGCGCCGCGGTCCAGATCTGGGACTGCAACGGCGGCACCAACCAGTCCTGGGCCCGGACCACCGCGGGCGAGCTGACCGTCTACAGCGGCGACAGCACCCGGTGCCTGGACGCCACCGGCCAGGGCACCACCCCGGGCACCAAGCTCGTGACCTGGAACTGCAACGGCCAGGGCAACCAGCGGTGGCAGGTCAACGCCGACGGCAGCATCACCGGTGTCCAATCCGGACTGTGCGTCGAGGTGACCGGGTCCTCGACCGCGAACGGCACCCCGACCCAGCTGGCCACCTGCACCGGCGCGGCCAACCAGAAGTGGACTCTCGGCTGACGAACAGAGGAGTTCGGCCATGGTCTCCCGCAAGCTGCTCAGAACCGTCCAGGCCGCCGTGACGGCCGTCGTCCTGGCCACCGGCGCGGTGGCCGCGACGGGCGCCGCCGCCCAGGCCGCCACGCAGGAAGCGTGCGACCTCTACGCCGCCGGCGGCACGCCGTGCGTCACCGCGCACAGCACCACCCGCGCCCTCTTCGGGGCGTACAACGGCCCGCTGTACCAGATCCAGCGGGCCTCGGACCAGAGGTACCTCGACGTCGGCCTGCTGGCCGCCGGCGGGGTCGCCGACTCGGCCCCGCAGGTCTCCTTCTGCGCCGGCACCAAGTGCACGGTCACGAAGATCTACGATCAGACGGCGAACCACAACGACCTGCCGATCTCGTGGGGCGGGTTCTGGAAGGGCCCCGGCCCGAACGGGTCGGACATCGGCGCGGACGCGATGGCGCTGCCGGTGACCGTGGGCGGGCACCCGGTGTACGGGATCAAGGTCACCCAGGGCGTCGGCTACCGCGTCGACAACGCCAAGAACGTGCCGGTCGGGGCGCAGCCCGAGGGGATCTACATGATCACCTCGTCGAACTACGTCAACCAGTGGTGCTGCTTCGACTACGGCAGCGGCGAGATCTCCCACAACGACACCGGCAACGCCACCATGAACGCCATCTACTGGGGCACCGCCTGCTGGTTCAACGGCTGCACCGGCACCGGCCCGTGGGTGGAGGCCGACCTCGAGAACGGCATGTACCACACCGGAACCGGGTCCAACAAGGACCCGAACAACCCCGGCGTGCACCACCCGTTCGTCAGCGCGTGGGAGAAGAACAACGGCACCAGCAACTTCACCCTGAAGTACGGCGACGCCACCACCGGCGGCCTCACCACGCCGTACTCCGGCGGGCTGCCGCGCGGCTACTCGCCCATGAAGCTGGAGCCTTCGATCCTGCTGGGCACCGGCGGCGACAACAGCAACTCCGGTGTCGGCGAGTTCTTCGAAGGCGCGGTGACCAGCGGATTCCCGACGGACGCCACGGAGAACGCGGTGCAGGCCAGCGTCATCGCCGCCGGCTACGGCAGCGGGGGCGGCCCGACGAACACCGGCGCGGTGCACGCCGTCGGCGCGAACAAGTGCCTCGACGTCAACGGCGTCAGCACCACGCCCGGCACCGCGGTCCAGATCTGGGACTGCAACGGCGGCAGCAACCAGACGTGGACCCGCGGCGGCAGCGGCGAGCTGACCGTCTACAACGGAACGCGGTGCCTGGACGCCACCGGCCGGGGCACCACCCCCGGCACCAAGGTCATCATCTGGAACTGCAACGGGCAGAACAACCAGCAGTGGACGTTCAACACGAACGGGACCGTCACCGGTGTCCAATCCGGCCTCTGCCTCGACGTGACCGGCTCCGGGACCGCGAACGGCACCGCGATCCAGCTGGCCACCTGCACTGCCGCGAACAACCAGAAGTGGTCACTGAGCTGAAAGGCCCCTCATGTCTTCGTTCGAGCTGTCGCGGCGCCGGCTGATCGTGGTGGCCGGGGCCGCCGCGGCCGCCGGCGTGGTCCGCATCCGGCCCGGGTGGGCCACCGAAGGACCCAGCAGCTACACGCCGAGCTGGGCGTCGGTGGACCAGCACCCGCCCGCGCCGGAGTGGTTCCAGGACGCCAAGTTCGGCATCTACTACCACTGGGGCGTGTTCAGCGTGCCCGCGTTCGGCAACGAGTGGTACCCGCGGAACATGTACATCGCCGGGTCCACCGAGAACAACCACCACAAGCAGGTGTTCGGCGACCCGTCGGCGTGGCCGTACCAGAACTTCATCAACGGCGCCCGCGACAAGGCGGGCAACTGGGTGCAGTTCGCGCCGAAGCTCAAGTCGGCGGGCGGGAACTTCGACCCGGCCGAGTGGGCCCAGCTCTTCGCCGACGCCGGCGCGAAGTTCGCCGGCCCGGTCGCCGAGCACCACGACGGTTATTCGATGTGGAACAGCACGGCCAACGAGTGGAACTCGGTCAGGACCGGGCCCAAGCTGGACCTGCTGCGGCTGCACGCGGACGCCATCCGCGCGAAGGGCCTCAAGCTGCTCGCGGCACTGCACCACGCGTACCACTTCACCGGTTACTACGACCACGTGCCGAACCAGTCCACCGAGTCGCTGCGCCGGCTGTTCGGCCAGAACGGCACGCAGGCGGAGAACCAGCTCTGGTTCGACAAGCTCCGCGAGGTCGTCGACGGCTACCAGCCCGACCTCGTCTACCAGGACTTCAACCTGACCCAGGTAGCCGAGGCGCAGCGGCTGAACTTCCTCTCGCGCTACTACAACCAGGCAGTGGCCTGGAACAAGGACGTCGTCGCCACCTACAAGGACGGGTTCAACAACCGCGGGGAGGTCTTCGACTTCGAACGCGGCGGACCCGGTGATCTCCTGAGTCCGTACTGGATGACCGACGACAGCATCTCCAGCTCCAGCTGGTGCTACACGAACGGCATCGGCTACTACTCGATGAAGGCCATCCTGCACTCGCTGCTCGACCGGGTCAGCAAGAACGGCACCATGCTGCTGAACATCGCGCCGATGGCGGACGGCACCATCCCGTCCGGGCAGCGCACGATCCTGCTCGGCATCGGCAACTACCTCAAGCGGTTCGGCGAATCCGTCTACGGCACCCGCGCGTGGGCGGTCTACGGCGAGGGGCCGACGAAGATGGGCGGCGGCTCGTTCACCACCCCGGTGGAAGGGACGAGGACCGACGTCCGGTTCACCCGCAGCAAGGACAACACGGTGCTGTACGCGACCGTGCTGGGCTGGCCCGGGAGCACCTTCCCCATCACGACGCTGAGTTCGAGCCGGATCAACCTGGGCAACCTGGTGTCGGCCCAGCTGCTCGGCCCGGACGCCGGCACCGCCACCACCCTGCCCGCTCCGGTGCAGGACGCCTCCGCGCTGCGGGTCCAGCTCCCCTCGGCCAACCCGCCCTTCGACGCGCCGGCGTACGTGGTGAAGCTGACGTTCTCCGGCCAGATCCCCACTCCCGGCTCCGGTCCCCTGCCGACCGGCTGGGCCCGGATCGCCAACGTCACGACCGGTCTGGTGCTGGACAGCGGGGGCAGCGTCGCGGCCGGCTCCCCGCTCAAGCAGTGGAACTGGGACGGCAGCACGAACCTGCAGTGGCAGCTGACCGACGCGGGCGGCGGGTACGTCCGGATCGTCAACCGCACCAACGGGATGGTCGCCGACAGCCGGGGCAACACGGCCAACGGCGCCACCTGCGCGCAGACGGCGTGGACCGGCGCCACCAGCCAGCAGTGGAAGCTGACCGGCCTGGGCAACGGCCGGTACCAGATCGTCAACCGGGCCACCGGCACCGCGCTCGACGGCATGGGCAGCACCGCCGCCGGCTCGACCGTGGGCCTCTGGACACCCAACAGCAGCACCAACAACCAGTGGGCCATCACCGCCGTGTGACGGCCGATCCTCGAGGAGACGAGATGCGCGCACGGCTCGGGTGGCTCGCCGCCGCCGCTGCGGTCCTCGCCGGCACCCTGCTGCCGGGAACCGCCGCCGCCGAATCGAACGGCGGAATCCGGGTGATGCCCCTTGGTGATTCCATCACCGAAGGCACGCAGGTGCCCGGCGGGTACCGGATCGGGCTCTGGCAGCGGGTCACGGCCGGTGGCTACCAGGTGGACTTCGTCGGCTCGCAGTTCAACGGGCCGGCGTCCCTCGGCGACCACGACCACGAAGGCCACCCGGGCTGGCGCATCGACCAGATCGACGCGAACATCACCGGCTGGCTGCGCACCAGCAGCCCGCACACGGTCCTGCTGCACATCGGCACCAACGACATCCTGCAGAACTACAACGTCTCGGGCGCGCCGGCCCGGCTGTCCGCTCTGGTCGACCACATCACGGGGGCGATGCCGGACGCGGAGGTCTTCGTCGCGACGATCATCCCGATGGCCAACAGCGGCCAGGAGGCCGCCGGGCGCACCTTCAACGCCACGATCCCCGGCATGGTGCAGAGCAAGCAGAACGCCGGCAAGCACGTGCACCTGGTGAACATGCACGACGCGCTGACGACCGCCGACCTGACCGACGGCGTCCACCCCACGGCCACCGGCTACGGCAAGATGGCCGCGGTCTGGTACTCGGCGCTGCAGTCGGTCCCGGGCAGCATCGGCACCCCCGGCCAGTCCTCGGCGAGGCAGCTCGTGGGCACGCAGTCGGGCCGCTGCGCCGACGTCACGTCCTCCGCCGACGGCACCGCGGTGCAGCTGGCCGACTGCGCCGGAGCGCCGTGGACGCCCTCCGGCAAGCAGCTGACGACCGCGGGGAACAAGTGCCTGGACGCGTCCGGGCAGGGTACGGCCGACGGCACCGCGGTGATCATCTGGACCTGTTCCGGCCAGGCCAACCAGCAGTGGAACGTCAACGCCGACGGCTCGGTCACCGGCGTGCAGTCCGGCAAGTGCCTCGACGCGACCGGGCAGGGCACCACCGCCGGGACCAAGCTGATCCTGTGGACCTGCAACGGGCAGGCGAACCAGAGGTGGACGCTGCGCGCGGCCGCGTGACCGGGAGCGCTCCCAACGTGGCGCGACCGGAAACCCGTACTCCGAAAATTGATCACCGGGAACCTCTTTGCACCGGCCCGTCGCTGTGGTTACATCGATATCACTTCAGGTTGAGAGCGCTCCCAGAAAATGCCACAACGACGTGGAGGAGACCCATGAAACTGAGGAACGCCTTGTCCGCGGTGCTGCTCGCCGCGGCCGGGCTCGCGGCGCCGGTCGCCGTCGCCCCGGCCGCGCACGCGGACACGCTGATCTGCGACCAGTACGGCACGACCACCATCGGCGGCCGGTACGTCGTGATGAACAACCGGTGGGGCAGCAGCGCCCAGCAGTGCATCAACGTCACCGGCAGCGGGTTCCGCATCCAGACCCAGCAGGGCTCCACCAGCGGCGGGGCGCCGTTGTCGTACCCGGCGGTCTACGTCGGGTGCCACTATTCGAACTGCTCCCCCGGCTCGCCCCTGCCCCGGCAGCTCAGCCGGATCGGCAGCGCGCCGTCGTCGATCTCCTACACCTACGCCGGCGGCGTTTTCGACGCCTCCTACGACATCTGGCTGGACCCGACACCGAAGACCAACGGGGTCAACCAGATGGAGATCATGATCTGGTTCAACCGCACCGGCGGGGTGCAGCCGGTCGGCGGCCGGGTCGGCACCACCAGCATCGGCGGGCGCGGCTGGGAAGTGTGGCAGGGCAACAACGGCGGCAACGACGTGGTGTCCTACGTGGCCCAGTCCACCCTTTCGGGCTGGTCGTTCAACGTGCTGGACTTCGTCAACGACGTCGACAACCGCACCCGCGTCGACCGGTCCTGGTACCTCACCAGCATCCAGGCCGGGTTCGAGCCGTGGAGCGGCGGGGTCGGCCTCGCGGTCAACTCGTTCTCCGCGAGCGTCAACTAGTTCGCGCCGGTGGCCGGGCGCCGCGCGGGCGCCCGGCCCCGCGCCGAAAGTTTCGAAACCGCGGAAGAACTGTAAATTTCACCGGATCTTGGTCATGAATACCGGGCGCGGATACGCTGGCCAATCGAGCGGAATACGGCGCGAAATGCAGGAACCGCCCCGCGGCAGACGAAGGATTCCCCGATGAAACTCGCGAAGATCATCGCCGGTGTGCTGGCGGCCTGCGTCGCACTGGGTGTCGCGCCCGCGGCCGCGGAGGCCGCCGCCGCGGTACCGGTCATGCCGCTCGGGGACTCGATCACCCAGGGCGGTTCGATCGGCGGCTACCGCCTCGACCTCGGCGCGAAACTGCGGGCCGACGGGCGCTCGATCGACTTCGTCGGCTCGCTGTCCGACGGACCGGCGAGCATGCCCGACCGCAACCACGAAGGCCACCCCGGCTGGACCATCGCCCAGATCGACCAGAACGTCACCGGCTGGCTGAACACCTACCGGCCCCGCACGATCCTGCTCCACATCGGCACCAACGACATGTACGGCAGCGACCCGGGCGGCGCGCCGCGGCGGCTGTCGGCCCTGGTCGACCGGATCACGAACCTCGTCCCGGGCACCGACGTCTTCGTCGCCACCATCATCCCGATCAGCTTCGCCGACCAGACCGTCCGCACCTTCAACGCGGCGATCGCCCCGGACATGCGGGCCAAGGCCGCCGCCGGCAAGCGCGTGCACCTGGTCGACATGTACCCCTCGGTCGCCGTCGCGGACCTGCCCGACGGCATCCACCCCAACGCCGCCGGCTACAGCAAGATGGCCACCACCTGGTACAACGCGCTCAAGGCGGTGCCGGGCAGCATCGGCGGCGACGATCCCCAGCCCCCGACGGGCGGCCCGTGCACCGCGGCCCCGCGGGTGGTGGGCAGCTGGAACGGCGGCTTCCAGGGCGAGGTCACCGTCACCAACAGCGGCACCGCGGCCTTCACCGGGTGGACCGCGAAGTTCACCCTGCCCGCCGGGCAGAACATCACCCAGATCTGGGGCGGCACGGCGACCGGCACCGGTTCGGTGACCGTGCAGAACGTCGCCTACAACGGCGCGCTCGGTGCCGGCGCCTCGACGACCTTCGGCTTCCTCGTGTCCGGGCCCGGCGCGGCGAGCCTCGGCGCGGCCACGTGCACCAGCCCGTGACAGCGAAATCGCAGCATACGAATGAAGGTGTGAAGATGAAGATGACATCGCGGTCATTCTCCCGCGCCGCGCTGGCTTCGGCTTTCCTGGCGACGTCGCTCGGGGTTTCGCTGGTGCTCGCCAACTCCGCCGACGGCGCGGCCTCGACGCTCGGCGCGGCGGCGGCCCAGAGCGGCCGGTACTTCGGCGCCGCCGTGGCGGCCGGGAAACTCGGCGACTCGACCTACGTGAACATCCTCAACCGGGAGTTCAACATGGTCACCGCCGAAAACGAGATGAAGTGGGACGCCACCGAGCCCAACCGCGGCCAGTTCAACTACAGCGGCGGTGACCGGATCCTCAACCACGCCGTGAGCAACGGCAAGCGGGTGCGCGGGCACGCGCTGCTGTGGTACCAGCAGGAACCGGGCTGGGCGCAGCGCATGGAAGGCTCCGACCTGCGCCAGGCGATGATGAACCACGTCACCCAGGTCGCCACCTACTACAAGGGCAAGATCTACGCCTGGGACGTCGTCAACGAGGCGTTCGCCGACGGCGGCAGCGGCGGGCGCCGCGACTCCAACCTGCAGCGCACCGGCAACGACTGGATCGAGGCCGCGTTCCGCGCGGCGCGGGCCGCCGACCCGGGTGCGAAGCTCTGCTACAACGACTACAACACCGACGGCGTCAACGCCAAGAGCACCGGCATCTACAACATGGTCCGCGACTTCAAGTCCCGCGGCGTCCCGATCGACTGCGTCGGCTTCCAGTCCCACCTCTCCGGCAACCCGCCCGGTGACTACCAGGCCAACCTGCAGCGGTTCGCCGACCTCGGCGTCGAAGTCCAGATCACCGAGCTCGACATCTCCGGCTCCAACCAGGCCAACGCGTATGCCGCGGTGACCCGCGCCTGCATGGCCGTCTCCCGCTGCGCCGGCATCACCACGTGGGGCATCCGCGACACCGACTCCTGGCGCACCGGGGAGAACCCGCTGCTGTTCGACGGCAACGGCAACAAGAAGGCCGCCTACAACAGCGTCCTCGACGCCCTGAACGCCGCCACCCCGACCACGCCGACCACCCCGACGACCCCGACCACGCCGACGACGCCGACCACTCCCACCACGCCGACCACGCCGACGACCCCGACCACGCCCAACCCCGGCGGCTGCACCGCCTCGGTCACGCTGAACCAGTGGAACGGCGGCTTCGTGGCCAACCTGAAGGTCACCGCCGGGTCCAGCGGCCTGAGCGGCTGGAAGGTGACGACGAACCTGCCCGGCGGGGCGGCCGTGACCAACGGCTGGAGCGCCACCAACAGCGGCACCACCGGCAGCGTCACCTGGTCCAACGTCTCCTACAACGGCAATGTCGCGGCCGGGCAGACGACCGAGTTCGGCTTCCAGGGCACCGGCAACGCCGAAGGCATCACGTCGACCTGCGCGGCGAGCTGATCCCCTTCCGACGAACGGAGACCACCGTGCCCCACCGAAGGCGCCTGCTCGCCTGGATGACCGCGGCCCTGTGCGCAACGGCGATCCTGCCCGGCACCGCGCACGCCGACAACCCGATCGTGCAGCACATCTACACCGCCGACCCGGCCCCACTCGTCCACAATGGACGCGTCTACCTCTACACCGGACACGACGAGGACGGCTCGACCTACTTCACCATGAAGGACTGGCGGGTCTGGTCGTCGGCGGACATGGTCAACTGGACCGACCACGGCTCGCCGATGAGCCTCGCGACGTTCAGCTGGGCCAAGCAGGACGCCTGGGCCGGCCAGGCCGTCGAGCGCAACGGCAAGTTCTACTGGTACGTCCCGGTGGTCAACCGGTCGACCGGCCGGATGGCGATCGGGGTCGGCGTCGCGGACAGCCCGACCGGGCCGTTCCGCGACGCCATCGGCCGTCCCCTGGTGGAAAACGGCGAGATCGACCCGACCGTCTTCATCGACGACAACGGCCAGGCGTACCTGTACTGGGGCAACCCGAACCTGTCGTACGTGCGGCTCAACACCGACATGACGTCGTACTCGGGCGGGATCAACCAGATCCCGCTCACCACGGCCGGGTTCGGCACCCGCCCGAACGGCGGCAACCGCCCGACGCTGTACGAAGAAGGCCCCTGGGTCTACAAGCGCAACGGCACGTACTACAACGTTTTCGCGGCCAAGTGCTGCTCGGAGTTCATCGCCTACTCGACCTCGCCCGGCCCGACCGGGCCGTGGACCTACCGCGGCACCGTCATGCCCACGCAGGGCAGCAGCTTCACCAACCACCCGGGGATCATCGACTACAAGGGCGGCTCGTACTTCTTCTACCACAACGGCGCTTTGCCGGGCGGGGGCGGCTACACCCGTTCGGTGGCGGTGGAGAAGTTCGCCTACAACGCCGACGGCAGCATCCCGACGATCACCATGACGACCGGCGGACCGCCGCCGGCCGACACGCTCGACCCCTACACCCGGCAGGAAGCGGAGACGATCAACTGGGGCTCGGGGATCGAGACCGAGCCGGCCTCCGAAGGCGGCATGAACATCGGCTGGATCGAGAACGGCGACAACGTCAAGGTCCGCAACGTCGCTTTCGGGGCGGGGGCGAAGACGTTCACCGCCCGCGTCGCCTCGGCGAGCTCCGGCGGCACGATCGAGGTACGCCTCGGCAGCGCCACCGGCACGGTCGTGGGCCGCTGCACCGTGCCCGGCACCGGCGGCTGGCAGACGTGGACGTCGGTGTCCTGCCCGGTCAGCGGAGTGACCGGCACGCAGGACCTGGTCCTGCGGTTCACCGGCGGCAGCGGCTACCTGTTCAACGTGAACTGGTGGCAGTTCACGGCCTGAGCTCCCCCACCGACCAGAAAGGACACTTGTGTCACGCCGACGATCCCGGGCGGCCGCCTCGGCCCTGCTCGCCGCGACCGGCCTCGCCGGCGCCGTCCTGGTGGCGACCCCGGCCGCGCACGCCGCGGCCGGGTGCTCGGTCACCTACGCGAAGACCTCCGAATGGCAGGGCGGCTTCGGCGCGTCCGTGTCGGTCACCAACCTCGGTGACGCGATCAGCGGCGGGTGGACGCTGGAATGGTCGTTCGCCGCCGGCCAGCAGGTGGGCCAGCACTGGAACGCGACCATCACCCAGGCCGGCACCGCGGTCAGCGCGAAGAACGTCTCCTACAACGCGGCCATCCCCACCGGCGGCAAGGCGGAGTTCGGGTTCAACGGGACGTTCACCTCGGCCAACCCGGTGCCCGCGGAGTTCCGGCTCAACGGCACCCTCTGCACCGGCGGCGTCGAACCCACCACCCCGACCACGCCGACGACCCCGACCACCCTCACCACCACGACGACGACCCCGACCACCACGACGACCCCGAACCAGCCCACCACCTTCACGAACCCGGTGCTGTGGCAGGACTTCGCCGACGTCGACATCATCCGGGTCGGCAACGCCTACTACTACTCCGCCTCGACGATGCACTACTCCCCCGGCGCGCCGATCCTGCGCTCCTACGACCTGGTGCACTGGGAGTTCGCCGGCCACTCCGTGCCCAAGCTGGACTTCGGCGCCAAGTACGACCTGAACGGCGGCCGTGGTTACGTGCGCGGCATCTGGGCGTCGTTCTTCAACCACCGCGCCAGCAACGACACGTACTACTGGGGCGGGTGCATCGACTTCGCCAAGACCTACATCTACACCGCCACCGCGGTCGACGGTCAGTGGTCGAAGCACACGACGATCGACAAGTGCTACTACGACGCGGGCATGCTCGTGGACGACGACGACACGATGTACGTCGCCTACGGCAACACCACCCTCAGCGTCGCCCAGCTCTCCAAGGACGGGAAGACGGAAGTCCGTTCGCAGCAGGTCTTCCAGACCCCGTCGAACATCGGCACGCTCGAAGGCTCCCGGTTCTACAAGCGGAACGGCAGTTACTACATCTTCGTGACCCGTCCCGCCAACGGCCAGTACATCCTCAAGGCGAGCAGCCCCTGGGGGCCGTACACCATCCAGCAGGTGCTGCTGGACCTGCCGGGCCCGATCTCCGGCGGCGGTGTCCCGCACCAGGGCGGCCTGGTGCAGACGCAGAACGGCGACTGGTACTACCTGGCCTTCGTCGACGCCTACCCGGGCGGCCGCGTCCCCGCGCTCGCCCCGGTCACCTGGACGGCCGACGGCTGGCCGAAACTCCAGACGGTCAACGGCCGCTGGGGCACGACCTACCCGGCGCCGAACCTGCCGCCGCCACCGCGTCAGGTCGAGCCGATGACCGGCACCGACACGTTCCCCGGCCCGGCGCTGAGCCCGCAGTGGGAGTGGAACCACAACCCCGACACCACGAAGTTCTCCGTCGGCAACGGGCTCAAGCTGTCCACGGCGACGGTCACCAACGACCTGTACTCCGCCCGCAACACCCTGACCCACCGGATCCAGGGCCCGTCGTCCACGGCCACCGCCACACTCGACCTGACGTCGATGCGCGACGGCGACCGCACCGGGCTGGCGATGCTGCGGGACTCCTCGGCCTACATCGGCGTCAAGCGCGACGGCGGCCACAACCGGGTGGTCATGGTCAACGGCCTCACCATGGACGGCAACTGGAACACCACCGGCACCGGGACGGAGGTGGCGAGCGCCGCCCTCGCGGGCACCAAGATCTGGCTGCGCACCACCGCCGACATCCGCCCCGGCACCGGCCGCCAGGCCCGGTTCTCCTACAGCACCGACGGGGTGACCTTCACCCCGCTGGGCTCGGCGTTCACGCTGAACAACGCCTGGCAGTTCTTCATGGGTTACCGCTTCGCCGTCTTCAACCACGCCACCCAGGCGCTCGGCGGCGCGGTCACCCTCCAGCGGTTCGACCTGACGGAACCATAGGCTGGGCACTTCGCCGGCCCGGCTGCTCGCCGGGCACGGTGAAGGTCCGGTCGACCTGCCAGAACGCCTGGGTCGGCGGCTCGGGGGCGGGCCGGTGCCTGCCCTTCCGCAGCGGCTCGGTCCGCGGCTCCGGGTTCGTGCGCGGCGAGGGAGCTTTCTGCTCCTTCGTCGGCACGCCCGCGTAGCGCAACCGCGGCAGCAGGTGCTCCTGCTTCATGATCACGCTGTGCGGGGCGACGTGCGCGTGTTCACCGATTTCGGCCCCGTACAACGGAACCGTGCCGTGCGCGAGCGTCGAGTGCGCCCCGACGTGGACGTGGTCGATCTTGAGCACGCGGTCCTCGAACGTGTGAGCCTGGAACATCGCGCTCACCGTCGCGCCGTCGCCGAAGTGCAGCATGTCGGGGTCCACGACCTGGGCGAACCCTTCGCCGAGCACGACGCGCTTGCCGATGTCCATGCCGATGCGGCGCAGGTAGAGCGGCAGCATCAGGGTGCCCTCCAGCGCCGACAGCACGCCGCCCGCGATGACCCCCCAAGCGACGTAGAGGAAATCCCACCGGCTGCACCAGCAGGACCACAGCGGGTGCACGCCCGGCTTGACCCGCCCGAGCAGCCCCCACTTCAGCGCGAGGACGACCAGGCACGGCAGGAGCCCGGTCACCACGGTCACCAAGGCGGCGCCCGGGAAAATGAACGCGGCGAGCGGCAACGCCTTTGCGGCGTAGGCGATCATGACGAACCACGCGGTCATCACCGCCAGCGGCACGACCGGGATGGCGAACCGCAGCCACTCCCAGAACACCCGCGTGACGACCCGCGCGAACGACGGCTCGTGGGTGAGGCTCCGGTCGGTCTCGACGATTTCGCGGCGTGGCAACAACATCGGCGGATGGCCGAACCACGACGTGCCCGGCCGCATGATGCGGTCGTCGGCCACCGTGCAGACGCCGATCAGGATGTCCGGTGGCAGCCGTTGCCCGGCCGGGATGACGGCGTGGTTGCCGAGGAACGTGTCGTGGCCGAGGCTGGTCCGCGCGAGCGTGACCGTGCCCTGCTGGATCCGGGGACCGCCGAGGTAGATGCCGTCGGCGAAGAAGGTGTCCGGCCCGATCTCGACCAGCTCCGGGACGACGTCGATGATCGTGCTGATCTCGCAGCCGCGCCCGACCTTCATCCCGGCCCAGCGCAGCCACACCGGCCAGAACAGCCCGCCGGAGAGCCAGTTGCCGGCCGTGGTGACCAGGCCGGTCTTGAGGCCGACCCGGATGTAGGCCGGGCTCCAGCGGCTGATCACGCCTTCCTCGACGCGCCCGAGAGCGCGGGCGCAGAGCGCCTCGACCCAGACCCCGATCAGCAGCGACAGGCAGCTCGCCAGCGCGAAGACGAGCATGAACCCCACGTGCGCCCACGGCTGCGTGACCGCCTCCAGCAGCGCCGGGTAGGTGACGTCGAAGGCCAGTACCAAGGCGATCAGGACGATCGACAGCGGCAGCGCGAACACCCAGGTGAACAGCGCCCGGGCGGCGATGGTCGCGAGCCCGTGCATGAACGGCGACAGCATGCTGCCCGTGACGACGGGAACCGGCGCCTGCGGGGCGGGACCGGCGTCGTGGGCCGGGACGCCGTCCCAGCGCCGTCCGTCGGGCACGGCGGTCCCGGACGGCAGCGACGACAACGCGGCCAGCCAGGAGCCGCGGCCGAGGCGGGTGTTGGGAGACATCCCCGCGCGGACGTCCACGGTGGCCCCACCGGCCACCGTGATCCGGCCGATCACCAGGTGCCCCTCGGTCAGCTGCACCAGGCCGAGCTGGGCGTCCTGGCCGATGGTGGCGTCGTCGCCGATGTCGAGCAGGTCCCAGCCACCCTGGACGACGTCGACCCCGCGGTGGATGTGCACGCGCTTGCCGATCCGCGCGCCGAGCCGCCGCAACGCCATGTTCTGGAACTCGGTGCCGGCGATGGTGCCCCACGGCACGAACCGCAGCAGGTGCCGCACGATCCACAGGCGCAGGTGGAACCCGCTCCACACCGGCACCCGCACGGGTTCGAACTTGCCGATGAGCAGCTTCTTCGCGCGCACGGCGAGGAACACCGCGATCGGCGTCCAGCCGAACCCGATCGCCACCAGCGCGAACGGCAGCAGGACGAGCAGCGGGACCAGGCCGATCCGCTCGGCCAGCCACGGCAGCGCGACGAACGCGGCGAACCAGCCGATCGGCGCGGCGATCGCCAGTTCGGCGGTCAGCCACGCCGCTTGGGCCAGGGTGATGGCGACCGCGTTGCGGGCCGGGGCCGCGACCGCGTCGATCTCGTCGTGGGTCACCGGGGCGGCCAGCTGCGCCAGTCCGGACACCGTGCGGGCCCGGTAGACGTCCCGGACGGCGATGGCTTCGGTCAGCGGGTTGACGCGCAGTTTCGAGATGAGCATCGCCGCCTGCAGCGAGCTGCCGCCGAGGTCGTCGAAGAAGTCGTCCTCGAGGCCGATGTCCGGGGTTTCCAGCACTTCGCGGAGGGCGGCCGCGATGAACTCCTCGGTTTCGCTGCCCGCGGGCCGGTCCGCGGCGGGTTCGGCGGCGGTGGGTTCGGCCGCGTGCCGCCGTCCGGTGGCCACCACCGGGAGGTCGTTGCGGCGGAGCTTGCCCCCGGCACTGCGCGGCAAGGTTTCCGCCGCCGCGAACACCGCCGGGATCATGTACACCGGCAGGGCCTTGCGCAGGTGGTCCTTGAGCGCCCCGGCGTCCGGCATCGGGCCGTCGGGCACCAGGTGCGCGGCGATCACCTGGCCGGCCCCCTCGCCCTGGACCCGGCAGGCCGCCTCCCGCACGCCGGGGAACCGGGCCAGCGACGCCTCGATGGCCTCCAGCTCGATCCGGTAGCCGCGCAGCTTGACCTGGGAGTCGATGCGGCCGTGGTAGAACAGCGTGCCGTCCGCTTCGGCGTGCACGAGGTCGCCCGTGCGGTAGAGCCGCCCCAGCCGGGGGTGCTGCGGGAACTTCTCGGCGGTGAGTTCCGGCTTGCCGTGGTAGCCCAGCGCCAGGCCGGCGCCGCTCATGCACAGCTCGCCCCGCTCCCCCGGCCGGACCGGCTCGAGCCGCTCGTCGAGGACCCAGGCCCGCATGCCCGGCACCGGCTTGCCGACGGCGACCGGCCGGCCCGGCACGACGTCGGCGCGCAGGCAGGTCACCGTGCACTCGGTCGGCCCGTAGCCGTTGACCATCCGGCGGCCCGGGGCCCAGCGCTCGGCGACGTCGTCGGGCAGCGCTTCGCCGCCGACGTAGAGCAGGCGCAGGTCGGGCAGTTCCCGCCGCGGGTCTTCGCACGCCGTCGCGCGCAGCAGGGTGGGCGGCGGGCACAGCACGGTGATCCGCTCGCGCCGCAGCCACGGCACGAGGTCGGGGCCCAGGCGCGCGGTCTCGTCGTCCATCACCACGACGGCGGCGCCGCACGCCCACGCCATCCACGCCTCCTCGACCGAGGAGTCGTACGCGGGCGACGAACCCTGGGCCACGCGGTCCCCCGGCCCGAGGCCGAACTCGGCGACGTCCGACCGGATCAGGTTGACCACGCCCTGGTGCCCGATGAGCACGCCCTTGGGCTTGCCGGTGGTCCCGGAGGTGTAGATGACGTAGGCGAGTCCCGGCGGCGCCGCCGGAGCGATGACCGGTTGCGCCGCGGGCTCGGCAGGGCCGTCGACGCGTTGCACCGCCCCGGTGTAGCCGGCGCGCAGGGCCCGTTCGTGCCCCGCCCGATCGGTGACGAGCAGGGCGGGCGCGGCGTCGCCGAGGATGTGGCCCAGCTGCTCGTCGGGGAACGACGGGTCGACGCAGACGTACGCCGAGCCGGCGCGCAGCACGCCGAGCTGGGCCAGGTAGAGGTCTTCGGTGGCGCGGGACAGCAGGATGGCGACGATCCCCGGCCGCCGGACCGCGTGCTGCACCGCACGGGCGACGGCCGAGGACCGGCGCTGCATGTCACGGTAGGTGACGGTCCGCCGCGGCCGCCCGGCCGACGGCGGGAGGTCGACGGCGATCGCGTCCGGCCACCGGCGGGCCGACTGCTCGAAGAAGTGGTGCAGGAGCGGGGCCTCGGCGGCCCTGCCCCGCTGGAGCGCTTCGCTCACCCCTCACGCCCCGACGGGTTCGGCGAGGCGGCCGTCGAGCACGGCCAGCAGGTACGGCGACAGGAGGGCGCGCAGGTCCTCGCGCCGCTGCGGCGTCAAGTAGCGGAAGCCCTGGACGACGCGTTCGCAACGCTCGCTGCCGCAGCGGCAGTCGAAGGGTTCGGCCATGTCGTACTCGGTGGTGGCGTAGTGGAAGGTGATCTCCGACCAGGCGGGGATCGGGCGCAGGCTGAGCACCGAGCGGTCGCGGATCACCGCGGCCGGCTCGCAGGCGTGGTTCATGAACCGCCAGTAGTAGCGGTCCAGCACCTCCTCCAGCGGGCAGCCGGCGGGCATGTCGACGTGGCGCCGCTCGTCGAGCTGGACGGTGAAGCGCGTCGGCGTCGCCGTGAGCTCGCCTTCGAGGGTGAACAGCAGGGTGCCCGCCGGCACGGCCTGGTTGGTGACCAGCCGGTACTCACCCTCGCTGCGGACGACGGCCGCGCGCCGCGCCTCGATGATGTCAGTCATCCGTGACCTCCCGGGGAGTTGATCGTCTGACCAGGGCCACGCGGGCCGGCTCCGGGGAGTTCACGAGCCCCTCTCAGGGTCCTCTCAACAACCGGCTGCTATCCGGGACCGGATGAACCGGGCATCCGGCGCCGGACCTACCCGGGCGGCCGCTCGAACACCCCGGCCGCGAAGGCGAGCAGGTGCGGAAGGGTCGCCCGGGCGGTGCGCCAGGTGTGCCCGAAGCCGTCCTCGGTGTGCACCACCGCCTGCTGCCCCCGCGACCGCAACGCCGCCCCGATCCGGCGGGCGTCGGCGACGTCACCGGGCGCTCCCGTTCCCGCCGCGAGGAAGGCCGTCACCGGCCGCGGGAACGGCATCGTGCCCAGGTACTCCCGCGGGGTGTTGGCGCCCGCCGACGCGCCGAGCGCCTTGCCGTTCTCCGGCGTGTCGTAGGGCATGCTCAGCAACAGCGAACCGAACTCGCCGCTGTGCCGCAGGCCGATGTTCAACGCCGCGAACGCGCCCCCGGACATGCCGCCGAGCGCGCGGTGCTCCCGATCGGCCAGCGTCCGGTACCGGCGGTCGATCGCGGTCACCACGCTGCGCGCCAGGTACGTCTCCAGCCGCGGCCCGCCCGGGACGTCGAGACCTTCCCAGTTGCGACCCGGTTTGCCCGCGCTGAGGTCGACGCTCACCACGATCATCGGCGGGAGCGCCCGGTTCCGGTAGAACAGCCGCAGCGTCCCCGGGGCATCGCCCGCCGCCAGCCAGTCCTCCGGGCCGCCGGGACTGCCGTGTACCAGGTAGACGACCGGGTAGCGCCGGTTCGCGTTGCCGGCGTCGGTGTACCCCGGCGGGAGGAGCAGGAAGTTCCGGCCGGACAGCACGGCGTTGGCCGGGTCGGCGATGACCATCCGCTCCACGAGCGGGGCGTCCGGGTCCGCCGGGTCGGCCAGCCGGATCCGCTGGGTCCCGGGCATCGACCCTTCGCTCTCGAACGCCCGGCCGATCCCGTGGAACGGGCCGCCGCCGCGCTGCAGCAGCAGCACCAGGTCCGGTCCCGAGCGCACGTAGCCGACGTGGGCGTTGACCGCGGCGGTCGTGGTGAGCAGGACGCACACCGTGGTCACGGCGATCCCGAACCGCCGCGCGCCGGGGCGGCGGCGCACCAGGAGGGTGACCGCCAGGCACGCGACGGCCACCGCCGCGCAGGCGAGCCAGGTCCACGGCGATTCGAGCGGGCCCGCTTCCTTGGCGTGGCGGGCCACCTCGGCGGGCACCGACGGGTTCATCGAGCGGGCCGGCCGGGCGTCCGGTGCTGCCTGTCCACAGCAGACTCCTTCCGTCGGCTCACCCCATCGTGGCGGCCGGCCGGAGTGCGCCGGTACCGGTGAACCGGCCCGAACCGCCAGCCGACCGGCTGGAGCGGTCCAGCCGGTCGGCGGGCCGCGGTCGCCGGGCTCCGGGTGGCGGGCCCGGGCCGCGCCCGGCGAGACTGGGCGCATGGTTCGAGTGGTCGTCGTCGACGACGAGGAGCTGGTGCGGTCGGGCTTCCGGCTCATCCTGCAGGCGGCGGGCGACATCGAGGTCGTGGCGACCGTCACCGGCGCGCAGGCGGTCAAGGAGGTGGGCCTGCAGCGCCCCGACGTCGTGCTGCTCGACATCCGGATGCCCGACGTCGACGGCCTGACCGTGCTGCGGCAGCTGCGCGGGCTGGCGAGCCCGCCGGTGGTGGCGATGCTGACCACGTTCGACTCCGACGAGTACATCGCCACCGCGCTGCGCTCCGGCGCGGCCGGGTTCATCCTCAAGGACACCGCACCGGAGCAGCTCGCCCAGCTCGTCCGCACGCTGGCCGCCGGGGGCGTCGTCCTGTCGCCGAAGGTCACCCGCACGGTCGTGGACGGCTACCTCGATTCCGGGGCCGGGTCGGCGGCGGCCACCCAGGTCGGCGAGCTCTCCGAGCGCGAACGCGCGGTGCTCGTCCTCATCGCGGACGGGCTGTCCAACACCGACATCGCCAAGCAGATCCACGTCAGCGTCGGCACCGTCAAGGACCACGTCTCCGCGATCCTGACCAAGCTCGGCGTCGGCAGCCGCGTGCAAGCCGCCCTCGTCGCGCAACGCGCCGGGTTGCTGGAAAACCGGCCGTCGTGAACCGGGTGCGGACCGTCCTCGCGGACGCCGGGCTGATCGGCCTCGCCGCCCTCGACGCCGTGTTCAACCAGCCCGCCGAGCCCTGGGAGATCGGCGCGGCGGTGCTGGCCGTCGGCGCGCTGCTCGTCCGGCGGCGGTGGCCCGTTCCCGCCTTCGTGCTGACCCTGCCCGCGCTCGTCCTGGTGGGGTCGGTGATCGCGACGCTCGTCGCGCTCTACGTGGTCGCCGTGCGGTACGCGAACCGGGTCCTCCTCACCGCCTGCGGGGTGCTGGCCGCGGTCGGCTACTTCATCCCCGGCCTCGAATTCCAGTACCAGCGCACCGACCTCGCGCTCACCCTCATCTACGCGACGATGACCGCGGCGGCCCCGATCTTCTTCGGCAGGCTCGTCCACGCGCGGCAGGAACTGGCGCTGCGGCTCGAAGACATCCGCCAGGCCCGCGAGCACGAACGCGTCCTCGACGCCCAGGCGATCCTGGCCGCCGAACGCAACCAGCTCGCCCGCGAGATGCACGACGTCGTCTCCCACCAGGTCAGCCTGATCGCGGTCCAAGCGGGCGCGATGGGCGTCTCCACCCGCGACCCGGACCTGAAGGCGGCGGCCGAGAACGTCCGGCGGCTGTCGGTGGACACGCTCGACGAGCTGCGGCACATGGTCAACCTGCTGCGCGCCTCCGGCAGCTCGGCCACCGAGCTCGCCCCGCAGCCCACCCTGTCCGATCTGGACCGGTTGATCGACGGCAGCGGCATCGAGTGCCGCCTCGAAGGCACCGCACCGGGCGGGATCGACACGGCCGTCCAGCGCACCATCTACCGCACCGTCCAGGAAGCGCTGACCAACGTCCGCAAGCACGCCCCGGGCAGCACGGCGACCATCGAGTTCGCCCAGGAGGACACCGACCTCACGGTGACCGTCGGCAACACCGCGCCCACCCGGCCGACCCTGCCGCTGCCCAGTGCGCGACACGGGCTCGTCGGCCTCCAGGAGCGCGCCGCCCTGCTCGGCGGCACGGTCCGGGCGGGGCCGCGGCCCGACGGCGGCTACCGGCTGCAACTGCGCCTGCCGCTGCCCGCCCGGCGCCCTTAGTCTTCTTCGGACAGTCCCCTGTGGACTTTCCGCCGCCGTCCGAAACCGAGGTCCCATGAACGCCCTGTTCCTCGCGATCGCCGCCGCGCTGGTGGTCCGCTCGCTGCTGGCCACCCGCCTGGACCGCTGGTACCTCGGCGCGCCGCTGGTCATGGTGCTGGCCGGGGTCGCCACCGGCCTCTTCATCGAGGACTCGATCAGCGCACTGCTCAACACCCAGGCCGTGCAGCAGGTCGCGGAGATCATCCTCGCCGTGCTGCTGTTCACCGACGCCACCGAGGTGCGCGGCGGACGGCTCTGGGGCAGCTCGCCGGGTTCGGTCGCCCGGCTCCTGCTCATCGCGCTGCCGCTGAGCCTCGGCCTGGCGATGGTGCTCGGCTGGGCGCTGTTCCCCGGCCTGTCCTGGCCGGTGCTGCTGCTGATAGCCGGGGTCGTCATGCCGATCGACTTCGCCCCGGCCGAACGGCTGGTCCGCGACCGGGCCGTCCCGGCGCGCGTGCGCAGCGTCGTCAACGTCGAGAGCGGGTACAACGACGGGATCGTCTCCCCGCTGTTCCTCTTCGCCCTCGTGCTGGCGGGTGATCAGGACCAGCACCGGACGCCACTGGCGGCGCTGGGGACCGTGGTGCCGTTCGCGCTGAAGGCCGTCGTCGCCGGCGTGGTGATCGGCGCCCTGCTGGCGTGGCTGATGGACCGGGCGCAGCGCCGGAACTGGATGACCGCGCAGTCCTCCCGCATCGCGGTCCTGCTCGCGCCGCTGCTGACCTACACGGTGACCGTCGGCATCGACGGCAACGGCTTCGTCGCGTCGTTCGTCTGCGGCATCGCGTTCCGCTACGTCCACCGGCAGGCGCAGGCGCACTTCCTCCGCAGCGCGCCGGCCGGGCAGCGCACGGGCGGCCTGGTGCTCGGCCCGGACCTGCGGCTGCTGGAGGACGTCACCACGCTGATGACCACGGTGATGTGGTTCATGGTCGGCGTGTCGGCCGTGCTCATCGTCGCGCTGGGCGTCTCCTGGCAGGTGGTGCTGTACTGCCTGGTGGCCCTCACCCTGGCCCGCGTGCTGCCGGTGTTCCTGTCCCTGGCCGGCTCGGCGTTTTCGGCACGGGAGCGGCTCCTGGTGGGCGTGCTCGGCCCGCGCGGGACGACGTCGATCGTGTTCGGCCTGCTGGCGTTCAACCGCCTGCCGGAGGGCGGGACCGCGGACACCATCCTGTCGATCACGGTGACGTGCGTCCTCGGCAGCGTGCTGCTGCACGGAGCCGGCGCCGAACCCGCGAAACGGTTCCTGCGCGAACCGGGCACGCCGGTCATCGACCACGGGCGGCGGCGGAACCCGACGGCATCGCGGTGATTCCCGGCCACCGGCTCCAGCGCATCCGGCCCCGAAACCAGCGGAAACCCCGCCAAGGCCATCGGCACCGTCAGCACTGTAGCGCCCGGTGACCGGGGATCGCCCGATGCGGTGACCTCTTCGCGCATACTGGTGACGTCCCGGCGGAAGGAGAGGCAGCTTGAGCGCAACCGCGGAGACGGGCACCGGCGCGTTCGGCCACCCCGCGTTGTTCTACCGCGGTGCCGCCGAATACCTGGCCGGCACCGTGCCGTTCGTCCTGGGCGGCCTCGCCGCCGACGAGCCGGTCGCGGTCGCCGTCCCCGGGGAGAACCTCGAGCTGCTGCGGCGGGAACTCGGCGCCGACGCCGCGCGGGTCCGGATGCTGGACATGACCGACGCCGGGCGCAACCCCGGGCGGATCATCCCCGGCGTGCTGCGCGCCTTCGCCGACAGCCACCCCGGCCGGCCGGTGCGGATCATCGGCGAGCCGATCTGGGCGGCGCGCTCGGCCGACGAGTACCCGGCGTGCGCCCAGCACGAGGCCCTCATCAACCTCGCCTTCACCGGTCGCGAGGGGACCATCCTCTGCCCGTACGACGCCGGCGCGCTCGCCCCGGACGTCCTGGCCGACGCCGAGGTCACGCACCCGGTCCTGGTCGACGGCACCGGGCGCCGCCCCAGCTCCGCCTACGACCCGCGCGGGCTGATCGACCGGTACAACCGGCCGCTCCCGGTGCCGGCCGGGGCGTTCGAACTGGCGGACACCACCGACCTCGCGGCGGCCCGGGCGCTGGCCCACGTCCGCGCGGCCGCCTGCGGGCTGGGCGCCGACCAGGTCGCCGACGTCGAGGTGGTCGTCACGGAACTGCTGTCCAACAGCATCGAGCACGGCAGCGGGTCGGGCACCGTCCGGTTCTGGGGCGGCGGCGGCGAGTTCGTCTGCGAAGTCCACGACCGCGGCCGGCTCACCGATCCGCTGGCCGGCCGCCACCCGGCGACCCCGTACCAGCCCCGCGGGCGCGGGCTGCTGCTCGTCAACCACCTCGCCGACCTCGTCCGCCTGCACGCCGACGACGACGGCACCACCTTCCGGGCGTACTTCCGCGCCTGAGCCTGCGGTGCGCGAGGCCGCCCACGGTGGCGCCGATCGCGACGCCGCCGTACACGTCGGTCGGCCAGTGCGCCCGCGTCCGGAGCCTGCTGTAGCAGACCGCGGCCGCCAGCGGCGCGATCGCGGCTCCCGTCGCGGGCGCGGTGAGCGTGACGGCGACCGTGAACGCGGCCGCCGTCGTCGCGTGCGTGGACGGGAAGGCCGACGACCTCGGCTGTTCGAGCAACGCGCGGCGGGCAGGCAGGCTCTGCGCCGGCGGGCGGGGCCGGCGGACCACGGCCTTCACGCCGTGCCCGAACGCCATCCCGGCCGCACCGGCGAGGAGCCCGCGGCCCGCCGCCCGCCGCCGTGGCCCCGGCCGCCACGCCAGCACCCCGGCCACCAGGACCCACAGCAGGCCGCCCTGCGCCACCGCGCTGAGCGCTGTGACCGGCCACGCCGGGCGGGTGACCGGAAGGTCGTTTTCGTCCGGTCCGTCCCCGGCACGAAAGGACATTTCGCTCGGCATGGCCCCGGATCTCCCACCCTGGCACCGGTTCAATCACCCGTCTGTCCACGGTGGAGCGCGCGGACGTTTGTCGGCTCCGCGATCGGGTACCCCCGCCCAGTGATTGCGCTGCGGCGAACCCGGCTCTGCGCGGTGACCGCCGTCTTCGCGGTCGCGGCACTGACGGCGGCCTGTGGCGCCGACGCGCAGGCCGAGACCGTGCACGCCGGCCGGGAGATCCGCGGTCAGCTCGAACTCCTGCGGCTCGTGGTGACCGCCGACCGCGCCGAGGTGCCCCCCGTGCCCAGCCTGTCGGTCACCGTCCGCGACGCGGCCGACGAACTCGGCGCCGCCGGCCAGGACGTCGGCAAGCTGACCGACGACCGCGCCCGCGCGGCACTGGCGTCGATCACCGACCGCGCCGTCGCGGTGGCCCACCGGCTCGACGACGGCCTCGGCGACGGCACCGACGAAGGGCTCGACCGGATCGACGCCGAACTGCAGGGCCTCATCGGCGAGCTGGCCCGCTGGGGCGTGACCTCGTGAGCAAGAAGTTCCTCGCCGTCACCCTCGGAATCCTCACCGCGGTGGGCGGGTTCGTCGACATCGGCGACCTCGTCGAAAGCGGCGTCGTCGGCGCCCGCTACGGGATGGCGATGGTCTGGGTGACCGTGCTCGGCGTGCTCGGGATCTGCGTCTACGCCGACATGTCCGGGCGGATCGTGGCGATGTCCGGGCGTCCGGTGTTCGACCTGATCCGCGAACGCCTCGGCCCGCGGATGGCGCTGCTCAACCTCGCCGGCTCGTTCCTGATCACGCTGCTGACGGTGTGCGCGGAGATCGGCGGCGTCGCGATCGTCATCGAGCTGGCCTCCGGGGTCGACCGGCTGGTCTGGGTGCTGCCGGTCGGCGTGCTCATCTGGCTGGTGGTGTGGCGGGTCGGCTTCGAGCGGATGGAGACCGGGTTCGGGCTCGGCGGGCTCGCGATCGGCGTGTTCGCCGTCGCGGTGTTCTTCCTGCACCCCGACTGGTCGTCGCTCGGCGCGCAGGTCGCCGGGCTCGCCCCGCCGCCCGACCAGGCACTGCCGACCTACGCCTACCACGCGGTGGCCCTGTTCGCGTCGGCGATGACGCCGTACGAGGTGTTCTTCTTCTCCTCCGGCGGCGTCGAAGAGGGCTGGACGGTCAAGGACCTGTCCGTGCAGCGCGCCAACGTGCTGCTGGGGTTCCCCCTCGGCGGCCTGCTCGCCGTCGCCGTGATGGCGTGCGCGGCGACCGTGCTGTTCCCGGCCGGGGTCGACGTCAGCCAGGTCAGCCAGATCGTGCTGCCGGTGACGCTCGCGCTGGGCACCGCCGGCCTGGTGATCGTGCTGATCGGCATCTTCGCCGCGACCTTCGGCGCGGCGCTGGAGACCGGGCTGTCGTCGGGCTACATGCTGGCGCAGTACTTCGGCTGGGACTGGGGCAAGCGCCGCGCGCCGCGCAACGCCGCCCGCTTCCACCTGACCGTCGGCGCCGGCCTGCTGGTCGCGGTGCTGGTGGTGCAGACCGGCCTCGACCCGGTCGGGCTGACCGAGATCTCGCTGATCTTCTCGGCGGTGGCACTGCCGCTGACCTACCTGCCGGTGCTCATCGTGGCCAACGACCGCGAGTACCTCGGCGAGCACGCCAACGGCCGCTTCAGCAACGTCGTCGGGTTCGGCATGCTCGTCGTCATCGCCGTCGCGGCGCTGGTGGCGATCCCGCTGATGATCTTCACCGGAGCGGGCCGATGAACCCCGACCTCGGCCCCATCGATCTCGGCGACGCGCTGCTCGACCGGCAGATCGTCGGCGAAGACGGCACGGTGGTCGGCAAGGTCGACGACCTCGAACTCCGCGAGGAGAACGGGACGTACGTCGTCGACGCACTGCTCGTCGGCCCGGAGGCGCTCGCCGACCGCCTCGGCGGCCCGATCGGCAGGCTCCTGCGGCACATCGGCCGCGGCTTCCGCGCCCAGGCACCGCAACGCATCCCGCTGAACGCCGTCCGCCGCATCGAGCCGACGATCGTGGTGACGACGGCGGTCGCCCAGGCGACGGACAGCCCGTCGGAGGACTGGCTGCGCCGCCGGATCATCGGCCGGATCCCGGGAGCGGGCCGTGCGAGCCGGTGAGCTGATCGGCCGCCCGGTCCGCGACGCGGCGGGCCGCGACCTCGGCGCGATCCGCGACCTCCGCGCCGAAGCGGCGCCGGGTGGGGACGGGCTGCCGGAGCTGGTGGTGCGCGGGGTGATCGTGGGACGCAGCCGGGTCCGGTTGTTCGGCTACCAACGGCACGACCAGCGCGGACCGACTCCGCTGGTGGCGCTGATCCGGTGGCTGCACCGGCACAGCCGGTACGTGCCTTGGGAAGACCTGGACGTGTCGGACACCGAGGTCCGCGTGCGGCGGCCGTTCGGCGAGCTGGCCCCGCTCGACCACCCCTGAGCGCGGATCGGTGACATCCGGGGCTGCGCCCCGGGCCGGGGGCCCCGCCACCCGGACCCCCACACGAGGTCAGTGACATCCGGGACCGCGCCCCGAGCCGGGGGCCCCGCCACCCGGACCCCCACACGAGGTCAGTGACATCCGGGACCGCGCCCCGAGCCGGGGGCCCCGCCACCCGGACCCCCACACGA
>NZ_JBSGAI010000018.1:0-186908 GCF_053600695.1 Amycolatopsis sp. NPDC005003 | reverse complement strand
GGGCTACACCCCGAGCCTGGTCCGGGACGCCCTCATCACCAAGATCCAGACACTGCCCGAGCAGCTGCGGCGGTCGCTGACCTGGGATCAGGGCAACGACCGGCCCCGGATGACCCTCGACTGGGACACCCCAGCCGAACGCATGACACAGTTGCTCGGCACCACCCACCAGCAGCGGTGTTGCAATGACCGCTAGAAACCGCCGAGTGGTGGGGGCTGCGATCGCGGCGATGGCCACCGCTGCCGATGCCATGAGTGCACCTTTCCCGTCGCCAGAGGTCACGACCGAGCCGTTCATATCGCCGCTCCGCGACGGCTGGCGCCCGCCGGCCCGGCCAAAGATCGGCCGGCGTCCCGTTTGCCGGAACGACGCGGAGGCGTGGTGGGGGCTGTGATCGCGGCGATGGCCACCGCTGCCGCGCCCACCCGGCGGGACAGGCGCACCGCACGGCGGAGGTCCACCGGTTCCGGGTCGCGGCCTTCGCCGAGCCGGGCTCGGCTCTCCGGCTCGCCGCCGTAGCTGTTCGTTCCGCCGAGCCGGATGTTCAGTGCGCCTGCGAAGGCCGCTTCCACCTGGCCCGCGTTGGGGCTCGGGTGCCGGCTGCCGTCGCGGCGCCACACTCGCCAGGACTCTCGCGCGCGGCCGCCCGCGCACAATGCCGTGAGCGTCGCGCCGATCCGGGAGGGCACCAGGTTGACGAGGTCGTCGGCGCGCGCCGCGGCCCAGCCGAAGTTGCGGTAACGCGGCGAGCGGTAGCCGACCATTGCGTCGAGCGTGTTGAGCGCGCGGTAGCCGAGGAGGCCCGGCATGCCGGCGACCGCGCCCCAGAACAGCGGCGCCACCACGGCGTCCGACGTGTTCTCGGCGATCGACTCGGTGGCCGCGCGAGTCAGCTCGGCCGCATCGAGGGTTGTCGCGTCGCGCGCGCAGAGGTGCGAGAGCCGTTTACGTGCTTCGGGCACTTCGCCCGCTTCGAGCAAGCGGGCCATTTCGGTGCCTTCGGCGGCGAGGCCGCGGCCGCCGAGCACTACCCATGTGGACGCGGCTGTGAGCAAGAAACGCGCGAAAGGACGTCGCCGCGTCGCCGTCTGAAGCGCGACGCCGAGGCCTACGGCACTGAGGGTGCACAGCCCGGCGTATGCGGCTCCGCGCGCCTTCGAATCGGCCCACAGACGGTGTTCCAGGCGGGCTGCGGCAGTACCGAACAGGGCGACCGGATGGCCCGTTCGGGGGTCACCGAACAGAGCGTCGGTTACGTATCCGGTCACGAGTCCGGCCGCGGTTGTCCCTAGACGGAGTGGCACGTGGCGCACGGTAGCGCGTGGACCACAATGCCGGGTATGACTGTGTCCGATGCCCCCTCCGCGGGAAAGCGTACGTCGGCGGGGCCCAAAGCCGCCTCCGCGAAGAAACGTCCGTCGGCGGGGCTGACGCACCGGCTCGCCGGGTTGCTCGAAACCCTGGCTCGTGCCCTACGCCGGTTCGGGCGCGACGAAGGCAAGGTGCTGGTCCTCGGCGGCGTCCGCTCGGGGAAGTCGCGGCACGCCGAACGGCTCGTCGCCCACCACGCGCACCTCGTCTACGTCGCTCCCGGCCTGCCCGCGGGCGAAGACGACCCCGAGTGGGCCGCGCGGGTGGCCGCGCACCAGGCGCGGCGGCCGGCGAACTGGAAGACCGTCGAGACCACCGACCTGGCCGGCATCCTGCGCACGGCGACCGAGCCGCTGCTGATCGACTGCCTCGGCACCTGGCTGTCCCGCGTGCTGGACGACGTCGGCGCGTGGCGGCAGAAGCCGGGCTGGGAGCACCGCCTCGACGACCGGCTCGAGGACTTCCTGGCCGCGTGGGCGGCGGCGCGGGTGCCGGTGGTCGCGGTGAGCAACGAGGTCGGCAGCGGTGTGGTGCCCGCAACGTCGTCCGGACGGCTGTTCCGTGATGTGCTGGGCGCACTCAACAACCGGGTGTCCGCCGACGCCGACCGGGTCGTGCTGGTCGTCGCGGGCCGGGCGCTCGACCTGTAGCCAGGAGGCGCCCGTGTTCGACGTACCCGTGCCCGACCCCGCCGCCCGCGCCGCCGCGCTGGAGCGGCTCGACGGCCTGGTCAAGCCGCTCGGCGCGCTCGGCAGGCTGGAGGAGATCGCGGCCTGGCTGTCCGCCGCGCACGGCACCGTGCCGCCGCGCCCGCTGGACGACGTCCGCGTGGTCGTCTTCGCGGGCGACCACGGTGTGTCGGCGCTTTCGGCGTACCCGCGCGAGGTGACCGCGGCGATGGTGCGCGTGTTCCTGGCCGGCAAGAGCGGCGTGAACGTGCTGGCCGCACAGGTCGGGGCGCGCGTGCGGGTCGCGGACATCGCCGTCGACTGGGACGGCGCGGACGTGCCGCCGTCGGTGACGGCGCACAAGATCCGCCGCGGTTCGGGCTCGATCGACGTCGAGGACGCGTTGCTGCCGGGCGAGGCGCAGGCGGCGTTCGAAGCGGGCCGGGCGATCGCCCTGGAGGAGCGCGAAGCGGACGTGCTGATCCCGGGCGACATGGGAATCGGCAACACGGCGATGTGCGCGGCGCTGGTGGCGGCCTCCCTCGGCTTGCCGGCGACGGAGGTGGTCGGCACGGGAACCGGAGTCGACGCGGCGGGCCTCGAACGCAAGACGGCGGCGGTCACGGCGGCCTTGGCCCGGACGACCGGCCGCGTGGAGGACCCGTTCGACCGTCTGACGGCGCTGGGCAGCGCCTGCATGGCGGCGACGACGGGCTTCCTGGTCCAGGCCGCGGTGCTCGGCATCCCGGTGCTGCTGGACGGCGTGTTCTCCGGCGCGGCGGCCCTGGTGGCACGGGACATCGCACCCGGCGCGGAGCAGTGGTGGCTGGCCGGCCACCGCTCGACGGAACCTTCCCAGGCGTTCGCGCTGAAGGCACTCGGCCTGGAGCCGATCCTGGACTTCGGCCTGCGGCTGGGTGAAGGCAGCGGAGCGGTCCAGGCGGTCCCGGCTCTGCGCGCCGCGAGGGCGATCCTGGCCGAGATGGGCTTGCTGGCCGACCTGGCATGAGCCGGTGGGGTGATGCCGTGCGGATGGCCGTCGGGACGCTTACCACCGTGCCGGTGCCCGCTCCGCGGGTCATCGACCGGGGTGTGGCCGGACGGGCCATGCTGCTTGCTCCGCTGGCCGCGATGCCCCTGGCCGTCGCGGCCGGGGGCATCGTGTGGGCCGGCTCCGCCGCCGGGTTGCCCGCATTGGCCACCGCCGCGCTCGCCCTCGGTGCCGTTGCGCTCGGCAGCCGGGGGTTGCACCTGGACGGGCTCGCCGACACCGCCGACGGCCTCGGTGCCTCCTACGACCGCGCCAAGGCCCTCGACGTCATGCGCCGCGGGGACTCCGGGCCCACCGGGGTTGCCACCCTCGTGCTGGTCCTCCTCGTCCAGGTCGGTGCCCTGACCGCCGCCGACCCGATCACCGCCGCC
The DNA here is from genome assembly GCF_053600695.1 of Amycolatopsis sp. NPDC005003. NCBI lineage: Bacteria > Bacillati > Actinomycetota > Actinomycetes > Pseudonocardiales > Pseudonocardiaceae > Amycolatopsis > Amycolatopsis sp. NPDC005003. Next base: position 183,446 of record NZ_JBSGAI010000018.1, on the reverse strand, counting down.
GCGGGCGTGGTCGTCGGGCGGTGCACGCTCTCCATGGCGTGCGCCCGGGGCGTTCCGACGGCGCGACCGGAAGGGCTCGGGGCCACCGTCGCCGGGTCGGTGCCCCGCGCCGCCGCTGTCGCCGTCGGCCTGGCCGCGGCCGGGCTCGCCGTGCTGCTGCCCGGGCTGCCGTGGTGGCGCGGGCCGCTCGCCGTCGGCCTCGCCTATGCCGTCGCCGGCGCTCTCCTGTGGCGATGCACCAAACGGCTCGGCGGCATTACCGGCGATGTCCTCGGCGCCGGTGTCGAAGCCGCCGTCGCGGCCGCTCTGGTCGCCTTGTCAACCTAGGCCCGTCGCCCGGCGTGTACCTGGTAAAGGGAGGTCACCCTGGGCACCGATACCGCCGTCGACCCGGCGGAGCTCTTCCGCACGCACCGCCCCGGCCTGGTCCGGCTGGCCGTGCTGCTGCTCGGCGACCGCGGGCTCGCCGAGGACGTCGTGCAGGACGCCTTCGTCGCGCTCTTCCGCCGTTGGCCGCTCGACGACCCGGCCGGGGCCGGCGGCTACCTCCGCGTCTCGGTCGTCAACGGGGCCCGCTCCGCGCACCGGCGCGCGGCACGGCGGCTGCGGCACCGGCCCGGCGACCGCGACGACGTACCACCCGCGGACACCGGCGTCTTGCTCGGCGAGGAACACCGGGAGGTGCTCGACGCCGTGCGCCGGCTGCCGCGACGGCAGCGTGAGGTCCTCGTGCTCCGGTACTGGGCCGGCCTTTCCGAGACCGAAATCGCCGACACGCTGGGCGTCTCCCGCGGCACCGTCAAGACCTGCGCCTCCCGCGCGCTGGCGAAGCTGGAGGGAGAACTCCGATGACCGACGTCGAGGACCGGCTGCGCCGGGCCTTCCACGCCGCCGCCGACACCGTCGACGTCGGGCCGGTGCCGCTCCCCTCGCCCAGGCGAAGGCCGATCGCCCCGCTGGTGGCGGCCGCCGCGACGGTGCTCGTGGCCGGCTTGATCGTCGTCGTCGCCTCCGCGCCGCCCGAGCCGAAGCCCGCACCGCCCGCCGCGCTGACGCCCACGCCGACGCCCACCCCGGTGACGCTGCCGGACTTCGCACTCCTGACGCACTGCGGCGTCGACGAGGCGAAGATCGGCGACCGGTTCTACGAGGCCGAGACGCCGCTGGTCGGCCCGGCCCGCAGCTCGCCTCCCGGCTGGGACAACCCGTACCAGGAGGGCACGATGACGCTCACCTCACCGGCCGACGCGGTGTTCCGCGACCACCTCGGTCACGAAGTCCGCTTCCGCCTGCGACCCGGCGCGACGGAGTTCAAGCAGCTCTGCGAGTAACCGAAACTGTCGTACCCCCTCCTTACCTTGATCCCGTGAACCGAACCGATCGTCTCTACGCCCTCGTCGAAGAACTGCGCGCCGTCGCGCCGCGGCCACGCAGCGCGCGCTGGCTCGCGGACCGGTTCGAGGTCAGCGTCCGCACCATCGAGCGGGACATCAGCGCCCTGCAGCAGTCCGGCACGCCGATCTACGCCGAGGCCGGCCGCACCGGCGGGTACTGCCTCGACAAGGCGCACACGATGCCGCCGGTCAACCTGACGCCCGCCGAGGCCGTCGCCATGGCTCTCGCGCTGAGGCACCTGGACGGCACCCCGTTCCGGGCGGAAGGCCGCTCGGCGCTGCGCAAGCTGGTCGCGGCGATGCGCCGGGAGGACGCGGCCGCGGCGAAGAACCTCGCCGCCTGTGTCCACCTCCTCGGCGAGGGTCCCATCCCGCCGATGCCGCCCGTGCTCAACATCCGCCGCGTCCTGCGCCTCCGGTACACCGACCGCGAAGGCACCGTCACCCGGCGGGAGGTCGAGCCGCTCGGCTACGTCGGCAAGCCCACGCACTGGTACCTCGTGGCCTGGTGCCGGCTGCGCCGGGAGATCCGGGCGTTCCGCACCGACCGGATCGTCTCCTTCACCGTGACCGCCGAGGTGCCGCCGCTGCGCCGGCTGCGCCCCGAGGACCTCGACATCCCTTACGGCGACGTCCAGCAGCTCACTTTGGCGGGGTGAACACCGAGAAGTGGTTGCCCGCCGGGTCCAGCAGGTGCGCGAACGTCACGCCGACGGGGTTGACGCTCGGTGGCCGCAGCACCTTCCCGCCGGCTTTCTCGACCTGGCGGCAGGTGGCGTCGACGTCCTCGACCAGCACGGTGAAGATCGCGTAGTTCTCTTGGCCGGTGAAGAGGCCGCCGCGTGAGCCGCCGGTGTCGATGACGCGGTAGGCGGCATCGGTGCTCGCCGTGTCGTCCTGCGCGACCTTCCAGCCGAAGACGTCACCGTAGAACCGTTCGGCGGCCGCCGGATCGTCGGTGCCGATCTCGAACCAGGCGACGTCGTTGAACCCGGGCATTGTCGTTCCTCTCGCTGCCACACCGGGCGTTTCCCGGCTTCGCCCAGTTTCGGCGGCGGTGGCGACAACCCCCTGTCGGTGTTTACAAGATTTTCCGAAGAGCGGTCAGGAACGCATCGGTGGTCGCCCGCTCGCGCACCGCCAGCCGCAGGTGGTCCGGCCCGAGGCCCGGGAACGTGTCTCCCCGCCGCACCGCGTAGCCCGCCTCGCGCAGACGCGCCCGCACAAAGGCCCCCTCGGGCACACGCACCAGCACGAACGGGCCGCGCGGATCGCCCAGCACGTCGACACCCGAAGCGGCCAAGCCCGACACCAGGTACTCGCGGTCCGCTTCCGCGGCCACCGCGAGCTTCTCCGCCTCCTCCAAAGCGGACGGACGACAGCAAGCGACCGTCGCCACTCCGGCCAAGGTGGACACCGACCACGGCACCTGCACCGCCCGCAGCCGCTCGATGACGTCCGCGGAGCCGAGTACATACCCCGCCCGCAGCCCGGCCAGCCCCCACGTCTTGGTCAGGCTGCGCAGCACGACGACTCCCGGATGGCCGGCGGCCAGGCTCTCGACCTCGCCGGGGACCGCGTCCAGGAACGCCTCGTCCACCACGAGCAGCCGCCCGGGCCGGGCCAGCGAACGCAGCACCGAAGCCGGGTGCAGCACCGAAGTCGGATTCGTCGGGTTGCCGACGAACACCAGGTCGGCGTCGGCGGGCACCGAAGCGGGATCCAGTACGAATCCGTCCGCTTCGGGCAGGATCACCCGCGAAACCGGGTGGCCCGCCGCCCGCAGCGCGGCCTCGGGCTCGGTGAACTGCGGGTGCACGACCACCGCACGACCCGGCCGGAAAGCCGAGGCCAGCAGCGTGAACGCCTCCGCCGCGCCCGCCGTGACCAGCACCTCCGAGGCAGGACGGCCGTGGCGCGCGGCCACCGCCTGCACAGCATCCACAGTAGATGGATAGGCGGCCAGCGAGTCCAGAGCGGACGCCAGTTCCTCCCGCAGCCACGAAGGCGGCCGGGGCAACCGGACGTTCACCGCGAGATCGACCAGTCCCGGCCCGACCTCGCGATCGCCGTGGTGGTGCAGGTCATAGTCAGGCATGTTTTCGGACCCGCGCCGCGAACCGCAGGGCCAGCTCCGGATACCCCGCCCAGTGAACGTGCAGGTAGGACGCGTGCAGCGTCGGCGACGCGAAGCCGTCCAGCTGCCGGTCCCAGCCCCAGGCCGCCGAAGCGCCGTGCGACGGCGTCACCTCGGTGCGGTGGAACTCGTGCCCGGTGACGCGCTGACCGGCCGTGGCCAGCAGGTTGTCCTCGACGGCGACCGCGCGCCGGTAGCCGAGCTTGCCGCGGGCGGTCATCTTCGCGTCCGCGGGCACCGCGCCGACCATGGGCAGGCCGTCCAGCGACTGGCACAGGTACAGCAGCCCCGCGCATTCCGCGCTCACCGGCATGCCGGCCTGGATGGCCGATGCCACCGCAGAACGCAACGCCGTGTTCGCCGACAGTTCGGCCGCGTGCACCTCGGGGAACCCGCCACCGAAGTACAGGCCGGCGCATCCGTCGGGCAACGCCTGGTCCCGCAATGGATCAACGTCCACGACAGAAACCCCGCAGGCCGCCAGCAGCTCGACGTTCTCGGTGTACCGGAAGGTGAACGCGGGCCCGCCGGCCGCGGCGATCGTCACCGGTGGACCGTCCACACCGGACGGTTCCCACGGCGGCGAAGAAAGCCGAGGCGCGCCGGAAGCGATCCGGACGATCGCCTCGAGGTCGACGCCGTCCCGCACCCACGCTGCCAGCGCGGGCAGCACGCCCTGCGCCTCCGCGGCCCGTTCCGCCGCCGGGACGAGCCCGAGGTGCCTGCTCGGCGCGTGGATCTCTTCGTTGCGGTACAACGCTCCCAGCAGCGGCACGCCGGTGGCTTCCAGCGCGGACGCGATCTCGTCGCGGTGCCGCTGCGAGCCGAGCTTGTTGAGGATGACGCCGGCGAGCCGCACGCGGTTGTCGTAGTGGGCGAAGCCGAGCACGGTCGCGGCGACGCTGCGGGAGGCGGCCGAGGCGTCGACGACCAGCACCACCGGCGCGTCCAGTACCCGGGCCACGTGCGCGGTCGACGCGTATCCCTCGGTGCCCAGTGCCCCGTCGAACAGGCCCATCACGCCTTCGATCACGGCGATGTCGGCGCCGTGGGAACCGTGCCGCAGCAGGGGAACCAGCCGTTCCTCGCCCTGCAGGAACGGGTCCAGGTTGCGCGCCGGCCGTCCGGTGGCGAGCGCGTGGTAGCTCGGATCGATGAAGTCCGGCCCGACCTTGTGCCCGGAGACCCGGTGGCCGGCCGCGCGCAACGCCGCCATCAGCCCGGCGGCGATGGTGGTCTTGCCGTGCCCGGAGCCGGGCGCGGCGACGACCACCCGCGCTACCACTCGATCCCCCGCTGGCCCTTCTGCCCGGCGTCCATCGGGTGCTTGACCTTGGTCATCTCGGCGACCAGATCGGCGGCCTCGACGAGCTCCGGCGGCGCGTACCGGCCGGTGATGACGACGTGCTGGTGCCCTGGTCGCGAGACCAAAGTGGACACGACGTCGTCGACCTCGAGCCAGCCCCACTTGAGCAGGTAGGAGAACTCGTCGAGAACGTAGAAGTCGTGCGTCTCGGCAGCCAGCCGGCGCTTGATCTCCGCCCAGCCCTCACGGGCGTTCGCAGCGTGGTCCTCTTCGGTGCCGGACTTGCGCGCCCAGCTCCAGCCTTCGCCCATCTTGTGCCACTCGACCGGCCCGCCCTGGCGGGTGTCGTCGTGCAGCTTGCCCAGCGCCTTGAACGCGGCTTCCTCGCCGACGCGCCACTTCGCCGACTTGACGAACTGGAACACGCCGATCGACCAGCCCTGGTTCCAGGCGCGCAGCGCCATCCCGAACGCGGCCGTCGACTTGCCCTTCATCTCACCGGTGTGCACGGCGAGCAGCGGCCGGTTGCGGCGCTGGCGCGTGGTCAGGCCGTCCTGCGGCACTGCCGATGGCTTGCCCTGCGGCATCAGGCGGCCCTTTCGGTCCGGGCGCGGACGGCGCCCGCCAGCGATTCGGCGGCGACGCCGGCGAGGGGAACGTGTTCCGCGCCGAGGTGAGCGGCGAGGTCGGCGGCCAGGCCGAGCCGCATCTTGCCGCTCTCGCAGTCCATCACGATCGTCGTGACACCGGTGAGCAGCCCGGCGGCGGCCTGGGCGCGCGCGACGGCGTCGGGACCGCTGGTGGCGCGGCCGTCGGTGACGACGACGAGCAGCGGACGGCGCCGTGGGTCGCGGATCTCCTCGACGCGCAGCACGCGCGCCGCTTCCAGGAGCCCTTCGGCCAGCGGTGTCCGGCCGCCGGTCGGCAGGCCTTCGAGGCGGGAGGCGGCCGCGTCGACGCTGATGGTGGGCGGCAGCGCGAGCTCCGCCGCGTTGCCGCGGAACGTCACGAGCCCGACCTTGTCCCGGCGCTGGTAGGCGTCGAGCAGCAGCGACAGCACCGCGGACTTGACCTCGCGCATCCGCGCCTTCGCGCCCATCGAGCCGGACGCGTCGACGCAGAAGAGGACGAGGTTGCCTTCACGGCCTTCGCGCAACGCGTAGCGGACGTCTTCCGGCCGCAGCTTCAGGCCGGCGCCGTCACGGCCGCGGGCTTTCTGGTGCGGCGCCGCGGCTTTCACCGTCGCGACCAGGTGGGGACGGCCTTCGCGGACACTGGCGGGCTGGACGCCGATGGTCCGGCCGCTGTCGGTGATCGCGCGCGACCGGCGTCCGCGCTCGCCTTCGCCCATACCTTTCACGCGGAAGACGCGGGCCTTGAACGTCTCGCCGGCGCCGACGGTCTTCTGCTGTCCCCCACTCGGTTTCGGCTCGCTTTGAGGTGCGTTCTCGCTGCCCTGCGGTGGTTCGGGCGCTTGCGGCGGCTCCGACCCCGAACCAGGGCCGTCGTCCTCAGGCCCCGGGTCCGGTTGGGCGTCCTGAAGTGCCTGCTCCAGCTGCTCTTCCGAGATGCCGGGCGCGTCGAACGGGTTGCGGCGGCGCCGGTGCGGCAGCGCGAGCCTCGCGGCGACGCGGACGTCCTCGGTGGTCACCTCGTCGCGGCCGGACCAGGCCGCGTGCGCGACCGCCGTGCGGGCGGTCACGATGTCCGCGCGCATGCCGTCGACCTCGAAGGACGCGCAGACCTCGGCGATCTGGCGCAGGGCCTCGTCGGGGAGCTTGACGGCGGGCAGAAGCCGTTGCGCCGCTTCGATGTCCGCGGCGAGCTGGGCGTCTTCGCCGGCGTACTGGGCGGCGAAGGCGTCGGGATCGGCTTCGTAGGCCAGGCGACGGCGGACGACCTCGACGCGCTGCTCCGGGTCGCGGCTGGAGGCGACCTCGACGGTCAGCCCGAACCGGTCCAGCAGCTGCGGCCGCAGCTCGCCCTCCTCGGGGTTCATGGTGCCGATCAGCACGAACCGCGCCGCGTGCGAGACCGAAACGCCTTCGCGTTCCACGGTCGCGCGGCCCATCGCGGCGGCGTCCAGGAGCGTGTCGACGAGGTGGTCGTGCAGCAGGTTGACCTCGTCGACGTAGAGCAGCCCGCGGTGTGCGGCGGCGAGGAGGCCGGGCTGGAAGTCCGTGACGCCTTCGGCGAGCGCTCGTTCCAGGTGCAGGCTCCCGATGACGCGGTCTTCGGCCGCGCCGACGGGCAGCTCGACCAGCTTCGCCGGCCGCCGGTGGCTCTTGGCGCCGTCGTGCGGGCCGTCCGGGCAGAGCGGGTCGGGAGCCGCGGGATCGCAGGAGAACCGGCAGCCGTCGACGACGTCGACGCCCGGCAGCAGGCCCGCGAGCGCGCGGACCATGGTCGACTTCGCCGTACCCTTTTCGCCGCGCACCAGCACCCCGCCGACGGCGGGCGAGATCGAGGACAGGACCAGCGCCAGGCGCAGGTCCGGCAACCCGACGACGGCGGTGAACGGGTACGGCTTCAACAGCGCTCCTCCGGCTCGGCGACCGGCCGATCATCGCACAGCGCCCGCCTCGCTTAGGGTGGGAAATCGTGCGCGAAACATCACGTCCACCGGCCGCCGGGGCGGACCGCCTGACCGTGGTCGGGATCGGGGCCGACGGCTGGTCCGGCCTGTCGGAGCAGGCGAAGTCTGCCGTGCTCGCCGCCGACGTCGTGCTGGGGGCGCCCCGGCAGCTGGCCTACCTGCCCGAGGAGGTGCCGGCGCAGGCGTGGCCGACGCCGTTGCTGCCGGGGCTGGACGCGGTCATCGCCGAGCACGAAGGCGCCCGGATCTGCGTCCTGGCCAGCGGAGATCCGTTTTTGTCGGGGGTGGGTGCCACACTGGTGGCCCATGGATACGAGGTCGAGGCGCTGCCCGCGCTCTCGTCGGTGACACTGGCCCGGGCACGGCTGGGCTGGTCCGCCGAGGAGACCGAGGTGGTCACCATCGTCGGCCGGTCGTCGGCCCGCGTCGCCCGGGTGCTGGCGCCACGCCGGCGAGTGCTCGTCCTGGGTGCCGACGCGCCCGCTTTGCGCTCCCTGCTCACCGTGCGGGGTTATGGCGAGAGCGAGCTGATCGCGTTGGAGAACCTGGGCGGGCCCGACGAGCGCATCTCCGACGGCTGGGCCGGCGATCCCGGACCGCTGACGGTGTTCGCGCTGGAGTGCGCGGGTCCGGCGTTGCCGCTGATCGGCATCCCGGACGACGTGTACGCCCACGACGGGCAGCTGACCAAGCGCGACCTCCGAGTGTCGGCGCTGGCCCGCCTCGCGCCGAGTCCCGGCGAGCTGTTGTGGGACGTCGGCGCGGGCGCGGGCAGCGTCGGCATCGAGTGGTCGCGGCTGCACGCGCTGAACCGCGCGGTCGCGATCGAGCGCTCCGCGGAGCGGGCCGAGCGGATCGGCCGGAACGCATTGGACCTGGGAGTACCGGAACTGGAGGTGGTGGCGGGGGAAGCACCGGAAGCGCTGAGCGCGCTGCCCGCGCCGGACGCGGTCTTCATCGGAGGCGGCGTGACGGCGCCGGGCGTACTGGACGCGTGCGTGGCCACGGGCGCACGAGTGGTGGCGCACGGGGTGACGCTGGAGGCCGAGCAGGTCCTGGCGCGAGCGTACGAGGAGCATGGCGGGGAGCTGCTGCGGATCGGTGTGGAGAAGGCGGCTCCGCTGGGCGGGTTCACGGGCTGGACTCCGGCGCGGGTCGTGACGCAGTGGAGCAACCGATGACGAGCGTGACATCGGCGGCCGCGCGCGCCGCTGGCCCGGTGCTCCGGAGCAGCCGATGACCGTGCACTTCATCGGCGCCGGGCCCGGGGCGGCCGACCTCATCACCGTGCGGGGCCGGGACCTGCTGGCCCGCTGCGGTGTCTGCCTCTACCCCGGCAGCATGACCCCGCCCGACCTGCTCGCGTACTGCCCGCCCGGGGCCGAGCTCGTCGACACGGCGAACCTCAGCCTCGAGCAGATCGTCGCGAAGCTGGTCGAGGCCCACGGCGCCGGGCAGGAGGTCGCGCGGCTTTGCTCGGGCGATCCGTCGCTCTACAGCGCCGTCGCCGAGCAGGTGCGGCGGCTCGACGCGGCCGGCGTCCCCTACGACGTCGTCCCCGGCGTGCCTGCCTTCGCCGCTTCGGCCGCCGTGCTGAAGCGGGAGCTCACCGTGCCCGAAATCGGGCAGAGCCTGGTGATCACCCGGGTCCAGGCGCGCTCCACCAGGATGCCGCCCGGGGAGACCCTCGCCGCCTTCGCCGCGACCGGGGCCACGCTCGCACTGCACCTCGCCGTCAACCACGTCGAGCGGGTGGCCGAAGAGCTGGCGCCGCACTACGGCGGGGACTGCCCCGTCGCGGTCGTCGCGCTGGCGAGCCAGCCGGGGGAAACCGTCGTGCGCGGGGTGCTCGGCGAGCTGCCCACGCTGGTCCGTGCGGCCGGGATGACGCGCGCCGCCACGATCTTCGTCGGGCGGGCGCTCGCCGCCACGAACTTCCCCGACAGCTTCCTCTACTCGAGTGCCCGTGACCGGGCGAACCAACCGGAGTCGTTGTGACGGAACTGCGCTGGGGCCTGCTGGCCGCCGGGACGATCGCCGCCCACTTCGCCGCGGGCGTCGACGAGAGCAAGCACGGCGTGCTCGGCGCCGTCGCGGCGCGGGACGCGGGTCGCGCGCGGGACTTCGCCACGCGCTTCGACATCCCGAAGGCGTACGGCAGCTACGAAGAGCTGCTCGCCGACCCGGACATCGATGCCGTGTACGTCTCGACGCCGCACGCACTGCACAAACAGTGGGCCATCGCCGCCGCCGAAGCCGGGAAGCACGTGCTGTGCGAAAAGCCGCTGACGATCACCGCGGCCGATGCCGAAGAGGTGATCGCCGCCGCGCGGGCGAACGACGTCTTCCTGATGGAGGCGTTCATGTACCGGCTGCACCCGCAGACGCGGCGGCTGGCCGAGCTGATCTCGTCCGGTGCCATCGGCGAGGTCCGCGCGGTGGACACCACCTTCTCCTTCGACAGCAACCCGGAGGAGACCGCCCGGCTCAGCGACCCGGCGCTCGGCGGCGGCGGGATCCTGGACGTCGGCTGCTACTGCACGTCGCTGGCCCGGCTGGTCGCGCAGGCCGCGACCGGGCAGGACGTCGTCGAGCCGTCCGAGGTCAGCGGGATGGCGCACCTGTCCGCCACCGGCGTCGACGAGTGGGCGACCGGCCTGCTGCGCCTGCCCGGGGACATCCTCGCGACCATCTCGTGCGGGATCCGGCTGACCCGCGAGGACGGCATCCGCGTCTTCGGCTCGGCCGGGCAGATCCACGTCCCGCAGCCCGCGTGGATCCACCCGCTGCGCACGCCGGGCGTCTCGCAGATCATCCTGACGCCGGCCGGCGGCGAGCCGGAGGTCATCGAGGTCGAAGCCACCCAGGGCGTCTTCGCGCGCGAAGCGGACCACGTCGCCGCGCACGTCGAAGACCGGCAGGCACCCGAGCTGACCTGGGCGGAGACCCTCGCCAACCTGCGCACGCTGGACCGTTGGCGCGAAGCGGTCGGCTACGGGCGTTCCTCGTGATCCTCATCCTCGGCGGGACCGGCGAAGCCCGGCAGCTCGCCGAAGCGCTCTCCGCGCGCGAAGTGCGCGTTGTGTCTTCGCTGGCGGGGCGCGTCGCACGGCCGAGGCTCCCCGTCGGCGAAGTGCGCGTCGGCGGCTTCGGCGGCCCGGACGGTCTCGCGCGGTACTTGCGCGAGAACCGGATCGACGCGATCGTGGACGCGACCCACCCCTTCGCCGAACGCATCGGCGCGAATGCGGCGAAAGCGGCCGAGCTGACGAAGACGCCCCTGCTCAGGCTCGCGCGGCCGGGCTGGCAAGCGGGGCCGCAGGACGTCTGGCACTGGGCCGACGACCTCGCCGATGCCGCGCAACAGCTCCCCGAGCTGGGCAAACGCGTGTTCCTGACCAGCGGCCGCCAAGGCCTGCCCGCCTTCGCCCACCTCGACGACCTGTGGTTCCTGATCCGCTGCGTCGACCCGCCCGAACCACCGCTGCCGCGGCACCACGAGCTCCTCCTCGCCCGCGGGCCATACGAGGTGGCCGCCGAGCGCGAGCTGCTCAGCCGGGTCGACGTCCTGGTCACCAAGGACTCCGGCGGCCCGCAGACCAGCGCGAAGCTGACCGCGGCCCGCGAACTCGGGAAGCCCGTGCTGGTGGTCCGGCGGCCGCCCCGGCCGCACACCGAGACCGCCGAAACCGTCCCCGAAGCCGTCGAATGGGTCCTGCGCCGATGATCGAAGAGTTCTACGAAGTCCTGCGCAAGCGGCGGGACGTCCGCGGCGAGTTCACCGGCGCGCCCATCCCCGAAGCCACGTTGACGCGGATCCTCGAGGCCGCGCACGCCGCGCCGAGCGTCGGGCTCACCCAGCCGTGGGATTTCGTGCTGGTCGACGACCACGCGACGCGCGAGAAGTTCGCCAAGCACGTCCACGAGGAGCGCGAGGTCTTCGCCGGGCAGCTCGCCGAAGACCGCGCGAGCACCTTCGCGAACATCAAGATCGAGGGCATCCTCAAGGCGAGCCTCGGCATCGTCGTCACCTACGACCCGGCACGCGGCGCGCCCGACGTGCTCGGCCGGCACGCCATCGCCGACGCCGGCCTGTACTCGGTGTGCCTCGCGATCCAGAACCTCTGGCTCGCCGCGACCGTGGAAGGCCTCGGCGTCGGCTGGGTCAGCTTCTACCGCGAGCCGTTCCTGAGCGAGCTGCTCGGCGTCCCGGACGGCGTCCGCCCGGTCGCGTGGCTCTGCGTGGGGCCGGTCAGCGAGCTGGCGACCGTGCCCGACCTGGAGCGCCACGGTTGGCGCAGCCGCCGTCCCTTGGCCGCGGCGGTACACCACGGGCGGTTCACCCCGCGTGACCCGGGGGCTGCGTCAGCCGCCGACCTCTGACCCGTTAGCGTTGCGCCGATGCGTCTGATTGCCGTAGCGCTGGGGCTGCTCTCGGCCTTGTGCGCGCTGGCTTTCCCCTTCCTGCCGGTGGTGCAGGACACGGCGGAGGTCGTCTGGCCGACCGGCAGCGACACCCGCTCCGTCAACGCGCCCTTGACCGGGTACTGGGCCCAGGACCTGCGCGCCGAGCTGCCGTGCGCGGCCATCCGCTCGGTCGACGCGCGCACGAACGGTCCCGGCCTGCTGTTCGCCACCGTGCCGGACGGCCGCACCGACCCGAAAGCCGGCAACGGCGTCGGCCTGCAGCTGCGCGTCGACAACGGCGTGCTGCTCGCCTCGAGCCAGGGCCAGCAGATCGCCCAGCAGCCGCTGCCCGCCGAAAAGTGCGACGTCGAGCTGGACGTCGACGCGACGCAGATGACCCTCGCCGTCGCCGGCACGCCGATCTTCCACGCGGGCGGCGACGTCCGGCCCCGCGTCGTCGGCATCTACTCCTCGATCAACTCGAGCAAGGACCCGATCGCCGGCCTGCACGTCTCGATCGTGCCCGACACGCGGTACCAGACGTCGCCGACCGCGCTGAAGATCGTCGTCGGCGTGCTCGCCGTGCTGTCACTGATCGGCTGCCTGATCGCCGTCTGGCGCCGCGACTCCGGCTTCGCGCGCCGCGCCCCGCGCTGGGCGCCGGTCGGGTGGTGGCGGCTGACGCTGCGGGACGCCACGGTGATCACCGCGCTCGGTGCGTGGGTCTTCATCGGGCCGGTGACCTCAGACGACGGCTACATCCTCACGATGGCCCGGGTCACCGAGGCGACCGGCTACCTGACGAACTACCACCGCTGGTTCGGCGTCGCCGAGGCGCCGTTCGGCTGGTTCTACCACGTCTTCGAGCTGATGACGCACGTCAGCACGGTGCCGCCGTGGATCCGGCTGCCGTCGTTCCTGCTCGGCGTGCTCAGCTGGCTGCTGATCAGCCGCGAGGTGATGCCGCGGCTGGGCAGCCAGATCCGCACCAGCCGCCCGGCCAGCTGGGCCGCCGCGACGGTGTTCCTGATCTGGTGGATGCCGTACAACAACGGCGTCCGGCCGGAACCGGTGGCCGCGCTCGGCTCGCTGCTGGCCATCTGCGCGGTCGAGCGCACGCTCGTGACGCGGCGGCTGCTGCCGCTGTGCCTCGGCCTGACCGCGGCCGGGTTCACCCTGGCCGCGACGCCGACCGGGCTGATCGCGGTGGCGCCGTTCCTGGTCGCCGCGCGCCCGCTGTTCAAGCTGGTGCGCCAGCGCGCGAACGAGAACGGCTGGCTGCCGGTGCTGGCGCCGGTCGCCGCCGCGGGTCTGCTGGTGCTGGTCGTGGTGTTCGCCGACCAGACGTTCGCGACCGTCCAGGAAGCGACCCGGATCCGCACCCAGGTGGGCCCGAACCTGTCGTGGTTCCAGGAGCTCGCGCGCTACCAGCTGCTGTTCGCCGACCTGCCGGACGGCTCGGCGCCGCGCCGGTTCCCGGTGCTGCTGGTCGTGCTGTGCACCGCCACCTGCCTGGTGGTGCTGCTGCGCCGCAGCCGGATCCCGGGCGCGGCGCTGGGCCCGGCGCGCCGCCTGATCGGCACGACCGCGCTGTTCTTCCTGCTCCTGGCCCTGACGCCGACGAAGTGGACGCACCACTTCGGCGCGTTCGCCGCCGTCGGCGCGTCGATGGCGGCGCTGGCCGCGCTCGCGACCAGCTCGACGGTGCTGCGGTCCCAGCGCAACCGCGCGGCCTTCCTCGCCGCGCTGCTGGTGGTCGCCGCGCTCGCCGCGACCGGGCCGAACACGTACTGGTTCGTCTCCCGCCTCGGCGTCCAGTGGACGAACGTGGCGCCGTCGATCGGCGGCATCCCGCTGTCGACGATCCTGCTGGCCGCGGCGGCCATCGCCGGGATCTACGCGTTCGTGGAGAACGTCCGCGCGCACCGGCCGGGCCTGCCGGACCAGCCCCAGGAAGGCCGGCTGCGCGCGTTGCGGCTCGGGTCGCTGTCGCTGGTGGTGGTCTGCGGCCTGGTCGCGGCGGGCGAGTTCGTCACGATGGCGTGGGCGATCCACAACCAGTCCGGCAGCTACAGCCTGGGCGCGGCCAACGTCGGGCACCTGTTCGGCAAGAGCTGCAACCTCTCCGACCACGTGATGGTCGAGCGCGACGCGGCGACGAGCATCCTGCACCCCCAGGCCGAGCAGCGGACCGTCGCGGAGAAGCCCAAGGAGACGGACTCGCCGCTGCCGAACCCGGACCAGGACAACGGCCGCGTCCAGACCGGCTTCCACACCCGCCCGGTCGACGACAAGGACCCCCTGGCCGAGCCGCCGCACGGGTTCACCCCCGACAAGGTGCCGATGTGGTCGAGCTACCTCGACCCGGAGACGCGCGCCGGCCGCCTGCGCAGCGACTGGTACGCGCTGACGGAGAAGCCGGCGGACGGCCAGGTCGTGGTGGCGACGGCGGGAGCGCCCCGGCGTCCGACGTCGGTCAGCCTCGACTACGGCGTCGACACCCCGGACGGCGTGAAGATCCTGCGCAGCCAGTTCATGCTCCCGCCGGGCGCGGGCACGGGCGGCTGGAACGATACCCGCATCAACCTGCGCGACCTGCCGCCGGAGACGAACGCGGTCCGCATCAACATCGTCGACAACGACCTGACGGAGGACGGCTGGATCGCGGCGTCGGCCCCGCGCGTCCCGACGTTCACGACGCTGACCGACCGCATCGGCTCGAAGCCGGTGTACGTGGACTGGCCGGCGTCGTTCGTGTACCCGTGCGTGCAGCCGGTGACGTCGCACGACGGCATCTCGCAGGTCCCGGACTACCGCATCACCGCGGGCGGCCTGGCGGACGAGGCCCAGTGGGCGTCCTCGACGAACGGCGGGCCGATCGGCTGGCTGGAGGAGCTGGCCGAGGAGCCGGAGGTGCCGAGCTACCTGATCGGCCAGCCGAGCCAGTCGTGGGGCCAGCTGCTGCAGATCGAGCCGTTCACGGAGGGCATCGCGCCGACGATCGTGCACGGGGAGAAGACCGTGCCGGGCTGGTGGTCGCCGGGTCCGGGACCGCGGCAGCCTAACGGCAAGGACCCGACGCGCTGACGAGGTGAGGCCGGGCCGCGGCCCGGCCTCACTCCCGCGTCCGACGTGGTTCGCGAGACCACCCGGCTGGTGCGCGGCATACTTGCCCGATGTCCGATGTCACGCATTCGCATCCGGAAGTCGCCGAGCTCGACGAGCATCTGCGAACGCTGGATGAGGAGCGCACCGAATTACGAATACGCTGGCGATGGGCCATCGCCGGTTGCGCGGCCGCCCCACTGGCCGCGGCCGCGGTGGTCACCATCCTGATCTACATCGGCGACGCCAGTCTGACAATCATCGGCATTTTCGCCGTGATCGGCGCAGCTGCCGGCGCTACCGCCTGCGGCGATCAGGCTTTGAAGATACGAGCTTCGCGGCTCGAAGTGGATCGCAAAGAAAAACGCATCAAATTTCGACGCAGCGAAACGCTCGCCAACCGAGCGAAGCGCTCCGCCGCGCCGTATGCGCGCTACAAGGAGCATCTCCCTCATCTCGCCGACAACTACAAAGTGCGCGCGAAGAGGTACCGCAGGGTGTATGTCATCCTCCAGTTGACGATCATCGTGGGCTCGCTGTCCACTTCGGCCGTCACCGCCATGGCCGACACTGTCAACGCGAAGGCTGTCGCCGTGGCGATATCACTGACCGTCGGTATCGCCGCCAGTTGCACCCTGACATTCCGCCTGCGCGAACGCGGCGAAACCTTGCAGAAGACAGCCACCGAGATCGAGCGCGAGTACCGGGCGGCGGAACTCGAGATCGCAGACTACGCCGACACACCCGACGAGAAGGCCCGATACCGCAAGTTGGTGGAGCGAGTGGAGATGTTGCGCGCAGACCAATTGCGGAAGGAGCGAGCACTCGACCAACCACCCGATCTCAACCAGTCGACCGACGCGGGAATCGGGATCGGCTGAGCAACGGCGCGAGGTGAAGAGCACGAATTCCGGCGCAATGTGAGGCCGGGCCGCGGCCCGGCCTCACCTCAGTAACTCCGGGGCGTCCAGACGATGCCGTTCTCGGATCGAGTGCGCGACGATCCCACGATCAGCAGGCAGCGCATGTCCACTGTGGAGGGATCCAGGTCGCCCAGCGTGGTGATGCGGATGTCCTCCTCCGGACCACCCACGTCCCGGGCCACCACGACAGGTGTCTCCGGAGCGCGGTGTCGCAGCAGCACAGCACGGGCGTCCGCGAGCTGGGTCGTCCGGGAACGTGAAGCCGGGTTGTACAACGCCAGCACGAGATCCGCCGCGCCTGCCGCGTCGAGGCGCTTTTCGATGATCTCCCAGGGCTTCAGCCGATCCGACAGCGAGAGCACGCAGTAGTCGTGGCCCAGCGGGGCTCCCACCCGGGACGCCGCCGCCTGGGCCGCCGTCACGCCCGGCACGATCCGGACCCGGACGCCCGTGCCGTGGCCGGCCGACACCTGCTCCAGTACCGCTGACGCCATCGCGAACACCCCCGGGTCGCCCGAGGACACCACCGCGACCCGGGCGCCGGAAGCAGCCAGGGACAACGCCTCGCGCGCTCGGTCCGCTTCCACCCGGTTGCCCGACGCGTGCCGCTGCTGGCCCGCCTTCTGCGGCACCCGTGCCACATACGGGCCGTACCCGACGATGTGCTCCGCCTCCGCAAGCTCCGCGGCCGCTTCCGGGGTGAGCCACTCCGGGCCGGCCGGCCCGAGCCCCACGACGACGACTTCGCCGCCCGAAGAAGGCGCAGCGGCGACGGGGGCCGGCGAAACCCGAGACGCGTAAGCCGGCGAAGGCAGCAAAGCCAACGAGAAGTACGGGACCGTGGACGGATCGACCTCACCTAGGGGCTCGATCCGCTGCTGTCCCCACGTGGCCCGCTCGACGAAGACGGCGTCGTCCAGCTTGCCCGCCTCGGCGAACGCCTCCCGCACCGATGAGAATGTCCGGCCGAGCTTCAGGACCGCCGCCGCGTCGGTGTCCGCCAGGCGACGGGCCAGCTCCGGGGCCGGGAGGGTGCCCGGGAGTACCGTCAGCACCTCGTCGCGCTGGACCAGCGGGCGGCCGATGACCGACGACGCCGCGCTCACCGACGTCACGCCCGGGACGACCACCGCCTCGAACCGGCCGGCCAGCCGCTCGTGCATGTACATGTACGAGCCGTAGAAGAACGGGTCGCCTTCGCAGAGCAGCACCACGTCGCGGCCCGCGTCGAGGTGCTCGGCCAGCCGTTTCGCGCTCAGCTCGTAGAAGTCGGCGATCGCGCCCTCGTACCCGCCCGGGTGGTCGGTCGTCTCGGTCGTCACCGGGTAGACGAGCTTCTCCTCGATCTGCCCCTCGCGCAGGTACGGCTCGGCGACCGACCGCGCGATGCTCCGGCCGTGCCGCGCGCAGTGGTACGCGATCACCGACGCCTCGGAGATCAGGCGCGCCGCCTTGACCGTCATCAGTTCCGGGTCGCCGGGGCCGAGCCCGACGCCGTACAGCGTGCCCGTCATTCTTCCGCGCTCGCGAGTGCGTTGATCGCCGCGACGGCCATCGCGCTGCCGCCGCGCCGTCCGTGCACCACCAGGTACGGTGCCGGGGCGCGTTTGGCCAGCTCCACCTTGGATTCCACCGCGCCGACGAACCCGACCGGGACGCCGATGATCGCGGCGGGCGCGCCGACGCCTTCGCCGAGGATCTCCAGCAGGCGGAACAACGCCGTGGGCGCGTTGCCGATCGCCACCACCGAGCCGGGCAGCTTGTCGCGCCACAGTTCCAGCGCCGCCGCCGAGCGCGTGGTGCCCATCCGCTCGGCCAGCCCCGGCACGGAAGGGTCCGAGAGCGTGCACAGGACCTCGTTGTCCGCGGGCAGGCGACGGCGGGTGACGCCGCTGGCGATCATCTGCGCGTCGCACAGGATCGGCGCGCCGGCTTCCAATGCCGCGCGGCCGGACTCGACGACGTCGAGCGTGTAGCGCAGGTCGTCGACCAGATCGACCATGCCGCAGGCGTGGATCATCCGGACCGCCAGCCCGGCCACGTCGTCGGGCAGGATCGCCAGGTCCGCCTCCTCGCGGATCGTGGCGAACGAGTGCCGGTAGATCTCGGCACCGTCCCGCAGGTAGTCGATCACAGATTTCCCTTCAGCTCGTCGAGCGGCACCCAGCGGCCGTCGATGCGGTAGCCCCCCGCTTCGGCGACAACGTCCACATGGGACTGCGATGGCTTCCCGCACCGCCGTTCGCAGCCCGAGAAGTGCGCGCGCAGGCCGGGCCGGAACACCGCGTCGGCCCGGACGTCGGCGCGTGACTTGGCGCAGCCCGGCCGGCCGATGCACGCGGTGGTCCCCAGGGGCTCGCCGCCGAACCCCAGCCGCTCGAAGACGTCGGCGGGCGCGTCCGGCAGGACCACGGTCTTCCACGGCGTGACCAGCGCCGGCCCGAACTCGGAGAGGGCCCGCGCCTGCGCCGCGGACAGCTGCCCGAAGCGCGGCACGACACCGGCCGCGAAGCCACCGTCCCGTTCGATCAGCCCGGCCGGGACCTCGACGGCGGCACGCGGCACCGGCGTCCCGCGCCAGGCCGGGTCGTCGAGTTCGGCGACGCGCCAGGCGGACCCGCGCACCCGGTCGAACTCCACCGCGACCTCGACCAGCGCCGCGACGGCGTCGGCGCGTGCCACCCGCCGTCCGGTGTCACCGCCCGCGAGCAGCAGCGTGCCCTCGGACCGGCTCACAGCAAGCCAGCAGACGTCGGCGCCTTCACCGGCGACGTCGCCGCGGCCGTCGTCGAAGGCGAAGAGGAACCGGCCGGGCAGCGAGGCCAGCTCCGGCGTCGAACAGAGCACCCGGTCCAGGTCAGCCGCCAGGCCGCGGACGTCGGCGAGGCCGCCACGCACTCCGCTCAACGGTGACGCGAGAACGTTCCGGACCCGCTCGTGCGACGGCGACGGCAGCAGCCCGGCGTCGGTCAGCCGGGCCGCGAGGCCGGGCCGGGTGACGCCGCGCAGCTGGACGTTGCCGCGCGAGGTGAGGTGGAGGTCGCCGTCTCCGCACGCTTCGGCCGCGTCGGCCAGCGCACGCAGCTGCACTGCGGAAATCGCACCGCCGGGCAGCCGGACCCGGGCCAACGGGCCGTCCGCGGCGTCGTGGGGTGCGAAAACACCGGGGCACGCGTCGGCTCGCACACGTGCTGGGGTCGGCATGAGGTCACTGTAGCTGGCGGTTTTCCGGCTCCCGCGGGTCCGGACGCGGCCGGATCCGGGCGATTCCGGCGTCCAGGTCCACGTCACGCCAGGGTGGCGCGCCTTCGGCGTCCTGCTCGACGAGCATCGACACGGTTTCCCGGTGTTCCAGCTCACGCCGCTTGGTCCCGTAGAGGAACGCGGTGGTCTCCTCGATGTAGGTCGCCGACAGCCGCGCCTTGAAGCGCGAGCCGTTCTTGCGCGGCCGCAGTTCGATCGCGGCCATGACCAGCAGGATCACCACGCCGCCCGGAAGGGCGAGCCCCAGCCAAGTTCCCATGCCCGGCGAACCGGGTGACCGCGGGTCAAGTTCCCGGCGCAGCAGAACTCTCATCGGATGTAGTAGGTGTGCTACATTCGATCGCATCAGTCAGATGGGGGTGACCGCGATGAGAGATCCAGCCGATCCCGTCGTCCGCGTACGGGGGCTGCGGATGCGGTACGGCAGCAACGACGTGCTCCACGGCGTCGACTTCGACGCGTACCGGGGCGAGGTCGTCGGCCTGCTCGGGCCGAACGGCGCGGGCAAGACGACGACGATCGAGATCCTCGAGGGTTTCCGCATGCGGTCGGCCGGCGAGGTGAGCGTGCTGGGCGCCGACCCGGCACACGGCGGCGAGGACTGGCGGGCGCGGCTGGGGGTCGTGCTCCAGTCCTGGCGCGACCACGGGAAATGGCGCGTGCGCGAGCTGCTCGCGCACCTCGGCCGGTACTACGTGCCGTACTCGACGGCGTCGCACCCGCGGCCGTGGGACACCGACGAGCTGATCGCGACGGTCGGGCTCACCGAGCAGGCGGACAAGAAGCTCAAGCAGCTCTCCGGCGGCCAGCGGCGGCGGCTCGACGTCGCCATCGGCATCGTCGGCCGCCCCGAGCTGCTGTTCCTCGACGAGCCGACCGCGGGCTTCGACCCCGAGGCCCGGCGCGAGTTCCACGACCTGGTGCACCGGCTCTCCGACGAGCTCGACACCACGATCCTGCTGACCACGCACGACCTCGACGAAGCCGAGAAGCTGGCCGACCGGATCCTCATCCTCAACGGCGGCCGGATCGTCGCCGACGGCTCGGCCGACCAGCTCAGCCGGCAGATCTCCGGCGAGGCCGAGGTCCGCTGGAGCGTCGGCGGGCAGCGCTTCGTGCACTCGACGACCGAAGCGACGAAGTACGTCTACGAGCTGTTCAAGCAGCACGGCGAGGCCGTCGCGGACCTCGAAGTCCGGCGGGCGTCGCTGGAGGACACCTACATGACGCTGGTCCACCGCGCCGAGACCGGCGGCGAAACGGAGCTGGGGCTCCAGGAAGCGGGTGCGCGATGACCGCCAGAACGGTCGCCCTGCGCGCCGGGCTGGCCCGCGGCTGGATCGAGTTCAAGCAGACGTGGACCAACCTCGACGACGTGATCGGCCAGCTCGTCTTCGTGGCCCTCTTCCTCGGCACGCTGTTCTTCATGCGCAACGCGACCCTGCCCGGCACTTCGTTCTCGCTCGGCGCGGCCACCGTGCCCGGGGTGCTGGGCGCCGGCATCGTGTTCAACGGCCTGACCGCCGCGGCGGGCTACCTCGCCGTCGACCGCGAGGACGGCACGCTGCTGCGCGCGAAGGCGACCCCGAACGGGATGCTCGGCTACCTGGTCGGGAAGACGACGGCGCTGTCGCTCTCCCAGCTCACGGCCATCGCCGCGGTCCTGATCCCGTGCCTGTTCGCATTCTCCGTGCTGGCGCCCGGCGGCGTCTGGTCGTACCTGCACCTGCTCGGGGTGCTGGTGCTCGGCATGGTCGCGACGATGCCGATCGGCGCGTCGCTGGGGGCGCTGACCAACAGTCCGCGCTCGATCGGGCTGATCACCCTGCCGGTGATGGGCATGGGCGCGATCTCGGGGATCTTCTACCCGATCACCGCGCTGCCGGAGTGGGTACAGGGCGTCGCGCAGGTGTTCCCGATGTACTGGCTGGGCCTCGGGATGCGCTCGGCGCTGCTGCCCGACAGCGCGGTCGTCGTCGAGATCGGCCAGTCCTGGCGGCCGCTGCCGACCCTCGCGGTGCTCGCCGCGTGGGCCGTGATCGGATTGACGCTGGCGCCGATCCTGCTCCGCCGCATGGCGCGTCGCGAAGCAGGTTCGTCGGTGGCCGAACGGCGGGAGAAGGCCATGCAGCGTGTGGGGTAGTCATGAGTGAGGTCGTCTACAACCGGATCGCGATGCTGCGCGCGGAGCGGTCGATCTCGCGGCGGCAGTTGGCCGAGGCCCTCGGGGTGCACTACCAGACGATCGGCTACCTCGAGCGCGGCGAGTACAGCCCCTCGCTGTACCTGGCCCTGCGGATCGCGGAGTTCTTCGAGGTGTCCGTGGAAGTGCTGTTCTCGACGAAGCCGTTCCCGCGGCTGGGCGAGCGGTCCGCTTAGGGCTTGCGCAGGTCGGCGTCGGCCAGCGCGCGGACGACGTCGTCGCGGCGGGTCTCGCGGGTCGTCCGGTTGAGCTCCACGTGCAGGAACGGTGTCCCGGCCGCGGCCCGGCCCTGGACGTTCGTCGTCCCGGCCAGGCCGCGGCAGGGCTCGGCCCAGGCCCGGCGCACCCGGAACCCGGCGGCTTCCAGGCGGTCCGCGGCCCGGCGGGCGGCGTCACCCGCCTCCGCCGCTCCGGCCGAGAGGACGACGTCGGCCTCGGGCATGGTGCGGTCGTTGAAGCCGTGCAGCTGGACCTGGGGCAGGCCGCGGCGGGCGAGCAGCGCGGTGACGACGTGGAAGACGGTCCGCGTGTCGTGCGCGGGGTCCTCCCGGCGGCGGTGCGCGCCCGCGACGGTCAGCACCGCGCCGGGCACCTGCCGGAAGAGGGCCAGGCCGATCAGGTCGGTCCGCAGGTCGGACGAGGCGTGCGGCACCTCGACGACCAGCGACGGCGGCGCGGACCGGTCGATCGCGTAGAGCCCCCAGGCCCGCTCGGAGCCGGGCTCCTGGACGGCGATCGCGCTGTCTTCGGTGGATAAGTCTTCGGTGGAAAACCCCAGGTCGGACAGGTGATGGGGGCGGCCGTCGAGCAGGGCGGCGAAGCTCTCTTCGGCGGTTTCGAGCTCGGCCGCCGTGGGGTGGCGGTACGCCTGGCGGGTCGACTGGGCGGCGGTGAAGCTCCGGAGCAGGGATTCCAAGCCGTCAGGTTACCCGGGGCAACGTCACCTTGACGTGCCTCGACCGGCACCGGAGAGTGGGTGCGATACCCACGCGTCGGCAGGTGGAGGAACCCGGTGGAAATCCGGGGCGGTCCCGCCACTGTGACCGGGGAGAGTGATCTCCCCGGGAGCCAGGAACTCCGGTCGGCGCGCCCGTCTACCCGGGGCGCGGACCCCGAGGAGGAACCTCGTGATCCTGCTTCTGTCCACTTCGGACACCGACCTGCTCAGCGCCCGGTCCTCGATGCGCGAGTACCGGCTCGGCAACCCGTCCCGGCTCGACGTCGCCGAGCTGCCGGGCCTGCTCGACGGGGTGAAGATCGTCGTCGCGCGGATCCTCGGCACGCCGCGGAGCTGGCAGGACGGCCTGGACACGCTGCGGGCGTCCGGCGCGCACGTCGTCGTCCTGGGCGGGGAGCAGACGCCGGACGCCGAGCTGATGAAGCTCTCGACCGTCCCGGCCGGTATCGCCGCCGAGGCGCACGCCTACCTCGCGCAGGGCGGCCCGGACAACCTCACGCAGCTGCACCGGTTTCTCTCCGACACGCTGCTGCTGACCGGCGACGGCTTCGAGCCGCCCGCTCCGCAGCCCACCTGGGGCGTGCTGGAGCGGCCTTCGCGGGACGACGGCCCGGTGATCGGCATCCTGTACTACCGCGCGCACCACCTGTCCGGGAACACGGCGTTCGTGCACGCGCTCGCCGACGAGATCGAGGCCGCGGGCGGGCGCGCGTTGCCGATCTACTGTGCTTCGCTGCGTACGCGTGAGCCGGAGATGATGGCGGAGCTCGGGAAGGTGGACGCGCTGCTGGTCACGGTGCTCGCGGCGGGCGGCACGCGACCGTCCGAGGTGGGCGCCGGCGGGGACGACGAGGCCTGGGACGTCGCCGAGATGGCCGCCCTCGACGTCCCGATCCTGCAGGCGCTGTGCCTGACCAGCGACCGCGAGACGTGGGCGGCCAACGACGACGGCCTGTCGCCGCTCGACGCCGGGAACCAGATGGCGGTGCCGGAGTTCGACGGACGGCTGATCACGGTGCCGTTCTCGTTCAAGGAGCTCGACGAGGACGGGCTGCCGCGGTACGTGCCGGACGCCGAACGCGCGTCCCGGGTCGCTCGGATCGCGCTGGCGCACGCCCGGCTGCGGCACACGCCCCCCGCTTCCCGGCGCGTGGCCTTGATGCTGTCCGCGTACCCGACGAAGCACTCTCGCGTCGGCAACGCGGTCGGGCTGGACACGCCCGCGTCGGCGATCGAGCTGCTGCGGCGGATGCGGGAGCAGGGCTACGACCTGGGCCCGGACGCCTTCCCGGGCGTCGACCCGACCGGCACCGACCAGCCCGACGGTGACGCGCTCATCCACGCGCTGATCGCCGCCGGCGGCCAGGACCCGGAGTGGCTGACCGAGGAACAGCTGGCCGGGAACCCGATCCGCGTCCCGGCCGCGCGGTACCGCTCGTGGTTCGAGGCACTGCCCGCCGAGCTGCGCGAAGGCGTCGAGGAGCACTGGGGCCCGGCGCCCGGGGAGCTGTACGTCGACAACGGCGACATCGTGCTGGCGTCCCTGCAGAGCGGCAACGTGATCATCATGATCCAGCCGCCGCGCGGGTTCGGCGAGAACCCGGTCGCGATCTACCACAACCCGGACCTGCCGCCGAGCCACCACTACCTGGCCGCGTACCGGTGGCTGGAGGAGGAGTTCGGCGCGCACGCCGTCGTCCACCTGGGCAAGCACGGGTCCCTGGAGTGGCTGCCGGGCAAGACCGCGGGGCTCTCGGCGTCCTGCGCGCCGGACGCCGTGCTCGGGAACCTGCCGCTCATCTACCCGTTCCTGATCAACGACCCGGGCGAGGGCGCGCAGGCCAAGCGGCGGGCGCACGCGACGATCGTCGACCACCTGATCCCGCCGATGGCGCGCGCGGAGTCCTACGGCGACATGGCGCGGCTGGAGCAGCTGCTCGACGAGCACGCGAACATCGCGGCCATGGACCCGGCGAAGCTGCCCGCCGTGCGCCAGCAGATCTGGACGCTGATCCAGGCGGCGAAGCTGGACCACGACCTCGGCGTCGAGGAACGGCCGCACGACGCGGAGTTCGACGACTTCCTGCTGCACATCGACGGCTGGCTGTGCGAGGTCAAGGACGCGCAGATCCGCGACGGGCTGCACGTCCTGGGCGCGGCGCCGACCGGCGAGGCCCGCGTCAACCTGGTGCTGGCGATGCTGCGCGCGTCGCAGATGTGGGGCGGCAAACAAGGTGCGGTGCCGGGGCTGCGATCGGCGCTGGGCCTGAAGGAAGACGCGCCGATGTCCGAAGTGGACGCGGTGGAGAAGACGGCGCGGGAACTCGTCCAGACGATGGAAATGCGCGGCTGGGACGCCACCGCGGTCGCCTCGGTGGCGCCGGACGCCCAGGTCGCGCGGGTGCTCTCGTTCGCGGCGGAGGAGATCGTGCCGCGGCTGGCCGGCACCACCGCGGAACTCGACTCGGTGCTGCACGCGCTGGACGGCGGGTACATCCCGGCCGGGCCCAGCGGGTCTCCGTTGCGCGGGCTGGTCAACGTGCTGCCGACCGGGCGGAACTTCTACACCGTCGACCCGAAGGCGATCCCGAGCCGGCTCGCCTGGGAAACCGGGCAGGCGCTGGCGGACTCGCTTTTGAAGCGCTATCGCGAGGACACCGGAGACTGGCCGCGGTCGGTCGGGCTTTCGGTGTGGGGCACGTCGGCGATGCGGACGTCCGGCGACGACGCGGCGGAAGTCCTCGCACTGCTGGGTGTCCAGCCGGTGTGGGACGAAGCTTCCCGGCGCGTCACGGGCATCGAAGCGATCCCCCTGGCCGAACTGGGCCGGCCCCGCATCGACGTGACGATCCGGATCAGCGGGTTCTTCCGCGACGCGTTCCCGCACGTGATCGCCCTGATGGACGATGCGGTGCGGCTGGTGGCCGGTTTGGACGAACCTCTCGAAGAGAACTTCGTCCGTGCGCACGTTTCGGCGGATCTCGCCGAGCACGGCGACGACCGGCGCGCGACCACGCGGATCTTCGGCTCGAAGCCGGGCGCGTACGGCGCCGGCCTGCTGCCGCTGATGGACAGCGGCAACTGGCGTGACGACAAGGACCTCGCGGAGGTGTACGCGGTGTGGGGCGGCTTCGCCTACGGCCGCGACCTGGACGGCCGCCCGGCGCGCGAGGACATGGAAAGCTCGTACAAGCGCATCGTGGTGGCGGCGAAGAACACCGACACGCGCGAGCACGACATCGCGGACTCGGACGACTACTTCCAGTACCACGGCGGGATGATCGCGACCGTCCGCGCGCTGACGGGCTCGGCTCCGGCGTCCTATGTGGGTGACAGCACGTCGCCGGACGCGGTCCGCACGCGCACGCTGGGCGAGGAGACGGCCCGCGTGTTCCGGGCGCGAGTCGTCAACCCGCGCTGGCTGGCGGCGATGCGCCGGCACGGCTACAAGGGCGCGTTCGAGCTGGCGGCGACGGTGGACTACCTGTTCGGCTTCGACGCGACGGCCGGCGTCGTCGGCGACTGGATGTACGAGAAGCTGACCGAGTCGTACGTGCTCGACGAGGTGAACCAGGAGTTCCTGCGCCAGGCGAACCCGTGGGCGCTGCGCGGGATCGTGGAGCGGCTGAACGAGGCGGCGGACCGCGGGCTGTGGGCGGAGCCGGACCCGGCGCTGCTGGCGCAGATGCGCGAGGTGTACCTCTCCCTGGAGGGCGACCTCGAGTCGGAGTAGCGGAAACGCCCGGGAAACGCGGGCCGGAGTTGGGTGGCGGCATGATCACCGCCGCTCCCCCGAAAACCCGCTCCTGGGCGCTTCCGCTCGTCTGCCTGGGCGCCGCTCTCCTCTACGCCTGGAAGATCGGCGACGGCCAGCTCGGGAACACCTACTATTCGGCCGCCGCCAAGTCGATGACGAGCGGCTTCACCAACTTCCTCTTCGGCTCCTTCGACCCCTACGGCGTCGTCACGGTCGACAAACCACCGTTCGCGCTGTGGCCGCAGGCGCTCTCCGTGCTGATCTTCGGCCACCACGGCTGGGCACTGCTGCTGCCGCAGATGCTCGAAGGGGTCGCCGCGGTGTTCCTGCTGCACCGCACCGTCCGGCTCTGGGCCGGCGAGAACGTCGCCCTCCTGGCCGCGGTCGTCCTGGCGCTCACGCCGGTGACCGTGATCATCAACCGGGACAACAACCCCGACACCCTGCTCGTCCTGTTCCTGGTCGCCGCCGCGTACGCGCTGACCCGCGCGCTCGCGGACGGGCGGAAGTGGCTGTTCTGGTGCGCGTTCTTCGTCGGCTGCGGCTTCCTGACCAAGATGCTGCAGGCGTGGATCATCGTCCCCGCCCTGGTCGCCGCGTACCTCGCCGGGACGAGCGGGCCGCTCCGGCGCCGGCTGCTCGACGTCCTCGGTGCCGGGGTCGTGCTGGTCGTCTCCTCGTTCTGGTGGATCGCCCTCTACGACTGGTGGCCCGGCGCGAAGCCCACGATGGGCGGCAGCAAGGACGGCTCCGCGTGGGACCTCGTGTTCGGCTACAACGGCTTCGGCCGCCTCTCCGGCGACGGCGAGGGTGGCGGCATGATGATCATGCGCAACGGGCAGCAGACGATGTCGTCGTTCGGCGGCGCCCCCGGGCCCGGCCGGATGTTCAACGACCTCGTCGGCGGGCAGATCTCGTGGCTGCTGCCGCTTTCGCTGCTCGTGCTGGTCGTCATCGGCCGCCGGTGGCGCGACGCGGGCTGGCTGCTCTGGGGCGGCTGGCTGCTGGTGACGACCGTCGTCTTCAGCTTCGCCGGCGGCATCTGGCACCCGTACTACACGACGGCGATGGCGCCGGCCGTCGCCGCGGTTTCCGCCGCCGGGCTGGCCCTGTTGTGGCGGCACCACCGGCGGACGCTGCTGCCCCTGGCGATCGCGCTGACCGCGGCGTGGGCGTTCGTGCTGACTTCACGGGACACGTCCTTCCACGGCTGGACGCGCTGGGCGGTGCTCGGCACGGCCGTCGTCGCCGTCGCCGGGCTCCTCGGCACGCGAAGCCGGCTGCCGCTCGTCGCCGGGCTGGTGCCGCTGCTGCTCACGCCCGCCGTGTGGTCGTACGCCGCCGCGCAGAGCACGTCCGCGGGAACGCTGCCCGCCGCCGGGCCCGCCACGGGCCCCGGGGCACCGCCCGTCGCCGGGCCCGGAGCACCGCCCGTCGCCGGCTCCACGGCCGGGCCCACGCCGTCACCCGGTGGACCGCGCCTGATGCTCGCCGGCGGGAACGGGTCGGCGACGCTGTCGGACGAGCAACGCCGCATCCTCGACCACGCTCGCCGCAACGGCACCGAGATCACCCTCGCGGTGAACGCCGACGCGGGCGCGGTCGCGCCGTTCATCCTCGACTCCGACGCGACCGTGATCGGCATGGGCGGCTTCGGCGGGCGCGACGACGCGCCGACGGTCGCGCAGCTGGACCGCTGGCTCGCCGAGGGCAAGCTGCGGTTCGTGCTGAGCGGCGCGGGACCGCAGCCCGGACCGCTGCGGAGCCCCGTGCAGGACGCCCGGCGGCGGTGGATCGACCAGCACTGCACGGTCGTCGACCCCGTCGAGTACGGCGGCCGGCCCGCCCAGGCGCGGTTCCTCGGCGGCGCCGACACGCTGTACCGGTGCTAACAGCGAAGAAACACGGGCGCGGCGATCATCGGGGCATGCGGGTCCTGGTGGTGGAGGACGAGCCGATGCTCGCGGACGCGATCGCGGAGTGGCTGCGCGAGGACGCCCACGCGGTCGACATCGCCCACGACGGCGGCGCGGCGCTCGAGCGGATCGCCGTGCACGACTACGACGTCGTCGTGCTCGACCGGGACCTGCCGGTCGTGCACGGCGACGACGTCTGCCGTCAGGTCGTCGCGTCGGAGGCGGCGACGCGGGTGCTGATGCTCACCGCGGCCGTGGACGTCACCGACCGCGTCGCCGGGCTGTCCCTCGGCGCGGACGACTACCTGACCAAGCCGTTCGCGTTCCCGGAGCTGGCGGCCCGGATCCAGTCACTGGGTCGGCGCTGCCGTCCGGCCGCGCCGCCGGTCCTGCGCCGTTCCGGCGTCACGCTCGATCCCGCGCGGCACGAGGCGGTCCGCGACGGGCGGTGCCTGCCACTGTCCAAAAAGGAGCTCGCCGTGCTCGCCGAGCTGTTGCGCGCGGACGGCGCCGCCGTGTCCGCCGAGCACCTGCTGGAGAAGGTGTGGGACGAGCACGCGGACCCGTTCACCGGCGCGGTCCGGCTCACCGTCCTGAAGCTGCGGCGCAAACTCGGCGACCCGCCGCTGGTGGAGACGGTCACCGGCGTCGGCTACCGGCTCCGGTGACCCTCCGGCTGCGGCTGACCGTGCTCTACGGCGGCCTGTTCCTGCTGGCCGGCGTGGCGCTGCTGGGCGTGACGTACCTGCTGTTCACGCGGCAGGTCGGGCAGCGGGTGGCGGTGCTCTCCGGCGCCCCGCCACCCGGCGCGCCGCCGCTGCCGTCCCTGGAGGCCCTCGACGAGCAGGCCCGGCAGCTGCGCGCGGCAGCGGCGACCTCCCTGCTGACCCAAGGCGCGATCGCGCTCGGCGCGGTGGCGGTCCTGGCGGCGGGCCTCGGGTGGCTGGTGGCGGGCCGCGCCCTGGCCCCGTTGCGCCAGGTCACCGACACCGCCCGCCGCATCGCCGCGGCGGCCGACCCGGGCGGGCACGCGCGGATCGCCCTGCGCGGGCCCGAAGACGAGGTGAAGAACCTCGCCGACGCGTTCGACGTGATGGTCGAGCGCCTCGACCGGTCGTTCGACGCCCAGCGCCGGTTCGTCGCGAACGCGTCCCACGAGCTGCGCACGCCCCTGACGCTGAACCGGTCGCTCGTCGAGGTGGCGATGCGCCGCGGCAGCGACGTCCGGGAACTCGGCGGCAAGCTGCTGCAGATCAACGCGCGGAACGAAAAGCTGATCAGCGGGTTGCTGCTCTTGGCGAAGTCGGAGAGCGCGTTGACCGCGCGAAGCCCGGTGGACCTGGCGGCGCTGGTCGCGCAGGTGGCGCCGCCGGAGGTGGAGCAGTCCCTGGCCGAGGCGGTGACGAACGGCGACGCGGTCCTGTTGGAACGGCTGGCCGGCAACCTGGTGGAGAACGCGATCCGCCACAACGTGCCCGGCGGCTGGGTGCGCGTGACGACCCGGGCGTCGCCGGGACGGGTGGAGCTCGAAGTCGCCAACAGCGGCCCGGTGATCCCGCCGGCCGAGGTGCCGGCGCTGTTCGACCCGTTCCACCGCCGCGCCCGCGTGGCCGCGGAAGGGGCCGGGCTCGGGTTGTCGATCGTGCGGTCGGTGGCGCACGCCCACGGGGGCGAGGTGACGGCTACAGCGCGAGCGGAGGGCGGCCTGGTGGTGGTCGTGTCGTTGCCCGCGGCTTGATCGCCGGGGGCGGGCGGCAATGCGCGGCTCGCGGCGTGATCGCGGGAGGCGGGCAGCTCGGGCGGCCGTCGTGTCGCTGCCGGCGCGCCTGTCCCGTGGACGAATTTCGGATATTCCGCCGCTTTTCGCCCGTTGTTTTCCGCGAACCGACTTTCGCTCCTTGACTTCGTTAATGGTCTAGTCCAATGATCTGTCCACCTCGATCCCCACCGGGAGGACAGCTCATGCGCAGGAGCAGACTGGCCGCCGCCGGGCTCGCCGCCGCCACTTTCGCCGCCACCGCCGTCAGCCTCGTGCTCGGCGCCCCGTCGGCGACCGCGGCGCTGAGCAACAACTGGTACGCCGCGGCGCCGTACCTGATGCCCCAGAGCAACAACCCGCCGGACCCGGTCACCGTGATGAACGCGACCGGGCTCAAGGCGTTCCAGCTCGCGTTCATCCTCGCGCCGAACGGCGGCGGGTGCAGCCCGACCTGGGACGGCACTTCCGCCGTCTCCTCCGACACCGCGGTCGCGGGCGTGATCTCACGGATCCGCGGCGCCGGCGGCGACGTCTCGGTGTCCGTCGGCGGGTACGGCGGCACGAAGCTCGGCCAGACCTGCGGCACGGTGGCCGCGACGGCGGCCGCGTACCAGCAGGTAGTCACGAAGTACTCGCTCAAGGCGATCGACTTCGACCTCGAAGAGCCCGAGTACGAAAACACCGCCGCGATCGCGAACGAGCTCGGGGCCGCGAAGACGTTGCAGGCCAACAACCCGGGCCTGTTCGTGTCGGTGACCATGCCGGGCACCGCGGCCGGCACCGGCTGGTTCGGCACCCAGCTGATCGACCAGGCCAAGTCGATCGGCTTCACGCCGAACAACTTCTCGATCATGCCGTTCGACGGCGGCTTCAACGGCGGTTCGTCGCAGGTGTCGGCCCTGGAGGCGTTCCACGGCCTGCTGATGTCCCACCTCGGCTGGGACAGCGCGACGGCGTACGCCCACGAGGGCTTCTCCGGCATGAACGGCAAGTCGGACGCGGCCGAGATGTTCTACACCTCGGACTTCCAGACGGTGTACGACTACGCGACCGGCCACGGTCTCGGCCGCTTCACGTTCTGGTCGGTGAACCGGGACCGCGCCTGCGTCGGCACCACGGACAACGGCGTCTGCAGCAACGTCCCGCAGAACGACTGGGACTTCACGAAGTTCAGCGTCCGCTTCGCCGGCGCGACGCCGCCGCAGACGACACCGCCGGTGACGACGACCCCGACCACGCCGGGCGGCGGCTCGTGCACCGCGGCGGAGTGGGACCGGACGAAGGTCTACGTCAAGGACAACGTCGTCTCGCACAACAGCCACCAGTGGACGGCCAAGTGGTGGACGCAGGGCGAAGAGCCCGGGACCACCGGCGAGTGGGGCGTCTGGGTGGACAACGGCGCCTGCTAGCTCAGAAGTCGAGGTGGGTGTTCTCGCGCTGGACTTCCGGGGTCAGCGCGGGCACCTCGACGACGTGCCGCCCGGCCTGCCGCAACAGCTCGGTGCCCTGGGCGTCGACGAACACCGCCGGCTCCCGCCAAGCGAACACCACGCGCGGGATGCCGGCGTCGAGGATGAGCTGGGTGCAGCTGCGCGGGTGCGAACTCCGGTGGCTGCACGGTTCCAGTGAGCTGTACACGGTCGCGCCGGTCAGGCGCGGGTCGCCGGCGCACTTGGCCAGCGCGGCTTCTTCGGCGTGGTTGTTCGGTTCGCCCTCGCCGGAGTGCCCGGTGGCGACGACCTCGCCGTCGGCGTCGGTGATGACCGCGCCGACCCGGAAGGTGTGGCTGGGCGGGCACTCGGCGGCGAGCGCGATGGCTTCCTTGAGCCGCCGGACGTCCCGGCCGGTCGGTTCGGCGGCGGCGCGGTACTCGAGGATCGCCATCCCCTGCAGTTCGGTGGCGGCGGTCAGCACGAGCGGCCGCGGGTAAAGCCCGGGTCCGACGAACCGCGGCGCGCCCGGCTGCCCGACGAAGAACGGCGCGATCGCGAGCCGCAGTTCGTCGGCGAGGCCTTCGGTCAGGAAGCGCGTGTGGATCCCGCCCCCGCCCTCCACCAGCAGGCGCCCGATGCCGCGCGCGCCGAGGTCGTCGAGGATCCGGCCGAAGTCCGGCGGGTCCCCCGCGTCGACGACGGTGGCGACGGACTTGAGCGCGTCCGCCGCGCCGGGCGGGGCGTAGACGATCTTTTCGGTGTCCCCGACGGTGAAGAACTGCGCGCCCGGGTCGAGGCCGCGGGTGGTCACGGTGACCTTGGCGGGTTGTTCGGGCTTTCCCCGCTCCAGCCGTTGCCGCCGCAGCTCGAGCGAGCGGACGAGCAGCCGCGGGTTGTCGGCCCGCACCGTGCCGGCCCCGACGAAGACGGCGTCGGCCTCGGCCCGCAACCGGTCGACGACCGCGAAATCGTCCTCTGTGGACAGTACGAGCCGCTCGGGCGAGGTGTCGTCGAGGTAGCCGTCGAGCGACTGCGCGGCGGACAGCAGGACGTGCGGCCGGGAGATCACCCGGCCCAGTATGCCGTAACGCCCGGGGCGCTCCCCGCGTCCTACGACGTATCCCCCTGTCGTGCCCATCCCCCGGAGCTGCGGAACATGACCACGCGAGGCTGGTACAAGGAACGGACGCTCACCACGGTCGACACCGTCGGCCGGGAGGTGTCGGTGACGACCGGGCTCACCCGCGACCCCGAAGGCCGCCTGGTCGCGGCCATCGCGATCAGCGACGGACCGACGGCGATCTACCGGTATTCCGGCGACGCCGACGAGCGGACCGAGCTGGTCACCAACGCCGCGGACACGGTGAAGGAACTGCGCAAGCTCGCCGGCGTCCCGCCGTCACGCTGACCGGCTCAGGCCGGCAGGACCGCGTACTGGCGGACGTAGAGATCGGTGTAGGTCACCGGCCCGCGCGGGCCGGGGACCTTGTCGAGGTTGATGCCGGTTTCCGGGACGGCGAGCAGCTTGAAGCCGTCGAGGAGGCGGGTCGGGGCGTTCCAGAAGACGCCCGTGCCGGTGTAGCCGTCGAAGAAGGCGTCGGCGGCCGACTCGTCCTCGGTGGTGATGCCGGCCGCCAGGCCGGAGGTGCGCTCGTTGGCGATCTCGACGGCGTCGGAAAGCGAGCCGACCTTGGCGACGGTGACGGTCGCTTCCCGCTCGGAGTCCAGCGCCCACTCGTAGCCGATGGCGTGCTCGTGCGGGGCCAGCGACGGCGTGACCCCGCGCTCGGCGAGCGCGTCCGAGATCGCAGGCCAGGCGTCGTCGTGGATGTCCTCGTGGATGAGCAGCAGGTTCAGCCGGTTGCAGACGCCCAGCCGGTCGAGGCTCGCGTGGACGAGGTCGCGTGCCTTGGTGACGTCCGCCCCGCGGTCGACGTAGAGGACACCGCCGCCATCGGCGTGGGCGAGGGTGCGCACACCGTGGACGGCCGCTTCGGTGGCGAGGGCGCGGGTGCTGTCCCCGCTGCCGCGCAGGATCACCAGCGGCACGAGGCCGGGCAGCCGCACGAGCGCGGACGCCGCCTCGCGCTCCACGCGCGGCACGAGCTGGACGCAGTCGGCGTCGATGCCCGCTTCCGCGAGCGCGGGCGCGATGACGACCTCCCGCAGCCGCTGGGCCGACCCGAGCGCGGCCGAGCCGGTGCGCAGCACGCCGGCGTTGCGCGACTTGACCAGCTGGGAGGC
This sequence comes from Amycolatopsis sp. NPDC005003, assembly GCF_053600695.1. Taxonomy (NCBI): domain Bacteria; kingdom Bacillati; phylum Actinomycetota; class Actinomycetes; order Pseudonocardiales; family Pseudonocardiaceae; genus Amycolatopsis; species Amycolatopsis sp. NPDC005003. Next base: position 150,044 of record NZ_JBSGAI010000018.1, on the reverse strand, counting down.
CACGTCGACGGTGACGTTCGGCCGCGCCTCGTAGTTCGCGCCGATGACCCCGACCGGCCGCCGCCGTTCGACCAGCCGCAGGCCGCCGTCCAGGGTGGACACGTCGACGGAGCGCTCCTGGTGCGGCGCGCCGGCGAGCAGCCGCAGCTGTTCGGCCATGCCGGTGAGCCGCTCCGGGGTGATGGTGAGCCGGTCGAGCAGGCCGGCGCTCATCCCGTCGGCCTTGGCACGCTCGACGTCGGCTTGGTTCGCCTCGAGGATCTCCTCACGGTGCGCGAGCAGCCGCTCGGCCATCCCGGTCAGCGCGGAATCGATGGCCTGGGCGCTCGCGGCAGCCAGCGACGGCGCGGCCAGCTTCGCCGCCCGTGCGCACTCTTCGACGGCCTTGGCGACCTCGTCCATCGTTCGTCTCCCTCCACGCGGACCACCAGTTTGCCGCATGCACCGGCGGGACCGGCCAGTGGCTCCACCGCCGGTCACCGAGGTGCGGGGCGCCGCGCGCCCGCGCCGAGCGGCCTCTTGGTGCTTCCGCGTGCGTCGGTCGGGTCCGGCAGAGGCGTCACGCGAGGCGCGCGGGCTCCGGCCGTCAAGGCGCGCCTGGGAAGACAGCGGACTGCGCCAGGCTCCCCGAGGCGGCCGCCGGGTTACTTGGCGACCGGCTCCAAGAGCCACAGCGCGCCGGCGATCAGGCAGCTGACCGTCGCCACCGCGAAGACCAGGACCCACAGCACCGGCGGGACCGCCGTCAGTCGGCCCAGCTGGTCGGCGTCGGAGTCGCGGGCCTGGCCCCTGCGCCGCTTGATCTGGAGCTCGGCCACCGGCCGGATGCCTCCGAACAGCAGGAACCACGTCACCAGGTAGCTGAACGGAGCCTGCAGCTCGACCGGTGCGACGAACGCGATCAGCGCCAGCACCGCCGCACTGGCGACGACCGTGAACACCCCGTAGGCGTTGCGCACCATCACCAGCACGCCGAGCAGCAGCAGGGCGATCAGGACCAGCACCGTGCCGACCAGGTCGGCGCCCAGCAGCCCGGCGAACAGCAGCCCCAGCACCGACGGCGCCAGGTACCCGGCCATCGCCGTGAACGCCATGCCCGGCCCCTCGGGCTTGCCGCGCGAGACGGTGACACCCGAGGTGTCCGAGTGCAGCTTGATGCCCTGCAGACGGCGCCCGACCAGCACCGCGGCCAGCGCGTGACCGGCCTCGTGCACCATCGTCACGACGTTCCGCGCCCGGCGCCACGGCGTCCCGCCGACCAGCACCACCAGCAGCGCCACACCGCCGGCGACCAGGGTGATCACCGCGGGGGCCTGGGCCTGTTCGAGCAGCGAACCGGCCGGCGAAGAGCCGGTGGCGGCGGCCGCGCGGAATGCCGACAGGGCGTCACCGGCCTGGCCGCCTGGTGCGAGGAGAACGGGCGAGCTCACCCGGACACCTCACCACAGGCGATATCTGGCTACGGTGAGTCCCCACCGCTCGCAGCTTCGCGGCTTCCGGTATTGGCTCGTGGCGGTCTCCTTTCCGTGGACGGGCCGGGGCGGCCGGGCATTCGGCCGGCAGGCGATGGCTTCGGAACGCGGGCCGGTCAGGTCATCGCGACTCCCGCATCCGCGCCTCGCCCTCCACCCGGAACAGGAACGACACCCAGCTCCGGAACGGTGCCCAGGCTTCCGCGATCTCCGCCAGCTCCGCGACGCCCGCCTCCGGGAGGTGGTACGCGTCGCGCATGATCTCGTGGAGGCGGGTCTCGCTGCGCGGGAAGACGTCCGGGTGACCGGCGCCGCGGATCAGGATCAGCTCCGCGCTGAACCGGCCGACGCCCGGCAGCAACTGCAGCTGCTTCAGCGCTTCCTCGGCCGGCATCGCCCGCAACGCCGCCGCGTCGAGCATGCCCTCGGCCGCCGCCTCGGCAATGGCGCGCAGGCGCGGCAGCTTCGGGCCCGGCAGCCCCGGCTGGTACTCCACCTTCGCCAGCGCGGCCGGCGCCGGGAACGTCCTCAGCCTGCTCCCGCCCACGTCGACCTCGGTGCCGTGGCGCTCGGTCAACCGGCGGCGCAGCCGGACCGCCTGCGTCATCCAGATCCGGTGGCTCAGCACGGCCCAGCACGCCGCCTCGTACGGCGAGGCGAACAAGACCGGGCGCAGGCCCGGGTGCAGCGTCTGCAACAGCGAAACCACCGGATCACGGGCGCCGGCCGCCGGGAACGCCGTGCCGTCGATGTCCAGGGAACACATCCGCCGCACCTGCGCCACCACGGCGGCGGTGTGCTCGGGCGGGCCGTGGACCTCCACCGTGAGCTCGCCCGGCGATCTCTGCCGCAGCACCGCTCCCACCGGCGTCCATTCGCCGTCGAGCGCGAACGCCACCCGCAGCGCGCCCGGCTCGGAGTCCGGCTGCCCCGCGGGGGCGAAGCCGGTCAGGAAGCGGGCCGCGGCGGCCAGGTCGAACTCGCCGTGCACCGCGATCTCGCCACAGGGGCGGGAGATCGTCGTCATCTGTCCTCCTCGGATCGGATCGGAACCTTGCCTGCGACGTTAGGAAGGGGGACCGACAATTTCGGGCGTCGAACGCCTGAGCACGACTTTGTTCACTCGATCGAGTGGCCCCGAGGTTGGCATACTGCCGGTATCCGAAACCGAGGAGCACCCGTGCCGACCAGCGCATCCGCCCGCCTCGCATCCCTGCTCGGGACGCCGGCCGAAGCCGAAGACGGCTATCTCGACCTGCTCGGCAACGCGGACCAGGCCGGGCCGCCGACCGGGCTCACGCAGCGCCTGATGCGCACGACCCTGCTCCCCCGGGTCTACGAGCACTACTGGCGCCCCGCCCTCGGCCGTGCGCTCAAGGGCCCGTTCGGGCCGAGCATGACGGGCGAAGTCCGGCTCGCCGCGCACCTCCTCCGGCTCGAACCGGGCCACACGGTGCTCGACGTCGCCTGCGGCACCGGCCGGTTCACCCGCGCGTTCGGCGCGGCCGTCGGCCCGGACGGGCTCGCGATCGGGCTCGACGGCGCCCGCACCATGCTCGCCAAGGCCGTCGCCGAGGGCGGCCCGGACACCGTCGCCTACCTGCGCGCCGACGCCGTCCACCTGCCGCTGAAGCCGTCCACAGTGGACGGCATCTGCTGCTTCGCCGCGCTGCACATGTTCGCCGAGCCCGAGACCGCGCTGGACTCCTTCGCGCGCGTGCTGAAACCAGGCGGCCGGATCGTGCTGCTGACGAGCGCACGCCGCGGCTGGCAACCCGCGCGGCTGATCGAGTCGGCCGGCGGGATCGTGAGCGGGCAGAAGATGTTCGACCGCGGCGAAATCGCGGCGAGCCTGCGGGCCCGCGGCTTCACGGAGATCACCGAACGGTATGCCGGTGTCACGCAGATCGTCGCAGGCCGGCTCGGCTGAGCGCCGCGGATTGTCGGGGGTGCCGGTTAGCATCGCCCCATGACCCACGCCGAACCCGTCCCGCCCGACGACAGCTACCTGCGCGCCCTGGTCGAGGCCACCGCCGACGCCGTCGCGGCCGCCGAACCGCTGTCCTCGCCGCACACCGGCGCGGACGAGGCGACGCGCGCCGAAGTGACCGCCGCGGTCGAACGCAGCTCACCCGATCTGGTGGCGTTGAGCCGAGATCTGCACGCCCACCCCGAGGAGGGCTTCGCCGAGCACCGGTCGGTCCGCGCACTGGCCGATCTGCTGCACCGCCACGGCCACGAAGCCACGGTCGGCGTCGGCGGGCTCGACACCGCGCTGCGCGTCAGCACACCGCGGCAAGAGGGCCCGCACATCGCCGTCCTCGCCGAGTACGACGCGCTGCCCGGGCTCGGTCACGCCTGCGGCCACAACGTCATCTGCACCACCGCCGCGGGCGGCTTCCTCGGCGCCGCCACCGTCGCCGGGCGGCTCGGCGGCCGGGTCAGCCTGATCGGCACACCTGCCGAGGAAGGCGGGGGCGGCAAGGAAATCCTCGCCCGCGCCGGCGTGTTCGACGACGTCGACGCGGTGATCATGCTGCACCCGTTCAGCCACGACATCGCGCTGCACCCGTTCCTCGGGCGGCGTCAGCTGGAGATGGTCTTCCACGGCGTCGGCGCACACGCGAGCGCTCAGCCGTTCATGGGCCGCAACGCGCTCGACGCCGCCGTCGCCGCGTACCAAGGCGTCTCGGCGCTACGCCAGCAGCTCCCGCAGAGCGACCGCGTCCACGGCGTGTTCACCGACGGCGGCGCCCGGCCCAACGTCATCCCGGCCCGCGCCGCACTGCTGTTCTACCTCCGGTCCCAGACCCCGGAGACGCTGCGCGACCTCGCCGCCCGGATGACGTCGATCGCCGAAGGCGCCGCGGCGATGACCGGCTGCGGTGTCGAGCTGACCTGGGACGCGCAGGCCGCCTACCTGCCGATCCGGTTCAACACCACGCTCGCCGGACGCTGGTCGGCCAACCAGGTGATCACCGGCCGCAAGCCGCTCCCGCCGGGCATCGTGCCGGAGTCGCTCACCGGCTCCACCGACCTCGGCAACCTGTCGTACCGGATGCCCGCGCTGCACCCGATGCTCGCGGTGTCGGGGCCGACGGTTGCGTTGCACACCAAGGAGTTCGCGGCCGCGGCCGGCTCGGAGACGGGCGACGCGGGCGTCCGCGACGGCGCGTTGGGCCTGGCGCTGACCGCCGCCGACTACCTCGGCGACGCGGAGCTGAGGAAGGCGGTGCACGACGAGTTCGAAGCGGCGGGAGGTGCCCTCGACGTCCCGTCCTTCTTCGACTGACACTGAGGATTTCCTGAGTTTTCTCAGCTGATTCTTCTCAGCAAAGCCTGAGGTATTTCCACAGGCTGTTCACAACCACGGGCGCGAACCTTGTCCCATGACCGAGAACGAGAGTCGGCCCGGCCCCGCCTCACCCGGTGGGCACCAGCCGCACCAGAGCACCCAGCAGTACGGGCCGTACGCGCAGTACGCCTACCAGCAGCAGGCGGCGCCGAACCCGCTCTTCACCCCGCAGCCGGCAGGCGCGCAGGCGCCTGCCGCGCCGAAGGCCAAGCCGCGCAAGGGCGGCCGGGTCGCGATGATCGTCAGCGCGACCGCGCTCGGTGCCGCGCTGGTCGGCGGCGTCGGCGGCGCGGCGATCGTCGGGCTCACGACGACCTCGGCGGATGGCGCGACGACCTCGGTCAGCACGCCGGCGGCGAACGGGCAGACGGTCTCGAACCCGACCTCCGGCGACGTCAGCGCCGTCGCGGCGAAGGTGACGCCGAGCGTCGTCCAGATCAACGTCACGACCGACCAGGGGGAGGCGATCGGCTCCGGCGTCATCCTCACCTCGGACGGCCGGATCCTGACCAACGCGCACGTCGTCAACGGCGCCCAGAACGTCGTGATCACCACGTCCGACGGCAAGAAGTACCAGGCCAGCGTGGTCGGCGCGGACACCAAGGCGGACATCGCCGTGGTCCAGGCACAGAACGCGAGCGGCCTGACCGCCGCCTCGCTCGGTGACTCGAGCAAGCTCGTCGTCGGCCAGTCGGTGGTCGCGATCGGCTCGCCGGGCGGCCTGCAGAACACCGTCACCACCGGCATCGTCAGCGCGCTGAACCGGAACCTGTCCGACATCGGGCAGGGCGAGCAGCAGCAGCGCTCGCCGTTCAGCCGCACGTCGAACCAGAGCGAGGACTCGCCGAGCTACACCGCGATCCAGACCGACGCCGCGATCAACCAGGGCAACTCCGGTGGCGCGCTGGTCGACGCCCAGGGCAACGTGATCGGCATCAACTCGGCGCTGTACAGCCCTTCGGCCTCGGCCAACGGCGCGGCGGGCAGCGTCGGGATCGGCTTCGCCATCCCGATCAACGACGCCAAGAAGATCGTCGACCAGATCGTGAACAACTAGGACGCGGACGGGCCGTGGTCGGGGCGGCCCGTCCCCCCGCTTCGGGGAGCGGGAGAACACCGCGAAGGCCGTTTCGAGAGTCAATCGGGGGCTCTCGAAACGGCCTTCGTGCTGCTCAGAGTGTGTAAGTGAGGGTGAAGAGGTGGTTCTTCTCCTCGTCGATTTCGATGCTCGCCGTCCCGGCGATCCCGGTCAGCTCGCCGAAGCCCGAGCCGGTGAGGATCTTCAGCGTCAGGCCGGAGTCGTCGGCCGAGTGGTGCAGGACGAAGCCGCCCTTGCGGCCGTCGACCGAGACCTCGAGACGTTCGAAGGCGACGTACGCCCGCGAAGTCGCGTTGGACGCCGAGAGCAGCTCGACCGTGCTGGTCCCCTCCACCGCGCCGGTGAACGTCTTGGCGATCGCCACCCGGGCGAACTCGGTGCCCGCGGCCTCGTCGGTCGCCTGCGGTTCCCACTGGTCGACGGTGAACGACGCGGTGGCAGTGCTGGTCATGGCTGGTTTCCTTTCGAAGGTGGCGCCAGCCTGCCAGCCATACCTGACAGCTTGCGTCAGGTTTTGTCAGCGACGCCGGTTGCCGAACAGCCCACGCGTGATCTCCCGGCCCAGCGCGCTCGCCGCGGACCGCATGAAGGACTTCACGGCGGGGTTCTTCATGGCGGACTCGAGGAACCCCGGCTCGTCCTTCGCGGGCGGCGGCGCCGGAGCCTCGGGCGCGGGCGCGGGCTCTTGCGCGGGAGCGGCGACCTTGGCAGCCAGCCTCTCGTAGGCCGACTCCCGGTCGATCGTCTCGGCGTACTTCGCGTGCAGGTCCGACGAAGCAACCGAAGCGGCGACGGCCTCCTCGCCGATCGAGCCCATCTTCGACCGCGGTGCCCGCAGCCGCGTCCACGCCACCGGCGTCGGCGCACCCCGCTCCGACAGCACCGTGACGACGGCCTCGCCGATGCCCAGCGACGTCAACGCCGTGTCGAGTTCGTAGAACTTCGTCTTCGGGTACGTCTTCACCGTCTTGGCCAGCGCCGCCTGGTCGTCCGGGGTGAACGCCCGCAGCGCGTGCTGGATCCGCGCGCCGAGCTGCGAGAGCACCGCGTTCGGGACGTCCGTGGGCAGCTGCGTGCAGAAGAACACGCCGACGCCCTTCGACCGGATCAGCTTCACGGTCTGCTCGATGCGCTCGAGGAACGCCTTCGACGCGTCGGCGAACAGCAGGTGCGCCTCGTCGAAGAAGAAGACGAGCTTCGGCTTGTCGAGATCGCCCTCCTCGGGCAGCTCCTCGAACAGCTCCGCCAGCAGCCACATCAGGAACGTCGAGAACAACGCCGGCTTCGACTGGAGGTTGTCCAGCTCCAGCAGCGTGACGACGCCCTTGCCGTCGCGAGCGCGCATGAGGTCGTGCACGTCCAGCTCGGGCTCGCCGAAGAAGTCCTCGCCGCCCTGCGCCTCCAGATTGGACAGCGCGCGCAGGATCACCCCGGCCGTCGCCGCCGAGACCCCGCCGATGCCCTTGAGGTCCTCTTTGCCCTCGTCGCCGGTCAGGTGCGTGATCACCGACCGGAGGTCCTTGGTGTCCAGCAGCGCCAGGCCCCGCTGGTCGGCCCAGTGGAAGATCAGCCCGAGCGTCGACTCCTGCGTCTCGTTCAGACCCAGCACCTTGGACAGCAGCACCGGCCCGAAGCTCGTGATCGTCGCCCGGATCGGCGTCCCCTTGCCGCCGGTGCCCAGTGACAGGAACTGCACCGGGAACGCCGTGCCGGCCCAGTCGTCACCGAGCTCCTGCGCACGCTTCGTGACCTTGTCGTTCGCCTCGCCCGCCGCGGCCAGCCCGGACAGGTCGCCCTTGACGTCGGCGAGCACCACCGGCACCCCGGCCGCCGACAGCTGCTCCGAGATCAGCTGCAACGTCTTCGTCTTGCCCGTCCCGGTCGCCCCCGCGACCAGCCCGTGCCGGTTCAGCGTCGCCAACGGCAGCCGCACGGCCGCCGCCGCGTCCACCTGCCCGTCGATCACCACCGCACCCAGCTCCAGCGCGGCACCCTCACTCGCATAACCGGCGGCGATCTCACTCGCCGGCGAGGCCTGCTCGGTCACTCTCAGCTCCCCGGATCATGTGTCCTGGACCACACCGGGAGCGTAACGCGCCGTACGCGCAGGTAACGCCCTTCACATCCCCGTGTCGGGTTAGGGTCACCAGGTGACCGACCGCCTAGTCTGGATCGACTGCGAAATGACGGGGCTCGACCTCGGCAAGGAAGCGTTGATCGAAATCGCCGCCCTCGTCACCGACGCGGAACTGAACGTGCTCGGCGAAGGAGTCGACATCGTCATCCACGCCGACGAGGAAAAACTCGCCGGGATGCCCGAAGTCGTCCGCGAGATGCACGCCCACTCCGGCCTCACCGAAGAAGTCCGCCGCTCCACGGTGACCCTCGAAGAAGCCGAACGCCGCGTCCTCGACTACCTCCGCGAGCACGTCCCCGAACCGGGCACCGCCCCCCTCGCCGGCAACTCCATCGCCACCGACCGCGGCTTCATCGCCCGCGACATGCCCGCCCTCGACGCCCACCTGCACTACCGCATGGTCGACGTCTCCTCCGTCAAGGAACTCGTCCGCCGCTGGTACCCGCGCATCTACTACGCCAAGCCCGAGAAGGGCCTCGCCCACCGCGCGCTCGCCGACATCCGCGAATCCATCGGCGAACTCGACTACTACCGGCGCGTCGCCTTCGTCCCCCAGCCCGGCCCCACCAGCGAAGAAGCCAAGGCCGCCGCCGCTGAAGTGCAGGAACACCACCAGAGGTAACCCCCTGCGAACCCCACGAGGGCACCCGCTACGATTACAGCCAACGAGGTGATCGCAAGCGGTTCTCTCGTAGATGGTGGGCGTAGCTCAGCTGGTAGAGCACCTGGTTGTGGTCCAGGAGGTCGCGGGTTCGAAACCCGTCGCTCACCCCATCACCCCAGTTTGGACCTTCGGTCCGAGCTGGGGTTTTTGCGTTGCGCCGTTCGTGGTAGTGCTCACGACCGGATGGCTCAGCGTGCGAGGGGCCGAATGCCGGTGCACGGTGATCTGGTGGCACGTTCAGCACCGAAGACGCGAGGCCGGAAGAAGAAGCTGCGGTACGAGGACATCACCGTCGTCGACCAGTCGTTGCTCAAGCGCGCGGTGGGAGCCGCCGCGCTCGGCAATGCCATGGAGTGGTTCGACTTCGGCGTGTACGCCTACATCGCCGACACCATTGCCGAGGTGTTCTTCCCCGCCAGCGTGTCCCCCGGGGTTCGGCTGATCGGGACCTTCGGGGCCTTCACCGCCGCCTTTCTGATGCGGCCGCTGGGTGGGCTCGTCTTCGGGCCGCTCGGGGATCGGATCGGACGGCAGAAAGTCCTCGCCGTCACCATGATCATGATGGCCGTCGGGACCCTGTGCATCGGGCTGATCCCGTCGTACAGCTCGATCGGCGTCTGGTCGCCCATCCTGCTGGTGCTGGCGCGGATGGTGCAGGGGTTCTCCACCGGAGGCGAGTACGGCGGCGCCACCACCTTCATCGCCGAGTACTCACCCGACAAGCGGCGGGGGTTCATGGGGTCCTGGCTCGAGTTCGGAACGCTGTCCGGGTACGTGCTGGGGGCGTCCGTCGTCACCGGGATGAAGGCCTGGATACCGCACGAGACGTTGCTCGACTGGGGATGGCGCGTCCCGTTCCTGGTCGCGGGGCCGCTCGGCATCATCGGGCTGTACATGCGGCTCAAGCTGGAGGAGACGCCGGCGTTCCGGAAGCACGCCGAGGAGGCCGAGAAGCGGGGGCGCTCCGGGGAACCGTTCTGGAAGATGTTCACCGAGTACTGGCCCGCGCTGCTCGTGTGCGTCGGACTGGTGCTCGTGTTCAACGTCACCGACTACATGCTGCTGTCGTACATGCCGACGTACCTGTCCGAGCAGCTGCACCTCGACGCCACCCACGGGCTGCTGCTGATCATCGTCGTCATGGTCGTGATGATGCTCATCATCACGGTCGGCGGGCGGATCACCGACCACGTCGGCCGCAAGCCCGTGATGATGGCCGGCTGCCTCGGGTTCCTCGTGCTGTCCTGGCCGCTGATGCTGCTCGTGCACGACGGCGGCCTCGTCGTCACCTTCCTCGGGCTGATGGGGCTCGGCCTGCTGCTCCTCTGCTTCGAGGTGTCCATGCCCGCGGCGCTGCCCGCACTGTTCCCCACGGCGATCCGGTACGGCGCGCTGTCCATCGCGTTCAACATCTCGGTGTCGCTCTTCGGCGGCACCACCCCGCTGGTGATGCAGTCGCTGATTTCCACCACCGGCCACGACTTCTGGCCGGCCTGGTACCTGATGGCGGCGGGCGCGATCGGCGCCGTCGCGGTGTACTTCAGCCGCGAGACGGCGAACAAGCCGCTGTGGGGTTCGGGCCCCGCAGTGTCGACCGAGGCCGAGGCGCGGGAGCTGGTCCGCGGCTCGGGCTAGTTGGCCGCCGTCCGCCACTCGTCCCAGGACAGCTGCCACACGCTCCAGCCGTCGGCCGGGTCGAGCTTCGGGCCGCCGCTGTTCTGCACCGTGATGACGTCACCCTTCCTGGACGTGTCCATCAGCCACTTCGCGTTCTCGGTGGACAGGTTCAGGCAGCCGTGGCTGACGTTGCTGTGCCCCTGCTGCCGCACCGACCACGGCGCCGAGTGGAAGAAGATGCCGCTCCAGGACAGGCGGACCGCGTACTGCACGAAGGTGCTGTAGCCGCCGGGCGCGTCCGCGGGCACGCCGTAGGTGGCGGAGTTCATCGTGTAGCCGGTGTGCTCGCTCATGACGGTGTAGGTGCCCTGCGGCGTGTTGTGCCCGGGCTTGCCCATGGAGGTCGGCATGGTCTTGACCTCCTTGTCGTTGATCGTCACGGTCATCTGGTGGGTCTGCCCGTCGGCGACGGCGACGAGCTTGTCTCCGACGGTGGCGCCGGCACCCTTGTCCTCCCGGCCGTAGCTGCCGCCCCCGAGCGGCTTGCCGTAGACGGCGGCGTCGACCTTGATCTTGGTGCCGGTCTTCCAGTAGTCCTTCGGCCGCCAGGTGACCTGCTTGTCGCCGGACCAGCGGAAGGCGCCCTCGGTGGCGGGCTCCGCGGTGATCTTCAGCGCCTTTTCGGCCGCGGCCTTGTCGGTGACGTTGCCGGTGAAGGTGAAGATCAGCGGCATCCCGACGCCGACGGTCTCGCCGTCGACGAGGTTCACCGAGACGCCGAGCTGCCGGGCGGGCTTGACGGTGCTGAACGTCGACTCCGACGTGACCGGCTTGCCGTCGGAGCCGGTGGCGGTCGCGGTCAGCCGGTAGGTCTTGCTGTAGCCGAGCGGCTCGGCGGAGTCCCACCCGGAGCCGTCGGCCCGCGTCCTGCCGCCGACGACCTTGCCATCGGCCCCGGTGAGCTTGACGTCCCCGACCTTCCCGTCCTGGACGGTGACACTCACCGGTTCGCCGGGCGCGACGTCCTTCGCATCCTTGGCAGGCGTGAGGCTGAGCACGGCGGGCTTCGGCGCGGGTTTCGGCGCACTGCTGCTCACCGAGGCCGGCGCCTGCGGCGGTTCACCCGAAGGGCTACTGCTGCACCCGCCCACGGTGAGGCCGATCACCCCGGCGGCCACCAGCAGCCGCACCGTCATACCTCGCATGCCCACCCGCCCGTTTCGCCGTCGATGTCCGACCACAGTGTGCCCGACCAGCCGCAACACCGGGGCGGCAACGCCGGAACCGGCTTGGGGGACCCCCCTGAAACGAGCCTCGGAGAGGGGTGCTAATCTTTTCCACGTCGCCAAGGGAAGCCTCCGGCAGACACCGGCGCCATTAGCTCAATTGGCAGAGCAGCTGGCTCTTAACCAGCGGGTTCGGGGTTCGAGTCCCTGATGGCGCACAGTCGGAAAGCGAAGCCCACCAACAGATTCCCTGGATTTCGGGGTTACTGTTGGTGGGCTTTGCTCGTGTGTGCAGCCCGGGCGCAGCCGCCGTGTCGCCCCGATTCAGTGACTTGGTGTCACCATCCGCGCCCGTGGTGACCCGCTGCGCTGCCGGGGCACCACCACCTTGTGAATCTTCGCCCCGCGCTGGTACCCGGCGCGCCGGACGAGCGCCGCCGTCGCGTCCGCCGCCTGCTGCGCCAGGCAGGGCAGGACGCTGGTGTAGGTGTCGGCGGTGAGCACGATGCTGGAATGCCCGAGCAGGGCCTGCACCACCCGCAGCTCGTTCCCGGCTGCGAGCGACAGGGTCGCCGCACCGTGTCGCAGGTCGTGGAACCGGATCGGCGGCAAGCCGGCCTCGTCGACCAGGGCCCGGAAGGTGCGGGAGACGTAGCTCGGGCTCCACGACCGGCCACCGTCATGGGAGAACACCCAATCACCGGCCGGGTCCTCCCGGGCGAGCCGGCGCAGCAAGGCAGTCGTCCCCCGATCCAACGCGACCAGCTGACCTACCAGTCCCAGGGCGCGGAGTAATCCGGTGCCAGCGGACCGGCGCATTCCTGCCTACCTGGGACGAGTGCTCACCGACGAAGGCACACCGATCGGCACATGCTTCAGGTGTCTCCGGGTGTCGTGGTGACGGCGTGGCACGTGCTGAGCGATCTCAGCCGCAGGGCCGAGCATGACACCGTCAACATCGACGCACTCAACGACTCGTCCGAGCCCGCACCGACGCGGGTCGTCCGAGTTGATCCGCTTCATGATTTGACTGTACTGCGGGTGAACGTGCCGTTGCCCGGGTCGCTTGCCGGGTGGTTCGCCACCGACTGGGTGCCGCTCAACGATTCAAACGACTTCCGCCAGAAGCTCTCCACCGTACGAACGAAGTCCTATCATACGCTCGCCTAGTTCAATATTTAAACCACTCAAGTCTCCCATCTCATCGAACAACTCCTCGATTCCCGTAATATTCATTGGCCACACGACACCCTCAGGGAAAACTTTCTCGGACAGATAATCGGATGCCGGCCAAAGGTAATCAGGAATTCCACCTTCTTTTGCAACGCGAACACGCAAAGACCAATCAGTCCACACTGTAAAGGAGACCGTCGGCCCATTATCTAAACTGATTTGCATTTCAGCCAGGCTACCACTTCGATCAACCAACTGACAGATAGAATTCACCGAGAGCCCTACCAGGTTGTTCAGATTCAGGTCACCAGGAGTCGTGTCCGCCAATTTTGTCACCTCAACGATTCTTCAAAGATAGGGTCGCACCTCGCGGTCGATCCACCTTACCGCAACCTCACCTCACCCCGGCTGCCGCCTCCCAGAATTTGTTGACACCCTGCCCCATGCGAAACATAGACACGAACTCGCCGTCAGATTTCGTTAATAGCAAGTCTTTATCCTTTCTGTAGAACCAGTAGCCTTCCCCGCCGCCTCGATTAGGATTCCAGGCGCCCTGTCGAATCTCATCAGGACCGCCACGAACCTCATTAATTCTATTTTCATACCATTGACGTGCTGCAGGGTCACCCGGATCAAGACCATACTCCCTCGCGTGCTTTCCCCATTTTTTGCCAAATTGAGTCCCAATTGTCCCATAAAGCGCCGGCCCCTCAATTCGAGCCGCCTTGGCGCCAACTTCACCCGCCTTCGCGGCTTCCTCGGCAGCCTTACCCAGCTTTCCCATGCCGCCGCCCGGGATAACGGAGACAGCCAGACCTGCGCACGCTTCAGCCTGCCCGGTGGCACATTCGGGGATGTCGGCAAGAAAAAGATCATAGATGAGACCTGTTAATCCCGTGAGTTTCCTCCCAATACGCATTTGTCGTGGGATCCGCCCAGGATGTCACATACCGTCGACTTCCCTGCGGGGCTTTTGTTTGCAAAGTCTGTCGCTTCTTGCCATGTGAATGCACTGGAACCTTCGTAACCAAGAGAATGAAAGTCCGCGAATTGTTGCTTGGACAACCCATGCCCGAGTGTTGGTGTGGCAAGCAGCTCTTCGCGCTGGGAGCGCCGACGCTGTACGGGGGCGCGCTTCCAGTTGGTCTTGACTCCGGCATCGTAGTGATCCGAAATAAATTGGGAAAATTGGTTAGCTTTGAGGCGCCGTCAATCACCTCTTTGACACCGTCGAAATGCCACCAGATGCCATAGAGAACAGTCGATAAAGCGCCTTTCTAACATCCGAATCTCGATCAAGTCGCTCCAATGACGTGAACCTCATCGGAGCGATGTCTACTGTGGCGACGCCGCCCGCATCCTCACCGCTCAAGGCAGAGAAGATCGCCAAGCATCGATAGGCTCGCACGGATCCGTCCCTCTCCTCGCGCATCAGCGACTGCAGAAACACGACATCATCCTTAACCTGGTCACGAAGAGCACTAACCGAACTCCAACGAGCAGAAAAACCTCGCCGCTCCGCATCCAATTGAATTTCGACCAATGTTTCAAAATCAATTCGACACACACGGAATTCCGGATCAGTCGAGCTAATAATTGTCACCTAAGTACTACTCTCCACCGTAGATGTCGATACGAATAGGCGTATTCGGGTCAAGACTGCCGACCTTCCCCAAGCCGCCACCTGGGACCATCGAAGCGGCGAGGCCCACACATGCATCAGTATGTCCTGTCGCGCACTCGGGGATGTCTGCAAGGAAGACATCATAGATAAGCCCGCTAATCCGGTGAGCTTCCCGCCCATTCGACTTGGCCCGCGACGGTGCGGCAGCCGGCGCCGGTCATCGCAGGTCGACATCGCACCACCGCAGACCCACCGCCTCCCCCACGGCGCCCCAGCACGGCGGAAGTGCGGCGCAAAGAACGGATCGGCGACGAAACCGAGAAGGTGGGCTGACTGCTCGGAGGGGCTCGGGAAGTGGGACGACGCCCGCGAGTCCGTCGGCACGGGGGCGATGGTCCTCAGGGACGGCACGGCTCGCGGCCTCGCCCGAATCAGCGGTTCTTCGGCAGAGGTCCGCATATAGTGGCGGACAATGATGGCGAGGAAGCCGAAAAAGAAGCAAAAACAGGGACGCGCCCGCCGGACCGCCAACACCGTGACGGGCGCCGTCCACGGTGTTGCCGTGCAAGCAGGCAAGATCAGCGGGGGCGTCCATGTGCACGCCGCGGCGCGGGGTGGGCGATCCATGCCGCACCGGGTGGGGCTTGTTCCTCCCCGGGCGGGTTGGTTCCAGGACCGTCCGACGGTGGCCCTCGAGGTTTCGTCGCCGCCCGGGGGCGCTGCGGCGCGTACGATCGTCCTCTCGGGGCTCGGAGGCGTCGGCAAGACCCAACTGGCCGTGGAGTACGCCGAAAACCTGTGGGCAGCGGGCGACCTCGATCTTCTGGTCTGGATACCCGCACAGTCTCGTTCTGCCATCATGACCATGTACGCGCGCACCATCCAAGACCTCCTCGGCGAGGAGCGAACCGACGTCCGGCTTGATGCGGAGCGCTTCATCGAGTGGCTGGCAACCACCGGCAAGCGGTGGCTGATCGTGTTCGACGACCTCGTCACCCCGGCAGATCTCCAAGACCTGTGGCCTCCCGTCACCTCGAGCGGACGCGTCGTCGCGACCACTCGGAGACAAGACGCAGCGTTACGCGGACACGGACGTGCACTCGTCAAGGTCGAGGAGTTCACGTCCGCCGAGTCGGTGGCCTACCTTTCCTCGAACTTCGGTGATCGTTCCGCCTTGCTCGACGGCGCCGAAGAGCTGGCCGAAGCGCTGGGAAACCTGCCGCTGGCCCTCAGCCAGGCCGCGGCCTACATGGTCGACCGAAGACTGTCCTGCCGCGGATACCTCGAACGGTTACGCGAAAGAACCACCAGTCTGACGTCACTCCTGCCCGAACCGGAAGCACTTCCGGACGGGTACACCACGGCCGCGGCCGCCACCTGGTCGCTGTCCGTCGAACTGGCGAACAGCCTGACCCCGGCAGGGCTGGCGGAGCCGGTTCTAGTGTTCGCGAGCCTGCTGGACCCCAGCGGCATACCGGTCGATATTTTCCGGGATGAATGCGTCACGCGCTTTCTCAACGGCGAAACCGGCCGCACGATCGGCCCGGACGATGCTGTCGACGCACTGGGCTGCCTTCAGCGGCTCAGTCTCGTCAGCTTCGCCTCCGCCGCGCCCACCTCGCCGGATCGCCAGGTCGTCCGCATCCACGCCCTTGTCCAGCGAGCCACCAGAGAAACCCTGAGCAAGGGCAGGCTCCGGTTCGCGACCATGGCCGCGAGCGCCACCCTCCTGCAGGCGTGGGACGACTGCACCCACGACCAATTCCGGCAGCAGCTGTTCCGATCGAACACGCGTGCACTGCAACTCAACGGCGACAGCTGGATCTGGAACGCCAGCGCCCTGCTCGCACGCGTCGGAGAGAGCCTGTGCGCGAGCAGCCTCCTGGGTGAAGCGGTCGATTACCTCGAATCACTTCACCGCACTTACGTCGAGCGGCTGGGTCACCTCGACGACAACACCCTTTACGTTCACCTCCAGCTCGCCCGTTGCCGCGGATACTCCCGGGACATCGACGGCGCCATCACGGAGTTCAGGAGCTTGGTGGACCACTGCCACCAGGCGTTCGCCCCCGACGACACGCGAACCCTGGCCGCGCGCAACAGCCTGGCCAGGTGGGAGGCAATGGCCGGCCCCAGCGCCGAATCAGTGAAGAAACTGACGGAAATCCTGTCGGACGGTGTTCGAATCATGGGAGCGGAATCACCCGACACCGCGGATATCCACCAAGGACTCGCACTGGTTCGACACTTGTCGGGGGACGCTCCGGGAGCACTACTGGAGGCCGAAGAGTCACTGACAAGACACCTTCAGATCTTCGGACCTGCGGACGAGAGAACCTTGCTGGCCCGAACGCGTCGTGCCGAATATTTGGGCAAGACAGGCAAGACCCTGCTCGCCCTGTCCGAGATGCAGGAACTACTCACGGAATACGTGCAGGTTTTCGGGAACGACCACCTGGACACATTGCGTCTTCGCGTGGACATCGGTCAACTGATGGGCGAATCAGGTCAGCTCGACAACGCGGTCGATTCCATCCAGGCCGTGGTCGACAAGAGCACCGAGCTGTTCGGCGCACACAGCCAGCACACGCTCCATTTTCTCGGCTCCCTGGCTCGGTGGCAGAGCGCATCCGGCGACGTCGAAGGCGTGATCCGAGCATCCGAAGAGCTGGTCAAGGGGCACACCAAGCTCCACGGGAAGGATGCCGAACTCACCCGGCAAGCTCGGATCCTCCTGGAGCTCGCCAAAGACAGGGTGCGGAAATCCGGCGACTGACGCAGACCTCTTGCAAGTCCTGAACACGCGACAAAAAGAAGACAAATTCGTGCCACCGCAATAATCGTCAACGGATTGATTGTTGACCGTTGAAATAAACATCCCCCGAACGGGTGATATCTGTCGCGATGACGTGATCGGACCGTCTTCTTGGGCATGAGCGTCGACGCTACCGATCAGGAATCGCCTGTGAAGCGCATGGCCGACAGGTGCACTTTCAGTCCGCTGCAATTCCGGACCGTCAGCTGCCAGCCCGGCCAGCGGCTCATCGAAGGCGAGTGAGTGTGACCAGTGATTCGGAAACCGTGCCCGCCGGACAAAGGAGGCCCGATCTCACCGAACTCCTCCACCTCGTCGGCCCGCAGGTCGAGCGATACGCCCGGGCCCACACCCGGCGGCTGGACGCGGCCGACGTCGTCGGCGAGACCGTCCTGCGGCTCGGAACGCACCTGAGCCGCAACCCCGGTGCCGGGTCGGCGGACCTGGTCCCGGTGGCGTTGACGATCGCCCGCAACCTCCTGATCGACCACTCGCGAGCCAGCCGTCGCGAGGTACTGCTGCCCGCGGAGGACCTGATCACCGTCCAGGCCCTCCGGGAAGAGGACTTCGCGGACCGGCGCGCCGAGATCGTCGATGCCCTCGACGCGCTCCACGCGCTGCCCGGCGACCTGCGCGAGGTCGTGACGCTGGCGTGCCTGAACGAACGGTCGTTGCCGGAAGTCGCGCAGATCCTGGGCATCAGTCTCCGGATGGCCCAGCGCCGCTACAAGAAAGGTCGGGAAAGGCTCCGGCGTGCCCTCGGGACGCACAGCTGAGCTCGAGGGAGCAATGGACAACACGAACAAGGGAGCGGGGAGCATGGTTGTCGGATGGTTCGGCCGACGGGCCGTCGAGATCGACGAAGTCGAACTCGACCGGCGCCTGGCGGATCTTCGTCGCGCGCTGAGCTGCGCGCCTGCGGGCCACGGCGGCGCCGGACCCGACCACGCCGGGCGACGACGCCGGCCCGGCCGGCCACTGCTCGCCATCACCGGCGACGGCGCGGACGCGCGGCGTTCCTGCGCCATCCCGGCGGCGCTGCAGTTGGTGCGGTCGCGGCAGGCTGACGGGCTCGCGCCCGATTTCGCGGTGGGCCCCGGGCGGGCCCGCCGCAAGCGCCGGCAGCAAGCTGCCGCGGTGGTGCTGGTGGTCCTGCTCGCGCTGACCGCGGTCGTGGGCTTTTACTGGTACCGCGGGTCCGCGCAGCCTGCGGAGCCGCCGCCGCTCGCGCCGCCGGTGACGGTCCGGGTGGGCGTGCTGCCGTTCGTCGACGTCACGGCGTTCTACCGGTCCGTCGACCAGGGGTACTTCCGCAAGGTGGGTCTGAACGTCCAGGTGGTCACCGTGGCCAGCGGCCCGGAGGCGGTACGGGGGCTCGGGACCGGCAAGCTCGACGTCGCGTTCAGCAGCTACCCGGGGATGTTCATGGCGCAGGCCGGCCACGCCGCCGACCTGAAGATCATCGCGCCGGCCTACGTCGCCAAGCCCGGCCACCTCATGCTCGTCGGCGCACCGAACCGCTCCTTCGTCCGGCCCGACCAGGCCGCGCACAAGCGGATCGGGGTCACCAGCCGCGGATCGATTTCGGACCTGCTCGCGATCTCGGAGATGCGGCAGGCCGGCGGCGATCCGGACGGCGTCACCTGGGTCACCATGGACATGCGAGCGATGGTGCCGGCGATGCAGCGCGGCGAGCTCGACGGCGCCGTCCTCGCCGAACCGTTCGTCACGATGGCCGACGAAGCCGGCGCCGTTCAGCTGCTCGACCTCGGACTCGACCTCAACTTCGAGATCGCCATGTCCGGCTGGGTGATCCCGGCGAGCTCCGCCGCGAGCCGGCCCGACGTGGTCGACGCCTTCCAGCACGCCCTCCGCCGCGGTGTCGCCGACGTCCAGAACCGCGACGTCCGCGAGCAGATCTTCCAGCAGTACCTCGGTATCGACGCCAGGACGGCCCGGGAGGTCCGGGTCGGCCGCTTCCCCGCCCACCTGGACCTCGGCGACCTCCAACGCGTCGCCGACCTGATGCTGGCACAGAAAGTGCTGGCCACGCCGTTCCCCGTCGCGACCATGCTCCTGCCGGGATCTTGACCGGCCACCACCCACGCGCCAATCCAGGAGGAACACCATGCCGAACCGAGCGACCCCGGCCCTGCGGAGGAACAGAGAACCGAAGCTGCCCAGCCTCGGTCCCGTCGCGAACGCCGTGCACTACACGATCTTCGCGGTCGATGTGGAAGGCTTCAACGCTCCCGGCCGGACCAACCTGCACCGGCTCATCGTCCGATCGGGACTGTACCGGGCGGTCGAGGACGCACTGGCCGACTCGGGCGTCCGGTGGCGGGCCTGCCACCGGATCGACCTCGGCGACGGGGTACTCGTGCTGGCCCCGGGCGCCTACCCGAAAGCCGTCTTCGGCGAACGGGTACCGCAGGAACTGGCGAAGAACCTTTCCGGGCACAACAGCGCGCACACCGCGGAAGAGCAGATCCGCCTGCGGGTCGCGCTGCACGCAGGCGAGATCACCCGCGACGCGCACGGCTTCACCGGCGCGGCGATCATCCACACGTTCCGGCTCCTCGACTCCCGTGCGGTCAAGGACGCCTTGTCGGTTTCCGACGGGGACATCGCCGTCATCGCGTCGAACTGGTTCTACGAAGAGGTCATCCGCCACATCCGGTGCGGCGATCCCGGGAGCTACACATCGGTGTTCGCCGCGGTCAAGGAGACCACCGCACGCGCTTGGATACACCTCCCGGCCGTTCGATCAGCTCACCTCACAGATCGACGGACACCATGATCGTCCGCGGCCAACCGGTGGCCTCCTCGGTGCGGGGCTAGGCTGGGCAAGCCTGACCGATCAAAGGAGTTCGCCACCGGTTTCTTCGTCGCGTGGAAGGGTCCCCGCCATGTCGCTGCAGGAAAGTCACGGAACTTCGGCCGCCGGTGGGGTGAACCGGCGGATGGTGCTCGCCGGGCTCGCCGGCGGGGTTGCCGCCGCCGGGGTGGGCGGCCCCTCGGTGGCGCAGGGGGCTCCCGCCGGGCCGCCCGAGCGGGATCGGCGCGTGGAGGCGCTGCTCGCCAAGATGACGCCGGCCGAGAAGATCGGCCAGCTCCAGCTCGTCGGTGACGAGACCGCCGCCCGCGCCGCGCTGGCCGATGGCCGCCTCGGGGGTGTCTTCTCCGTTGTCGGTGCGGCGAAACTCAATGCCCTGCAACGCATCGCCGTCGAGCGGACCCGGCTGAAGATCCCGCTCGTCTTCGGCCTCGACGTCATCCACGGGTACACCACCAACTTCCCGATCCCGCTCGCCCAGGGCGAGCTTCGACCCCGCTGTCGCCGGCACCGACGCCGCGGTCTCCGCCGGGGAAGCACGCCGCAGCGGCATCCACTGGACCTACGCGCCGATGATGGACGTCACCCACGAACCGCGGTGGGGACGGATCGCCGAAGGGTACGGCGAGGACCCTTACCTCGCGACGCGGTTCGCCGTCGCGAAGGTGCGGGGCTACCAGGGGGACGACTACTCCGCGCCGGATCGGGTTGCCGCCTGTGCCAAGCACTTCGTCGCCTACGGTGGTGCCGAAGGCGGGCGGGACTACAACACCGTGGACGTCTCGCTGCAGCGGCTGCACAACCTCTACCTGCCGCCGTTCAAGGCCAGCGTCGAAGCGGGCGTCGCGACCGTCATGGCGAGCTTCAACACCATCAGCGGCGTTCCGGCCCACGGCAACGGCTACGTCCTGCACGACCTCCTCAAGGGCGCCTACGGCTTCCGCGGGTTCGTCGTCAGCGACTACACCGGCATCGAGGAACTGATCCTGCACGGCCTGGCCGGCGACGGCGCGGACGCCGCGGCGGCCGCGCTGCCCGCCGGTGTCGACATGGAGATGGTCAGCACGAATTACGCCCGCTTCGCCGAACGGCTGCTGGCCGAACGCCGGATCACCCGCGACCAGATCGACGACGCCGTCCGCCGGATCCTGCTCGTCAAGTTCCGGCTGGGCCTGTTCGAGCGCCCGTACGTCGACGAAGCCACCGAAGTGAAAGCGCCTTCACCGGCCGCGCTGGCCGCCTCGCGGCAGGCCGCCGCGCGGTGCATGGTGCTGCTCGAGAACGACGGCGTGCTGCCGCTGGCGAAGACCACCGGCTCGGTCGCCGTCGTCGGGCCGCTCGGCGCGGCGACCTACGACCTCAACGGCACCTGGGCGGGCCTGGGCACCGGTGCCTGGACGACGCCGCCGGTGACCGTCGTCGACGGGATCAAGGCCGCGGTGCCCGGCGCCGCCGTGAGCTACACCCCCGGCTGCACCGTCGACGGGACCGACACCGGCGGGTTCGCCGCCGCGCAGCAGGCGGCACGCGCCGCCGACGTGACGGTCGTGGTGGTCGGCGAGACCGCCGCGATGAGCGGCGAGGCCGCGGCCCGCAGCACCATCGACCTGCCCGGCGTGCAGCAGCAGCTGGTGGCCGCGATCAAGGAGACCGGGAAACCGTTCGTGGTCGTGCTCGTCAACGGCCGCCCGCTGACCATCCCGTACCTGCACGAGAACGCCCCCGCCGTCCTCGAAGCGTGGGCCCCGGGCGTGCAGGGCGGCCACGCGATCGCGGACGTCCTGTTCGGCGTGGTCAACCCGGGCGGCAAGCTGCCGGTGAGCTTCCCGCGCGCGGTCGGCCAGATCCCCGTCTACTACAACCACGAGAACACCGGGCGCCCCGCCGACCCGGCCAACAAGTACACGTCCAAGTACCTGGACCTGGCGAGCGGGCCGCTCTACGAGTTCGGCCACGGCCTGTCGTACACGACGTTCCGCGTCGACGGCCTGCGGCTTTCGGGCACCCGCCTGCCGGCCCGCGGCGGCCGGATCGACGTCGGCGCCACCGTGACCAACACCGGCGGCCGCGCGGGCGACGAGGTCGTCCAGCTCTACCTGCGCGACCCGGTCGCGAGCATCGTGCAGCCGGTGCGGCGGCTGCGTGGCTTCCAGCGGGTGACCCTGGCCGCGGGCGCGTCGACGACGGTTTCGTTCACCCTCACCCCGGACGACGTCGGCTTCTACGACAACACCGCCCGGTTCCGCGTCGAGCCGGGCGAGATCGAGGTCTACGTCGGCACCAGCTCGGCCGCCACGCTCTCGGCGAGCTTCACCGTGGTCTGACCGCCGTTCAGGTCAGGTACCGGCCTGAATGGTGGCTACCGTTCTCCTCGACCGCCGGACCGGACTGAGGGGAGCCCCACGATGATCGCGCGCGACGTTCCGGACCGGCTCCGGTGACCACGTTGTCCTTCCGGGCCTTGAACCGGGCCCTGCTGCAGCGGCAGTTCCTGCTGTCGCGAACCGGCGAGAGCCCGCTGGCCGTGGTCGGGCGGCTGGTCGCGATGCAGGCGCAGGAGCCGAACTGGCCGTTCGTCGGCCTGTGGAGCCGGATCCGGGACTTCGACCACACCGGGCTCACGTCGCTGCTGGAGAGCGGCCAGGTGGTGCGCTCGGGCCTGTTGCGCAGCACCCAGCACCTCGCCGCGGCCGACGACTTCCGGCGGTTCCGGCCGCTCCTGCAACCGGTGCTCGACCGCACCGCGGGCGCGGCCTACTTCAGCCGCAACAACGCCGGCTTGGCCACCGCCGAGCTCGTCGCGGCGGGCCGGCGGATCCTCGGCGACCGGGCGACGCCCCGCAAGGAGCTCGCCCGGCGGCTGGCCGAGCGCTACCCCGGCCGCGACGGCCGGATCCTCGGCGGCGAGGTGGAGATGCGGTCCGCGATGATCCACGACCCGGCCACCGCCGGCTGGGGTGCCTGGGGCACGCGGTCGTCGGTTTCGGTCACCGCCGTCGAGGTCGGCGAGGCGGCGAGCGCACGGGAGCTGGTCCGCCGGTACCTCGCCGCGTTCGGCCCGGCCGGCGTCAAGGACGTGCAGGCGTGGAGCGGGCTGACCCGGCTGGGCGAGGTCGTCGAGAGCATGCGCGCCGAACTGCGCCACCACCGGGACCCGCACGGCCGGGAGCTGGTCGACCTGGCCGATGCCCCGCTGCCCGAGCCCGACACCCCGGCTCCCGTGCGGTTGCTGCCCGGCTTCGACAACGCCCTGCTCGGCCACGCCGACCGGACGCGGATCATCTCCGCCGAAGACCGCAAGCGGATCATGCCCGGCTGCGCGCTGGTCCGGCCCGCGTTCCTGGTCGACGGCCGGGTGCACGGCAGCTGGGAGCTGTCCGGCGGGCAGCTGCGGCTGACGCCGTTCCGCCCACTGGCGGACGGCGACCGGGCCGACGTCGAGGCCGAAGCCCGGCGCCTGCTGCCGTTCGTGGGCGCGGAAACGGTGGCCTTCACGGCCTGAGCCGGGAGCCGGCCGCGGCGAGCACGCTAAGCCGACGCGGTGACCGATGGCCGCCGGGCGCGGCTTTCTTGCCGGGATCGGACAGTCGCTTGCGGACGGTGCCACGGTGTCCGGCCCCACGGCTTGGCGATCGACACCCAAGTCAGGAACAGGAACGCCACCAGGTTCAGCGCGGCGCCGTACGCGAGCCGTCCGCCGGCCGGGCTCGGCCGGCCGCCGGCCGCCATGCTCTCCTCGACCCAGACGCCCAGTCCGTACGTGCTGTACAGGATCACCGCGGCGGTCAGCACCAGCTTCACCAGCACCCACCAGTGGCGCGCGATCCCCCACTTCGTGACCACGCACAGCACGACGCCGCCGACGAGGCTGGTGAACGCCGCGGGGATCACCACGAGCACGTCGATCCGGTCGACCATCAGGTAGCACACGCTCCGCACGTCCGGCCGGTCCGTGTACCGGGCCGTCATGGCCAGCACGACGTTGGCCGCGCCGGCCCCCATCCAGCCGACCGACACCACCACGTGCACGAACACCAGCAGCTGCCGCAGGCGTTTCCCCGCCGTCCACCGCTTCACGCCGGGCCGCCCGCGGTGGCGACGGCCGGTTCGGCCGCGGCGCCGAGCAGGTGACCGAGTGCGTCGGACAGGTGGCGGTGGCGGAACTCGTGGCCGGCTCCGGTCAGCCGCCGGGGTGCCACGCGCTGGTCGGCGAGCGCGAGTTCGCGGCTGCCGTCCTGGCCGAGGAGCAGCCGAGGGCCGGCCGGCGGGGCCTCCGGCAGCGTCGGCCGCCCGAGCACCCGCCCGAGCGTGCGCGTGTATTCGGCGTTGCGCACCGGCTCCGGGCTCACCGCGTTGACCGGTCCACTGAGGACGGAGTCGGTCAGTGCGCGCAGGTAGACGTCGGCCAGGTCGTCGAGACCGAGCCACGGCATCCACCGCGCTCCGGTGCCGAGCGGGGCGCCCAGCCCGGCGGCGAACAGCGGGTACTGCAGCCGCAGCAGGCCGCCGTGCGGGCTCAGCACCAGGCCGGTGCGCACCCGGACCACCCGGAGCCCGGCCGCCGCCGCCGGTTCGGTCGCCGCTTCCCAGCCGGCGACGACGTCGGCGAGAAACCCTTGGCCGCGTTCGCTTTCCTCGGTGAAGACGACGTCACCGCGGCCCGGCCCGTAGTAGCCGACGGCGGACGCCGAGACGAACACCTTCGGCCCGTCGGCGGTGCGCGCGGCCAGGTCCGCGAGCGCCCGCGTCGGCGCGATCCGGCTGTCGCGCACGGCTCGCCGGTGGCCGTCGTCGAACGGGCCGGCGAGCGGGGCGCCCGCCAGGTGCACCACCGCGTCGACGCCGGTGAGCAGGTCCGCAGCGGGTTCGCCCGGGTGCCACGTCCGCTCGCCGGGCGTCTCGGCGGGCCGCCGCACCAGCCGGACGACCCGGTGCCCGCCGGTGGCCAGCAGGGCGGTCAGCGCCGTCCCGACGAGTCCGCTCGCCCCGGTCACCGCGACCGTCAGCGGATCGTGCCGGTACCGCCGGTGCGCGGCGAGGTCGGCGGCCAGCCGGTGGTCCCGGTAGGCGGACAGCGAGCGCGAAAACGCTTCGGGCGCCGAGGTTCCGGCGTGGCCGGCGACCACCGGGCGAACGTCCCTGGCCACGATCACCTCTCGATGCACAGACGATGCATTGTCGCAGCAAAGCCTAAAAGAATGATCGTCATCGCGCTCGCCGAAATCGGCCCGGCGCGATTCAAATGCGATTCAAATCAGCCGCCCAGCGCCGCCAAGGCGTCTTCGAACGACGGCGGCAGTGGCTCGCCGACGGTGGGCAGGCCGCGCCAGCCCGGGCCGGCCGGGCGCACCGGAATGCCCTCGGTGTGCAGGGTGTGCAGCGTCCGCACGTCCGCGGACGGCGACGTCATCGACCACACCACCACGGCGCTGGGCGCGTACCGGCCGGCCACCACCCGCAGGACGTCGATCGGCACCAGGCCGCTGAGGTACATCGCCGGGGCGCCGGTGTCGCCGAGGGCCGCGCTGAGCATCTTGATCGGCAGTTCGTGCCGCTCGGCCGGCCCGCAGACGAACAGCGCGGGGCCCCGGCCGGCCCGGGCGGGCGCGGACGTCCGCAGCCGGTCCAGTGCCGTCGATGCCGCGGCGGCCAGCGCCCATTCCGCGGCCATCGCGGTGCGGTCGCCCGCTTTCGCCCAGCGTTCCCCGATGGCCCGCAGGACGGGTGCGACGACCTCGGTCCACGACGTCGCCACGCCCAGGGTCGCGAGCGCGTCGTCGACCAGGCTGCCCATGGTGGCCACGTCGAGCAGTTCGGCGGCCTCGGCGATCCGCTGCCGCCGCCGGCCGGCCGTGGTCTCCGCCGCCGACCGGGACAGCACCAGCTCGGCGGCTTCGCGCGCCCGCGTGCCCTGCGCCTGCAGCGCCCGCATCCGCCGCAGCCGCTCGACGTCTTCGGGCGTGTACCGGCGGCGGCCGTTCTCCTCGCGTTCCGACGCGCCGATGCCGTACCGCTGCTCCCACGTCCGCAGCGTCACCTGCGAGACGCCGAGAGCGCGGGCGACCTCGTGCGAACCGAGCGACCGCCCCTCGGGTGTGCTGCTCACTGGGTCTCCCGGGCACCGGCTGAACGGGTTTTGCATCACGGTACCCGTTCAGCCGGCCGATGACCCGCCCGTCGGCGCGGACCGGACCCGGTCCATGGGCGATCCAGCTTCGATGCGACCGGCGCGCTACAGCGGATCGGCGGTGTATTCGATCCCGACGACGACGTCCCGCAGGCCGGTCAGGTCGGCGCCGGGGTCCGCCGACAGGGTGAACCGCCAGGGCTGCTCCACCGGCTCGCCGATGGCCGCGTTGAGCGGCTGGTCGGGCGACGGGCTGCCGGGCGAGCGCAGCGGTGCTCCGTTGGAGAGCGCGATTCCCGAATCGCACGTGAACGCGGCCGCCACGCCGGTGAGGTCGAGGGTGGCCGAGATCGCCGGGCCCGTGCTGCCGGGCAGGGCGACGAACACGTTGGCGACGCGGCGGTTCTGCTCGGCCGCCGGGTACGGCACCTTGGCGAAGTCGAGCTCTACCGCACCGCCGCCGGCGGCCTTGACCGCGGCCAGCGCGTCCGGCGCGAACCGGGCCGCGGAGACCAGCAGCAGCCGGCTGGGCGCGGGCGCCGCCGGGGACTGGCGGAGGGTGTCGGAAAAGCGGGCGAGCCCGTCGATCCGGATGACGACGTCGGTGATCGTGTCCCACGCGCCCGCGTCGCGGTCGAGGTGCAGGGTCCAGCCGGTGTCGAGCCCGATGCCCTCGAACGGGCCGAGGACGTCGTGGCCGTCGGGTCCCGGCGTACCGCTTTCCGAGACGGCGACGGCGTCGGCGAACCGGAGCAGCGGCCGCGGCGTCAGGGTTTCGTCCGCGCTGGCCTGCGACACGCCGTGGTTGACCAGAGTGCCGCGGACGCGCCGGCCCGCCGTGAGCATCCGGACTTCGACGGCGAGGCCGCGGACGCGATGGCCGAACGTGCCGGGGAAGAACGCCCGCGCGGCCGCTTCCGAGGTGGCGAACGAGCAACGGCCGCGGGCTTTCAGGGCCCCGAACGCGAGGGGGAACTCTTCGGCCAGCGAAAGCACGCAACGGTACGGGACCAGCGCGCGTTCGCCCGCGATGCGAGCGGCCTCGAGCTCGGCGAGATCGCCCTGCAGCTGGTCGGCCCCGGTCACCCCGGAGAGGTCGCGGGCCAGGTAGTCCATCCGGACGATGCGCAGGCGCCGGTCCTGTTCGAAGGCGAGCGCGCGTTCGGCGAGCCAGCCGGCCCAGGCACCGAGGTCGAGGTAGCGGCGCAGGACGCGCCGCAGCACCTGGGTGACGGCGGTCCAGAACTCGGCGTTGAGCAGGCGCAGGGTGGTGAAGGCGAGCAGGTCGTTCGCGAGGCGGATGTCGGCGTCGGCGATGGTGGCCTGCAGCTTGGCGATAATCACCTCGCGCTGCTTGGCGTCCACGTTGCCCTTGGCCAGCGGCAGGGCGACGTCCTGCAGGCGCTTCAGCTCGCCCGCGCGGCCGCTGTAGGCGGCGGCCATGCCGGACATGCTGGTGTAACCGGCGTAGTAGAACGCGCCGAACCCGGCGAGCATCGAGGCCCCCGCGCCGAGACCCAGCAGGCCGGAGGCGGAGGCGTCGCCCAGCCCGAGTTCGGCGGCGAAGCCTTCGCCGATGCCCTTGGTGGCGAAGCCGGGCAGCCCGGTGAACGTCTTGACCATCCCCGAGGCGAAGTCCGACAGCTGCCCGAAGAAGCTGTCGTGGTCGGCGATCTCGGCCTTCTTCGCCGCGATCTGCGCCTCGACGTCGGTGACCTGCTGCTGGGCGAGGGCGACCTGGTAGGTGGCGATCTGCGCCTGCTCGCCGGCGATCGCCTTCTGCGCGGTGGCCTTGGCGAGCAGGTTGGAGGTGCGCAGCCGTTCGATCGCGAGGTCTTCGAGGTGCCCGGTGGCGGCGAGAAAGTCGCGTTCGGCGGCTTTCGCCAGCGCGGCGAACCGGTCGGCGGCGTCCTTGAGCGTGCGGTACCGCTGCACCGGGACGGTCGATTCGGTGCCGCCGAAGTAGTTCAGCCCGGCTTCGATCTGCGTGAAGCCGAGCTGGGCGCGGGCGACCTGCGCGACGACGGCCGGGTTCGCCGACGCGCCGACGTAGCCGCCGGGGAGACCGCCCTGCCAGGTCGGCCCGACCCGCGGGTCGTCGCCGTGCAGCCACAACACCGCTTTGTAGAGCTCACGCGCTCGCGCCGCGCCGGCCGGCTCGTCGGCCCGGAACAGCGCGTCCGCCCACTCGAGCAGCACCGCGCCGAGGCGCAGCACCAGGAACCGGCGGTCGACGCGGTGCAGCTTGCCGGCGATCTTCGGCGGGCGCAGCTGGCTGTAGTCGTCGAACGTGCTGCCGTACGGGATGGCGCTGGGTTCGCGGAGATCCGGTTGCACCACCTGGGGTGTCCCGGATCGGTCCAATGTGGACGGAAGCGGTCCGTCGGTGTAGAGCTCCGGCACTCCGGCGTTCTGGAGGGTCTGGTAGCCGGCCGGGTCGTCCTGCGCCGCCGCCCCGATGGCGACCCCGGTCAGGCCCTCGAGGCACTTCGCGGCCTCGGTGAAGCGGCCGGTGGCGAGCAGGGCGTCCGACCGCCAGACCCAGGAGAAGTACATCGCGTACAGCACCAGGGCGGCGGTCAGGCGGTGGCCGGTCCAGTCACCCGGGAACGGGAAGTCGTACGTCGGCTCGCTGAAATACGCCGAGCCGAACCCGAGGAACCGTTCGAACGCCGCCAGCTGCGGTTTCGTGGTGACCGGCAGGCGCTTGCGGGCCAGCAGGGGCGGGTCGAGCGGGTAGCCCGCCTGCTGCTGGTCCTTGATCAGGGCGAGGGCGTCCTTGGTCGTCGCGTCGATCAGGGCGAGTGCTTGCGGGTACTCGCCCTGCAGCAGCAGCTTGTCGATCTTGGCGATGTCGGCGAACACCGCGACGGCCTTCACCTGCCAGGGTGGCCCGGGCTTCACGGCGGCGAGCTCGCCCGCACGCAGGGAACGGGCGATCGACAGGACGTTTTCGGGGTAGAACGGCGCGGTGGCGGCCAGCCATTCTTCGTACTCCAGGAAGAACGGCGCCCGGCCGCGCTGGACGTCCGGGATGACGGTGCGGTTCCGCACGTCCGGTGGGGTGTGGAACGGGTCCGGTGCCGACTGGAAGCTGTCGCGGAAGAACCCCAGCAGCGTGGCGGTGTTCTCGGCGACCGGGGTGCTCATCGCCTGGTCGGGACGGGTGAGGTCGATCCGGAACCGCAGGCCGAGTTCGCGCGCGGTCACTCCGGAAAGGACGATCAAGCTGTCCAGGTAGGAGCGTGCGTCGGCGTCGCCGCGTCCGGGGACGGCGGGCAGTCCGTACCCGGTGGGCGCAGGCTCGGTGAGGATCCGCGTGACCGTGCCGATGGCGAGTTCGTTCGCCGGTTCCGGGGTCGTGTCGCGGGTGGTGAAGTCCTGGTGGAAGCGGGCGGTCAGCTGGGCGCGCGCCTCGGCGCCGGTGAGCGGCTTTTCGCCGGCTTGCTGGAGCCAGTGGTCGTCGTAGGCGCAGAGCTTGACCCAGACGCCGACGAGGTAGTCGCGGTAGCCGATGGCCGGGTTCAGTGCGCCGATCAGCGGGCCGTCGAGGAGGCCGCCGGTGGTGAAGCGGTCGGCGTACTTGTTGAGGATTTCGGAAAGGCCGGCCCGGCCCAGCGCGCCGAAGTCGATCGGCCAGTCCACTTGGGACAGATCGGCGAAGCTGGCGAGCCGGGTGCGCAGCTCCTGCAGCGCCTGTTCGGTTCCGGGGTGGTCGCGAAGGCTTGCTTCGTAGGCGGCGAAGTCGTGGGCGAGGGTGGACCACGGCGGCAGCGGGCCCAGGGTGCCGGACGGATCGAGGAAGGCGGCCTCGAGTTCGGCGACGGAGCGGACGCGGACGGCCTGGTCGGGCACTTCGGCGGGGTCGCGGACGCGGGCGAGGAGTTCGTCGATGCGGCCCTCGCCGGGCCGGTTCAGGGCGGCCCAGTCGACTTGGGCCGCCGGGACTTCGATGGTCAGGGACAGAAATTCACCCAGCCGGGTGGTAGCGAGGTCTTGGGCCGGCTGGTCCCCGAGTGCGCCGGTGATCGTCACGGGTTCGCCTTCCCCGCAGGTGACGACCCGGACGAGCCAGTCGGCCACGTCGTCGGCCCGGAACAGGGCGAACCGGCCCTCGGCGTCGGTGATCCCGGCGGCGACGTCGTGGACGCAGCTGTCCAGTCTCACTTGGACGGCGAGGCGCACGCCCGCGACGGGTTCACCCCGGTCACGGTCGACGAGGAGGCCGGCCGCGAGGGCGGGTCGGGTCTCGGTCTGCTCCGGCATGGCGCCCTCCGTCGATCTCCGGCATCCGGCCAGAACTCAAGAGCACGCCTTCGGGCGGCAGATACACACCGTTTCCCCGGGACGGTAAATCTGCCGGGGACCGGTCCCCGGGGAGATGTGCCATTCTGTTCCGATGGGGGGAACTGGGCCGCTCGGATTCGTCGGCGCCGACGTGCTGGTCAAGCTGCTCGGGGCGCTCTGCCTCCGGCCGCGGCTCGGCGACCGGCCGCGGAAACTCGACGAACAATGCCACTGGGGTGACTACCAGGACGAACGGTCCGAACGACGGGGCCTGCCCATGGTGTGCCTCGTCCGGCCGCGCGAAAACCAGGACGTGCTCGCCGCCGTCGCCGAGCGGCTCAGGACCGCCAAACCGCAGGGCAGCATCCGGTACGCGCGCCCCGAGCTCACCGGGCACGAAGGACGGGACGAACCCGGGCCGGCGACCGCCGATTCCGTCACCGTTGTCCGGGACGTCCTGCGGGATGCCCGCAAGGAACTCGGCGACAGCGCGAAGGCGCACACCAGCCGGCTGCCCTTTCCGCTCTTCGACCTCGTCTACTGGCTGATGCTGCAGGACTACGACGGCCGCGACGATCCCGACGGGGTGCTGCGGCGGGCCATCCGGCGGATCAGCCTCGCCGAACGGTTCAGCTCCTCCGCCGAGGACGCCGTCAAGCAGCTGCCCGAAAACCAGGGCATCTGGAAGGTCTTCTCGCTGCTCGTGCGCGGGCTGACCCTGCTGACCTTCCGGATCGCCGTCACCGGCCGGGTCCCGCTGCTCTCCGGGCGGTACCGCTGGTTCCTGCGGCAGCCCCACCTCGCCCCCGAAATGTCCGGCAGCTTCGTCCGGTTCGCCCGGCGGCTCACCGAGGGGCAGTGGCAGGAGGAGGCCCCCGAATACGTCTGCCGCCTGCTGCTCAACGCCTTTCTCGAAGACCTGCGGCGCGCCTACCGGCTGCGGCCGTGGCGGGTGTGGCGGCGCCGCCGGATGACCTACCCCGTGCTGC
The DNA here is from genome assembly GCF_053600695.1 of Amycolatopsis sp. NPDC005003. Lineage (NCBI taxonomy): Bacteria > Bacillati > Actinomycetota > Actinomycetes > Pseudonocardiales > Pseudonocardiaceae > Amycolatopsis > Amycolatopsis sp. NPDC005003. Next base: position 118,623 of record NZ_JBSGAI010000018.1, on the reverse strand, counting down.
TGCTGGACGAGGTGAGCGTCGGCAACGGCGGCTACCGGCTGCTGGAACTGGTCAACTCCGTCCGCAACCAGGTCGGGCTGTTCGACCCGCTGCTGGTCGTCAGCGCCAGTCCCGCGCCGCCGCCGGACGCCGAACCGACGCCGCACCGCCCGCAGTTCCAGGCCGGGCAGGCGCGGGCCGCGTACGTGGCCTGGCAGAACCAGCTCGAACGCGACCGGCGTGAACGGCAGCCGACCGCCTGGTACCTGCCGATCGGCATCCGGCCGCCCACCGGCGAAGACGAGCCGAAGGTGCGGCAGATGCTGCAGACCCTCGGCAGCGACTACCGGTTCCGCAAGCAGGTCCGGCCGCCGTGGTGGGCGAGCCGGTGGACGCGGATCGGGGTGCCCGTGGTGGTCGTCGCGCTCGTCGCCGGGTTCGTCGCCTACCGCGGCCACGACACCTGGGCCGAGCACTGCCACTCCGACAACCCGTGGCTGACCTGGACCGGCACCGAATGCGTCGGCGTCACGGACGGCTCCGAGGACATCTTCCAGCCGTCGGACGCGACCATCCGGCAGGTCGAGGCGGTGGTGCTGGACCAGAACCACCGCGCGGAACGGCTGCACGAAGCCCACCCGGAGCGGCCGTACATCACGCTCGTCGTGCTGGAGGCGCTGACGTCGTCCAACAACCTCGCGGAGGGACTGACCACCGAACGCGAGTCGCTGGAGGGGTTCGCGGTCGCCCAGCTGCGGCAGCTGAACGCGCCGGGTTCGGCCGACCCGATCGTCCGGCTGCTCATCGCCAACGCCGGCCGCAACATGCGCGAAGGCGTGCGGGTGGCCGGCCGCCTGCGGCAGCAGGCCGAGCAGGACAAGAGCATCGTCGGGGTGGTCGGGCTGGACCTGAGCAGCGCGCCCACCCAGCGGACCATCGCCGCGCTGACCAACGCCGGGCTGCCGATGGTCGCCTCGACGCTGTCCGCCGACCCGCTGGCCGACCTGAACCCGATGTACTTCCAGGTGACCCCGCAGAACCGGCGCGAGGCCGCGGTGGCGGCCGGGTTCGCCGAGCAGCTGCCGGGGCCGCGCGTGGTCCGCGTCTACTACTCCGACGACGACGCCGACGTGTACAGCACCAACCTGCGTGACGACGTCCTGAAGTCGTTCCGCGACAAGGGTTTCCAGGCCGAAGCGCGGGCGTTCACCCCGGACGGGGGCCTCGGCGGGCCGCCGTCGCACACGCGTTACGGCGAGACGCTGCTGGGCAACGCCGGCGCGGCGGGCCGGGACACGTGTTCCTACGACGGCCTGGCGTTCTTCGCCGGCCGGGGCGTACCCGACTTCGGCCAGTTCCTCGGCAGCGCCGCGCAGTGCGGCAGCCGGGCCACCGTGATCGGCGACGACGACGTCACGCGGTTCGTCGCCGACCAGGGCGAACGCCGGCGCAACCGGGCGCTGCCCTACTACTACCTGTCGTTCGCCACCGCACCGGTCACCGAGGCGAGGGGCACCGCGCTGGACTTCTACAAGACGCTGGACGAGACGCTGTTCCCGTTCGAGCAGACGCCGGAGGGCCGCTCGTACGACGGCCACGCCGCACTCGCCTACGACGCCGCGCAGGTGATGATCGTCGCGGCGGCCTACCTGCGTGAGACGGCGGCCGAGATCCCGGTGACACCGGGCGCGATCTGGCGCGAGATCACCGCCATCCACACTTCGCGCCCGGGCACCGGGCAGGTCAACAAGTACCTCGAAGGCGTCACCGGAACCATCGACTTCGGCGGCGACATCGGCCGGAACGTGCCGCAGAACAAGCCGGTGGCGGTGATGGGCGTGTCGGGCGGCGAAGTCGACAAGTCGGTGCACGGCTTCTGCGGCGCCGCCGACGGGCCCACCTCCGACACCTGGTGCCCGCCCGATCCCTAGCGGGGGCGGCTGGTCAAACCCGGCAAGGTGAGCAAAACTCACCTTCATGCCCGAACTGAGAGTTTTCCGCCTGCTTGCCCGGATCGGGCTGACCTGCTACGCGGCGGTGCACCTCATCGTCGCGTGGCTGGCGGTCCAGGTGGCGCTCGGCGACAACGAGCGGGCCGACAAGGCGGGTGCGCTGCAGATCGTCGCCGCCGAGGGTGGTGCGTGGCTGCTCTGGCTGGTCGCGGGCGGCACCGGCGTGCTGGCGCTGTGGCAGCTCGCCGAGGCGATCACCGGCCACCGGCACGTGGCGCCCCGGCGCCGCTGGGTGCGCCGGTCGGTCAGCGGCGTCGAAGTGGTGCTGTACGGCCTGGTCGCCTACAGCGCCGGCAAGACGGCGCTGGGCGCGTCCGGCAAGGCGGGCTCGGTGGTCGCGAGCGTGCTGGGCCTGCCGTGGGGCGCGGTCGCGGTGACCGCGGCGGGCGTCCTGGTCATCGCGGTCTCCGCGTGGCTGGCCTACCGAGGGGCGCGCAAGAAGTTCCTCCGCGACCTCGACTTCGGCGGCGCGTCCCGCACCCTGCGGCTGTCGACCACCCGCCTCGGCCAGATCGGCTGGTGCGCGGTGGGCGTGTTGTACGCGACCGTGGGGGCGATGCTGGTCCTGGCGGCGGTCCGCTACGACCCGGCCAAAGCCGGGGGCCTGGATCCGGCGTTGAAGACGCTGGCCGCGCGGCCGTACGGGCAGGCGTTGCTGCTGGCCTTGGCGGCGGGGGTCGCGGTGTTCGGGGTGTTCGCGTTGCTGGAAGCCCGGTTCCGCCGGCTGTGAGGGCTCAGCCCCGCTCGTTGGGCCGCGTGAGGCCCAGGTCGTAGGCGACGATCACGGCCTGGATGCGGTCGCGGGCGCCGATCTTCGCCAGCACCCGGCCCACGTGGGTCTTCACCGTCGACTCCGACAGCACCAGCCGCGAGGCGATCTCGCCGTTCGTCCGGCCCTGGCCGATCGCCACCAGGATCTCCCGCTCGCGCTCGGTCAGCGCCTCCCAGCGCGGGTCGTCCGGAGCATCGCCGGACGCCGCCGGCAGGTGGTGGGCGTAGGCGTCGAGGAGACGCCGGGTCAGTGCCGGGGCGACGACGGCGTCTCCCCTGGCCACCGCGCGGATGCCGGCCAGCAGTTCCTCCGGGTGCGCGTCCTTGAGCAGGAACCCGCTCGCGCCCGCCCGCAGCGCCGCGTGCGCGTACTCGTCCAGGTCGAACGTCGTCAGCACCAGGACCCTCGACCGCCCGCCGCCCGCGATGATGCGGCGGGTGGCTTCGATGCCGTCCATGCCCGGCATGCGGATGTCCATCAGGACCACGTCGGGACGCAGCTCGGCCGCCCGGCGCACCGCCTCGGCCCCGTGCGCCGCCTCCCCCGCCACTTCCGTGTCCGGCGTCGCCTCCAGCAGCATGCGGAAGCCGAAGCGCTGCAGGGCCTGGTCGTCGACGATGAGCACACTGATCACGCCGGGCTCCCCGGGAGCGGGGTGACGTCGAGGACCGCCCGCACGACCCAGCCGCCGCCGGGCGCGGGCCCCGCGGTGAGCGCGCCGCCGTAGAGCGCCGCGCGTTCTCTCATCCCGGTGAGCCCGAGCCCTTCGCCGGGTGCGGGCCGGCTGCCGTCCGGCCTGCCGGTGTCCTGGACGCAGATCCGCAGCTGCGTGTCCTCGGCGACGAGCGTGACGTCGACGCGCGTGCCGGGGCCGGCGTGCTTCAGCGTGTTCGTGAGCGCTTCCTGGACGATGCGGTAGGCCATCAGCTGCACCCCTCGGTCCAGGGACTCCAGTTCGCCGCCGGACCGGTAGCCCACTTCCGGTCCGGCCGCGCGCAGCCGGCCGCACAACGCTTCGATGTCGGCGATGCGGGGCTGCGGGTGCAGCTCCGGGGCCCCCGCCTGCTCGCGCAGCACACCCAGCATGCGCCGGAGCTCACCCAGCGCCTGGCGGCCGGACTCCCCGACGAGCCGGAGCGCCTCCCGGCTCCGCTCCGGCGACGCTTCGGCCGCGTACGCGCCGCCGTCGGCCAGGCTGATGATGACCGACAGGTTGTGGCCGACGATGTCGTGCATCTCCCGGGCCACCCGGGCGCGTTCGGTGGCGGTGGCCAGCCTGCTGCGCTGGTCGCGCTCGACCTCCAGCCGGGCCGCGCGCTCGCGCAGGTCGGCCAGCCGGGCCCGGCGGACCCGCACCGCGAACCCCAGTGCGGCGGCCGCGGTCACGGCGCTGATCAGGAAGAACAACGCGCCCCAGACGGACACCACGGTGGAGACGCGCACCAGCATCGGGACGATCAGCCCGGCCATGGCCAAGCCGACCCAGGGCACGTGCCGGACGCGGCCGTGCAGCGCCACGCTGTAGAGGGCGACGAGCAAGGCCACGTCGGCGCGCAGGAACACCCCCAGCGACCACTGCACCACGAACACCGCCGCGATCGCGGCGAACGTCGCCGACGGCGCCCGGCGCCGCCCCAGCAGGGGCAGCACCAGGCCTGCCTGCAGTGCCAGCGTCGCGGGCACCGGCAGCTGCGTGAACGCGATCGACCAAGGGTCGCCGTCGTCGTCGAACTGCACGAATTCCGGCACGCAGAACAGCACGACGACCACGGCCACCACCACCGTGTCGAGGATCCACGGATGGGCCCGGCCCGTCCGCCGCAGCCGGCGCCTGATCCGGATCGCCTGGGCGAGCAACGGCTGCCCCAGTGCGTCGCCGCTCACATCGGTCACCTGCCCATAGTGGACGAAAACGCGGCTCAGCCGTCGGTCCGGACGAGCCGGTAGGCCGCGCCGCCCAGCGCGAGTGCCGTCCAGCCCAGGAACACGAGCAACCCTGCTGCCGGCGACAAGGCCGTGCCTTCGTGGGTCAGGGCGTACATGGACTGGCCGGCGTTGCCGGGCAGGTACGGGCCGATCTTGCCCTGCCAGCTCGCGGGCAGCAGCGACACCAGGCCGGGGATCAGCATCAGGACCGCCACCAGCACCGAGATGCCGCCCGCGACCGACCGCAGCAGGGCGCCGAGCGCGGCCCCGAGCACCCCGACCAGGCCGAGGTAGAGGCCCGCGCCCAGCAGGCTGCGCACCACGCCCGGCGACGACAGCGTGAGCGCCGCCGGCGTCCCGGAAACCATGCCGGAGGCGATCACGAAGGTGACGAACACGCCGACGAGGCCGAGCACCAGGGCGACCACGCCGAACACCGCCGACTTCGCCCACAGCACCGGCAGCCGGCGCGGCACCGCGGCCAAGGTCGAGCGGATCGTGCCGGTGGAGTACTCACCCGCGGTCACCAGCACGCCGAGGACACCCAGGGCCAGCTGCGCGAACGTCAGGCCGAACAGGGACAGGCTGACGGCGGTGGCGTTGGCGAAGTCGTCGTCCAGGTCCCCGCCAGTGGGCTGGGGCGTGTACTGCGCCGCGGCGATCAGGCCGATGGCCACCAGCAACACGCACGCGAGGCCGAGGGTGATCCACGTGGAGCGCAGCGACCACAGCTTCGACCACTCCGAACGCAGCACGCGGCGTCCGGTCACCCGGTATGCGGGCCGCTCGAGCTCCACCAGGGAGACGGTGCTCATGCCGCCCTCCCGAGGGTCTCGACGCCGGTGCCGTGGTACTCGACGGCGTCCCTCGTCAGGTCCATGAAGGCCTGCTCCAGCGAGACGGTCCTGGGCGTGAGCTCGAACAGCGCGATGCCGTGCGCGGCGGCCTTGAGCCCGATGGCCCGTGCGGACAGGCCGGTCACGTGCAGTTCTCCGGCCCCGGCCTGGCCGGTGATCCCGACGCCCGGGCCGGCCAGGACCTCGCGCAGCCGCGCGGGGTCGGCGGTGGCCACCTTGACCGTGTCGCCGCCGGCTTCGCGCACCAGGTCGGCGACGGTCGTGTCGGCGAGCAACCGGCCGCGGCCGACGATGACGAGATGCTCGGCGACCAGCGCCATCTCGGACATCAGGTGCGAGGACACGAAGACCGTGCGCCCCTCCGCGGCGAGCTCGCGGAGCAGGGTGCGGATCCACAGAACGCCCTCGGGGTCGAGGCCGTTGACCGGCTCGTCGAGCAGCACCGTCGCCGGGTCGCCGAGCAGGGCCGCGGCGATGCCCAGGCGCTGGCCCATGCCGAGGGAGAAGCCGCCGGCCCGCTTCTTCGCCACCGGCTGCAGCCCGGCCAGCTCGATCACCTCCGAGACCCGCCGGCGCGGGATGCCGTGCGTGTGGGCTTGCGCGAGCAGGTGGTCGAACGCCGACCGGCCCGGGTGGATCGACTTGGCCTCCAGCAGCGCCCCCACCTCCTGCAGCGGGGCGCTGTGCCGGGCGTAGGGGCGGCCGTTGACGCGGACGGTGCCGCCGGTCGGCGCGTCCAGCCCGAGGACCAGCCGCATCGTGGTGGACTTGCCGGCGCCGTTCGGGCCCAGGAAGCCGGTGACGGCGCCGGGCCGGACGGTGAAGTCCAGGCGGTCGACCGCCGTTTTCTCCCCGTACCGCTTGGTGAGCTGCAGTGCCTCGATCATCGTCGTTCCCCTGTGGTCCCGCGGGCCGTCCTCGGGCCCGTCTCGTCCCACGCTAGGAGCGCGACCGGGGCGATCCGTGGTACCGGCGGCGGAATTCCGGTGGGTGGGTGGTACCGCGGTACCACCCACCCACTCCGAAGTGGACGATCACAGCCGGTCGAGCGGGACCGCGGCGGCCATGGCGTGGTACCCCGCGTCGCTCGGGTGGAGGTGGTCGCCGGAGTCGTAGACCGCCCGCATCGCCTCCGGATCGGCCGGGTCGCGGACGGCCGCGTCGAAGTCGGCGAGGCCGTCGAACACCCCGCCGTTGTCCCGGATGAAGGCGTTCACCTGGTTCCGCGCCGCCAGGTGCGCGGCACTGCTGCAGCCGCAGCCCTTGATCGGCGTGAGCGTGCCGGCGAGCACCCGGATGCGCGCGGCGTGCAGCTCGGCGGCGAGCTGCTTCAGGCCGGCGATGACGTCTTCGGCGCTCGCTCCGGTGTTGATGTCGTTGATGCCTTCGAGGACGATCGCGGTCCGCGCGCCGGGCTGGCTGATCAGGTCGTGGTTCAGCCGGGCCAGCGCGTTCACGCCGGCCGTGCGGCCGTCGGGGTAGCCGCTGAAGGCGTCCTGCAGGATCCGGTTGCCCGAGATGCCCTGGTTCACGACGGCACGGCCCGGCAGCCGCCGGGCCAGGAAGTCCGGCCAGCGGCTGTTCGTGTTCGGCGTGGACGACCAGCCGTCGGTGATCGAGTCGCCGAACGCGACGATCGTGCCGGTGCTGCCGGGCCCGGTCACGTCGATCCCGGCCAGGACGGTCCAGAAGCCGAACGTGCCCGCGGAGGGGAACCCGACCCCGTCGCCCGTGTGGTCCCCGGTGCCGTCGGCCGTGGTGTACATCTCCTGCAGCGCCACGCTGTGCATCGGCGCGTTGGTCACCGTGCCCTTCAGGTACAGGCTCACGAGCAGGTCCGCGCCGGCGGGCACGGAGAACGGCAGCGGGTCGCTGATCGCCTGGCCGCCGGCGGGCAGCGCGGCCTCGCGGCGTCCGCCGAAGGTGAGCGTGACCGGCGTGCGGGCCGGAACCGCGCCGACGCTCCGGACCGCGATGGTCGCGTGGCCGACGACCAGCGGCCCGGGGTCGTAGGCGTTGTCCAGCCGGATCCGCACACTCGTGCCGCCGCGGCTGGTGTGCGCCACCATGCGCAGCGTGCGTTCGGTCCACGGCCAGGGCGCGAGTCCGTCGTCCGTGGCCGTGGCCCAGGTCGCGGTCCAGGGGCCGGCCGTGGGCCGGGCACCGATGGCGAAGACGTGCAGCCGGCCGCCCGGGCCCGGCTTCGGCAGGGTGACGGCGGTGACCGCGGCGCCGGGGTCGAGCGGGACGGAGACGGTGTAGAGCTTGGCCGGGACCGCACCCGGGCCGTCCGGGGTGTTCCACCGCGGGAACGCCACGGTGAGCCTGCTGCCCGGCCCGACGATCCAGTCGGGCGCGCCCAGCCGGAAGCCCCGGACGTGCCCGTCGGCGTACTCGAGCGTCCCGGTTCCCTCGGCCGCCGCCCCGGTGCTGGTCACGAGGAACGACAGTGCCGCACCGGCGAACCGGCCTCGGATGCGCTGGCCGTCGGCGACCACGTTGTCCGGTGTGCCCGGCGCGGCGGCGGGCAGCGTCAGCGGCGCGCCGTCGACGGTGACGGCCCGGCCGCGGCTCCAGCCCGCCGCGGTGAAGTCTTCGGCGACGAAGCTGTGCCCGGAGCCGTCCAGGTCCGCGGCCGACGGCGACCCGGCCGGGCTGGTGCCGGCGTTGTCGAAGGCCGCGGCGAGGCTCGGGTAGGAGACGGCCGCGTCCGCCACCCCGGCCGGGGCGAGGAGACCGGCGGCCAGCAGGGCGGTCAGCAGGATCCGGTGCACGGGCTCTCCTCGGGTCAGGGGCAGTGGCGGGCGGTGAACTTCGACGTGCCGGAGCCGACGGGAATCCGCTGCCCGGTGGGCAGGGTGACCGTGGCGGTCGCGTTGACCGGCACGGTGACGGTGAGGTCGAAGCGGCAGCCGGTCTGCGTCCACGCGGAGGCGACCGGCCCGCGGACGGTGTCGACCGACGCCGCGACGTGCCCGAGCCCGGCGGGCACCTGCGGGGCGATGGCGATCGACGCGTAGCCCGGCGCCGCGGGCGTGATGCCGGCGAACTGCGTGTAGAACGCGGCGTTGATCCCGGCGAACATCGCGTGGTCGTGGGTTTCCATGCCGGACTCGTACGTCCACTGCTCCCACGGCGTCGTCGCGCCGCGGCCGATTTCGTACCCGAAGCCGGGGTAAGTCCGCTGCCGCAGCACGGTCAGGGCGACGTCGATGCGGCCGGCCTTGGCCAGCGCTTCGGGCAGGTACCGGGTGCCGAAGATTCCGGTGTCGAGGTGGCCGCCGTCCTTGACCAGGATCGTTTCGGCGAGCTTCGCGCCGACCGCGGCCACCTTGTCCGGCGGCACGATCCCGAAGGCCAGCGGGAGGATGCCGGTCGTCTGCCGTCCGTCGCCGTAGGTGGCACCGTCGAGGAAGTGCGCGTTGAACGCGGCGGCGATCGCGGCCGCCAGCTCCGTGAAGCGGGCCGCGTCGGCGGTCTTCCCCAGCGCCCGCGCGGCTTTCGCGACGGCTTCGGCCTGCCGGTAGGACAGCGCGGTGTTGACCAGCGGACGCTCGCTGAAACACGCTCCCGCCGAGGGACTTCCCTGGCCGCCGTTGGCGTTCGGGCTCCGGTCGGGTGGGCACCAGTCGCCGAAGCCGCGGTCGTCGGGCCAGATGTGGCCGGGGTGGGCGGCCGCGTTCGTGTCCACGAACGCCTTCATCGACGGGTACGCGGCGGCCAACCGCGGGAGGTCGCCGTACTGCTCGTAGAGCGACCAGGCCAGGTCGACCGACCCGCCGCCCATGTCCGGCAGCTGCGCGTTTCCGTCGTCACTGGGCAACGCCCGTCCGGGTGGCAGGTCGAGCAGGTACTTGCCGTAGAACGCTGCCATGCCGAAGTCGAGGACGGCGGCGTCGTGGTAGGCCTGCACGTCCATGCCCGGCGGCGTCCGCTCGTCGCGGACGGGGTTGTCGGTGGGCAGGCTCATCGAGTTGTTCAGCACCGCCCGCCGGTTGTTCGCCCAGATCGCGTTCAACAGCGGGTCGGACGTCTCGACGTGCCCGGTGGCGGCGACGTCGGCGTGCACGACCCGGCCGTCGACGCTGCCGAGGTCCGGTGTCCCCGGGTAGCCGGTGAGCTCGAGGTAGCGGAAGCCGTGGTAGGTGAACCGCGGCTCGTAGACCTGGACACCGGGGGTGGCGCCGAGGGTGAACGAGTCGGTGGCGGCGGCGTTGCGGTTGGTCGCGGTGTCGAGCATGCCTTGGGCGGTCAGCTCTTCCGCGGTGCGCATCCGCACGGTCGTGCCCGCCGGCCCGGCGACCCGCAGCCGCGCCCAGCCCGCGAAGTTCTCGCCGAAGTCGTAGACGTACACGCCGTCCCGCGGCCGGGTCACCGCTACCGGCCGGAGCGTGCGGACGACCCGGATGGGCGGCGCGGTGGAGCCGGTGAGCTCGCCGGCCGGGGCGGCCGCGGTCCGCACCGGGTGCCAGGCCGAGTCGTCGAAGCCCGGGCGGTCCCAGCCGGGTTTCGCCAGCCGGGCGTCGTGGCTTTCCCCGGCGTAGAGGTCGTTGGCCGTCACCGGGCCGTCCGACCAGCGCCAGGAACCGTCGGTCGTGATCGTCCGGCCGGTCCCGTCGGTGAAGGTGACGGCCAGCGCGAGGATGCCCTGTTTCGGGCCGGTCCAGCGGAAGCCGTACTGGCTGAAGCGCGGCCCGTACCCGTTGCCGAGCCACAGGCCGGCCGCGTTCAGTCCTTTGTGGACCTGCTGGGTGACGTCGTAGGAGTCGTAGAGCAGGCGCCGGTCGTACGGGGTGTTCCCCGGCGTGAGCACCTGATCGCCGACTTTTCCGCCGTTGAGGTGCAGTTCGTAGAAGCCGAGGCCGTGGACGTACGCGCGGGCGCTCGCGACCGGCTTGTCCAGGACGAACTCGTGCCGCAGCAGCGGCGCGTCCGGCGACTGGGCGAGCAGGAGCGGATCGCCCTGGGGTTCGAGCTTGCCGTCGGTGACCGCGGCTCCCGGGAACCGGGCGTCCGGAGCGGACGAGAAGTCGTCGGAGAACAGCGGGGTGCCGTCGAGGCCGTGGACGCTCAGGTTGTCGTAGGCGGCGGCTTCGGGCGTGCCCTGGCTGACCGAGGTCCGGAACCCGATGGTGCCGGTGCGCACGGCGTCGACGGTCCGCGAGTCGGCTTCGGTGCCGTCGATCGCGGTGACGACGGTGCTCCCCCGCACGTCGATCCGCAGGTGGTGCGGGGTGTTCACGGTGACGAGCCGGCTGACGTCGACCTCGCCGAGGAGGGTGAAGGACCCGTGGCTCTTCACGTGCGGCCGCAGCAGGACCTTGCCGGGCACTTCGGCCGCGTTGACCTGCCACAGGAGGAAGTCGTCGGGGCCGGTGGCGCGGAAGACCACGCCGGCGGCCGCGGCCTTGATCGTGAAGTCGACGTCGAGGACGAAGTCCTGCCAGGCGTAGGCGTCCCCGGTGTCGGGCGTGATCCACCGGGCACCGGCCCAGCCGGCCCCGGTCTCCCACCACGCGGGCGCGGCCTTGGCGGGCGGCCCGCCGCGGGTGCCCCACACCTCGACGGTCCAGTAGTTCCGTTTCCCGGCGGCTCCGGCGGGCCCCCGGTAGGGCACGGCCACGGAGTCGCCGCTCGCGATCCGCCCGCTGTCCCAGACGTCGGCGCGGTGCTCGCCGAGGAGCCGCGGGTCGCTCGCGACGAGGATCCGGTACGCCGTCTGCCGTTCTCCGGGCCGTTCGGAGCGGAGCTTCCAGCTCAGCGTCGGGGAGGAACCGGCGGCCAGCGGGTTGACAACGTTGTCGACGCGCAGGTCGTCCACCCGGATCGCCGCGTCGGGCGCGGCGACGCCCGGGGGCGCGAGCAAGAGGAGGGCGGACAGGACGGCGAGCAGCACGCGATATCCGGACATGAACGCTCCACAGCATTGTTGAAACGTTTCAAGTCAGAATATCACTCGCCCTGCGTGCCGCCTAGGTTGTCAACGAGACAGAAACCGGGTTATCGGTGCAGGTGCTTGGCCCAGTCGGCGGGCACCCGCTCGGCCGGCCCCGGTGCGGCCTGGCTCAACGGCCGGTGCTCGGGAGCGGCGAGGGCGGGCCCGGATTCGTAGAGGACCTCTTCGCCGTAGTCCCAGAACCACTCTTCGCCGGGCTCGAAACTGCGCGCCAGCCGGTGCCCGCTGGCGGCGGCGTGCCCGCTGGCGTGCTGACCGGGCGAGGAATCACAGCACCCGATGTGCCCGCATTCCGCACACCGCCGGAGGTGGAACCACCAGCCCTGCGGATCGGCGGCGTCGCAGTCCGCACAACCGGTACCACTGGGCGGCACCGAGGGATCCACTCCTTGCATGCGCACTCCTCTGCTCACGACGGACCCTGCCCACCTTAGGTGCCACGGCCGGCCGCAGGGGGTGCGGCACCACCGGGACCCGGCGCCCCGCCGGGCCGCTCGGGCTCCGGGTCAGCCGTCCAGGGACTGGTAGGCGGCGGTCCAGAAATCCTGGTGCAGCCGCGGGGTGTCCGGCGAGTCCATGGCGGTCTGCGTCAGCAGGATGCCGACGAGGTCCGCCGCCGGGTCGGCGTAGGCGGTCGTGCCGAGGCCGCCGTCCCAGCCGAACTGCCCCGGCGAGGCCAGGTCACGCCGGTGGGTGCGGACCGCCATGCCGAAGCCGTAGCCGCCGTGGCGGCCGAAGTGGTCGCCGTACTGGTCCTTCTCCACCTTCTGGGCCGGGGTGAGGTGGTCCATGGTCATCAGCGCGACGGTCGCGCGGGAGAGCACCCGCCGTCCGCCGTGCACGCCGCCGTCCGCCAGCATCCGCAGGAACGCGTGGTAGTCGTCCACTGTGGACACCAGGCCGTCGCCGCCCGCCTCGAACGCCGGCGGGCGGCTGTACTTGCCGCCGCCGGCCTCGTCCCACACCGTCAGCTCACCGGTCGTCGGGTCGTGGGCGTAGCTCGTCGGCAGGCGGTGGATCTTGTCCGCCGGCACGTGGAAACCCGTGTCCACCATGCCGAGCGGGCCGAACAGGCGCTCGGCCAGGAACGCGCCGAACGGCTGCCCCGCCGCCCGCGACACGAGCACGCCGAGCACGTCCGAGCCGACGTGGTACTGCCAGCGCTCCCCCGGCTGGTACATCAGCGGGAGCGTGCCCAGCCGGCGCAGCCACTCGTCCTGGCCGATCGTGGGCCAGTTCGCCGTGCCGTCGCCGACGACGCCGAGCTCCAGCGCCGCCTCCAGGACCGGGCAGGGCGCGAACACCACGCCGAAGCCGAAGGTCAGGGTCAGCAGGTCCCGCACGGTGATCGAGCGGGCCGCCGGGACGGTGTCGTCCAGCGGCGCGTCGATCCGGGTCAGCACCCGGCGCCCGGCCAGCTCGGGCAGCCACGTCTCGACCGGGTCGTCGAGGCGCAGCCGGCACTCCTCGACCAGCAGCATCACCGCGGCCGCCGTGACCGGCTTGGTCAGCGAGGCCATCCGGAAGATCGTGTCCCGGCCCATCGGCGTGGTGCCACCCTCGTGGAGCGTGCCGAGTGCCTCGACGTGCACGTCGTCGCCGCGGCCGACCAGCGCGACCAGCCCGGGCACCGTCCCGACCTCGACGTGCCGGCTCAGCACGTCCCGGAGCCGGCTCGCGGTCGCCCGGTCCCCATTCATCGTCTGCAACATGCCTCAGAGCATCGGGGCCGGGCCGCCCGGGAACAACGACGATTCTGGCATCTTGGGCATAACACGGCACTTATCGATCCTGGGGGCACGGATTGGAACTGCGGGACATCGAGATATTCCTGACGCTCGCCGAGGAGCTCCACTTCGGCCGGACGGCGGCACGGCTGCACGTGTCACAGGCCCGGGTGAGCCAGGCGATCAAGAAGCAGGAACGCGGCGTCGGCGCCGCGCTGTTCGAGCGCACCAGCCGGTCGGTGCGGCTGACCCCGGTCGGCGAGCGGCTGCGCACGGACCTGTTGCCCGCGTACCGGTCCCTGCGGGAGGGCATGGCCCGCGCCCGGCTGGCCGCCGAGGGGAAGACCGGCGTGCTGCGGGTCGGCATGCTGCCGGCGAACGCGCACGACCTGCGGCCGTACTGGGAGGCGTTCCGGGCCCGGCACCCGCAGTGGGGCCTGCACATCCGCCACAACCCGTTCGTCAACGCGTTCGTCCCGATCCGCAACGGCGACATCGACGTGCTCGTGGCCTGGCTGCCGGTGGAGGAGCCCGACCTGACCGTCGGCCCGACCGTCTACACCGAATCCAGCGTGCTGCTGCTGGCGGCGGACCACGAGCTGGCCGCGGAGAAGTCGGTGTCGCTGGAGGTGTTCGGCGACCACGGCATCCTGCAGGGCCCGGAAGGCCCCGACTACTGGGCCGACGCGTTCACGCCGTTCCGGACGCAGAGCGGCCGGGCGATCGACCGCCGCCCGCCGAACATCGCGAGCCTCGACGACATCTTCACCCACGTCGGGAACGGCGAAGGCTTCCACAACCTCGGCGCGCACGTGGCGCGCTACCACGCCCGGCCCGACATCGTGTACCTGCCGATCCACGACTGGCCGGGCCTGCGCTGGGGCCTGGTGTGGCGCGCCGACACCGACAACGAGATGGTCCGGGCGCTGGCGGCCGTGGTCCGCGACCTCGGTGTCGCCCGCCTGTGAACTTCAGACCTCGAGGGAAAGCAGGCGCGAGCTCAGCGACTTGCCGTGCGTGTCCAGGTCCAGGGACGTCGTGACCCCGCCCGCGGCCCGGCGGCAGACGAAGTGCAGCGCGCACAGGCCGGGCAGCTCGTACCGGACGACCTCGCCGGTGACGTGGCCGTCGAGGTGCGCGCGCACCCGGGCCGCGGTGAGCACGCGGACCAGCGCCGGGTAGTCCTCGTCGGCGCGCGGGAACACCGACAGCGTCGCCACGTCGCCCTTGTCCCCCGCGCGGCAGTGCGCCAGTTCATGCAGCAGCACCAGGTGCCTCCAGGAAGGTGACGGACGGGCGGACCGCTTCGCGCGGGATGAGCGTCGAGGCGATCCCGATCACCTCGGTGATGTGCACCCGCACGCCGCCCCCGCCCGCGGGACCGTTGGTGTACAGGGACTCCACTTCGTCCCCGACGCGGTCGAGCAGGTCTCGGTCGTGACCGATCGCCGCCACCCGCAGCCGGCAGCAGGTCTCGCCGCCGAGCACCTCGGCGCGGATCGGCAGGCCGGCCAGCCGGGTGGTGACGACCTCGGCGGCCAGCGCGCCGCGACGCGCGGCGTTGGGGCCGGCGTAGGAGATCTCGGCCTCCACTTTGGCCCCGGCGCGGTAGCCGACGCTCACCTTGAGCCGGTCCGGGCGGGGCGTCCCGCGGGCCCCCGCCACGCGCACCGCGTCGGGGCCGGTCTCGGCGATCGAGACGCCCCGCACGTCCAGGGTGATGTCGGGGGTCAGGTACGCGGCCGGGTCGGTGATCTCGTAGAGCAGCTGCTCGCGCACGGTCGCGCGGGACAGCAGCCCGCCGGTGCCGGGCAGCTTCCCGATCCGCGCGGTACCGGCGGAATCGACGTCGGCGAACGGGAAGCCGAGCGCGGCCAGGTCCGGCACGTCCTGGTGGCCGGGGTCGGCGAAGTAGCCGCCGGTGAGCTGGCCCGCGCACTCGAGGAGGTGCCCGGCGAGGGTGCCGGCGGCGATCGCCGCCGGATCGTCGAGGTCCCAGCCCAGCCGGTCCGCGAGCGGGGCGACAAACAGCGACGGGTCGGCCACCCGCCCGGTGAGCACCACGTCGGCGCCCAAGGCCGGAAGCAGCGCCTCCGCGCCGAGGTAGGCGTTGGCCGACACGATCTCGCCGAGTTCCCGCAGGGGTTTCCCGGTTTCCCACGCCGGGGCGTCGAGGTCGAGCGTGTCGAGCACGTCGTCGCCGGTGACGACCGCGACCCGGCCCCCGAGCCCGTGCGCGTCGAGCAGGTCCCGGGTGACCCGGCCCGCGGCTTCGGGGTTGGCGGCGCCCATGTTCGTCACGATCCGCACCCCGGCGCGCCGCGCCAGGGGCAGCAGCCGGGAGAACCGGGCCGGCAGCCTCCGCTCGTACCCCTGCGCCGGGTCGGCCAGCTTGCGCTGCTGGGCGAGCGCGACCGTCCGCTCGCCCAGGCATTCCAGCACGAGGTCGGCCAGGTTCCCGCGGCGGAGCAGGTCCTCGGCCGGCTCGATCCGGTCACCGGAGAACCCCGCCCCGCTGCCGATCCTGGTGGTACGCACGCGGATTCTCCCCTGTCAGAACGAAATGGCGCCGGTGAGCAGCGCCGCGGCGGTCATCACCAGCGTCGTGCCGAACGCCCACTTGAAGACGAACCGCTGGTGCGCACCGAGCTCGACGCCGCTCATGCCGACGAGGATGAAGGTGGACGCGGTCAGCGGGCTCAGCGGGAACCCGGTGGTCATCTGGCCGAGGATGGCCGCGGTGCCGATCTCGGCGGGGCTGCCGCCGAGCGCGGCGGAGGTTTCCGCCAGCACCGGCAGCACCCCGAAGTAGTAGGCGTCCGGGGTGAACACCAGCGACAGCGGCATGCTCGTGACGGCCACCAGGACGGGCAGCACCCCACCCGCGCCGGGCGGGATGATCCCGACGAGCCAGTGCGCCATCGCCTGGATCATGCCGGTGCCGCCGAGGATCCCGGTGAACACGCCCGCGGCGAAGATCATGGTGGTCACCAGCACGACGTTGCTGCCGTGCTTGGCGAACAGCTCCTGCTGCTGCTCCCACTTCGGCCGGTTGACGATCACCGCGACGACGAAGGCGACCACGAACACGACCTCCAGGGGGAACAGCTGCGCGAGCAGCACTGCGACCAGTGCCAGGGTCAGCAGTACGTTGAACCAGAACCGGAAGCGGGCCCAGCCGGTGCGCGGTTCCGGCGCGGGCACCAGGTCGTCCAGCTCGACGACGCCGAGCCGCCTGCGCTCGGACCGTCCGATGAGGACCGCGGCGAGCAGCACCCACAGGATGCCGGCGACCATGGCGGGGATGGCGGGCACGAAGACGTCCCCGGAGCCGAGGTGCAGCGCGGCCATGGCACGGGCGGTCGGGCCGCCCCACGGAACCATGTTCATCACGCCCGCGCCCAGGCAGACCACGCCCGCGAGGACGATCCGCCGCATGCCCAGCCGGTCGTAGATCGGCAGCAGGGCCGACACGGTGATCAGGAAGGTCGAGGCGCCGTCGCCGTCGAGCGCGACCAGCAGGGTGAGCACCGCGGTGCCGACCGTGATCTTCAGCGGGTCGCCCTTCGCCCACCGGAGCACCCGCGCGACGGCGGGGTCGAACAACCCGGCGTCGATCATCAGGCTGAAGTACAGCACGGCGAACGTGATCATGATGGCCACCGGCGCGACCTTGACCAGGCCGCCGCCGATCAGGGTCCCGAGCGCGCCGCCGTGCCCGGTGGCCACGGCCACGAGCACCGGCAGCGCGGTCAGCGCGATGAGCACCGAGACCCGGCGGGACAGCACCGCCACCAGGAACAGGGCGATCGTGACGAAGCCACTCGCGGCGAGCATCCTTGACCTCCTTCGAGTGCGCTCACCTTCCCGGCCCGGTGCCACGCGCGGCAAGCATCAATATCCGATACATTCATGCGCCATGCGCATGGACCTGACCGTTCAGCAGCTCCGCGTCGTGGTGGCGGTGCACGACGCCGGCAGTTTCACCGCGGCCGCCGAGGTGCTGCTGCAGGCGCAGTCGTCGCTGTCGAGGACGGTGCTCGAAGTGGAGCGCCGGCTCGGGGTCGCGCTGTTCGAACGCACGACCCGGCGGCTCGAACCGACCACCGAGGGCCGCGAGTTCGTCACGATCGCGCGCAGCACCGTCGCGGCGTTCGACGCGAACCTGCGGCACTTCGCCGGTTTCCTCGACGGGCAGCGCGGCCGGGTCCGCGTCGCGACGCTTCCTTCATTGGCGGCGATCCTGCTGCCGTCGATCGTGTCGGTGTACCAGCGCGCCCACCCGGGCGTCCGGCTGTCCATAGAGGACGCACTCGCCGCCGAAGTGCTCGAGCGCCTGCGCGACGGCGACGTCGATCTCGCCGTCACGGTGGTCTCCGGCGAACCGGTCGACGACCTCGCCGTCACCCCGGTGGCCACCGACCGGTTCTGCTGCGTGTTCCCGCCGGGCCACCCCTTCGCGGCCGCGGCGGAGGTCAGCTGGACCGACCTGGCCGCGGAGGCGTTCATCGCCTTCGACACCACCACGAGCATCCGCCGCCACCTCGACCGCGCGTTCGCCGAGGCGGGCACCCGGCCCCGCAACGCCGTCGAAGCCCGCAACATCAGCGCGGTGGCGGGCCTGGTCGCCGCCGGGCTCGGCGTGTCCGCCGTCCCGGGCCTGGTGCTGCCCCTGATGACATTCGCCGGCCTGCACCACCGGCCACTCGGCAACCCGCGAACGGAACGCAGCATCGCGATCGTCCGCGTCCCCCACCGCCCCCTCGCCCCGGCGGCGACGGCCTTCCAGGAGGCGATCACCCAGGCGAGCCGCTACGGCATCCCGCTTCCGGCGGAGACGAACTGGCTGACCGCTTGACCGACCCGTTCACAAGATGTCGAGCCGCGGCGCGGCCGAAGCCACCTCCGCCGCAGCCATGATCGCCTGCGCGTCGGCCGCGTTGCTCACCCGGATGGCCATGGCCGGGACCGCACGTTTCGTCGGCCGGGTCGTGTACACCGCCAGGAACTTCGTCGACCGGTTGTAGACCGCGGCCTTGGCCAGATTCCAGTCGACCTCGAGAACCTGCTTGCGCACGATGCCGACGAAGAGGAACAACAGCCGTTGGCTGGTGCACGCGAGTACACCGAAGCCCTCTCCCTGCGCCCCGGTCAGCGCCAGGACCCGCTCCTCGGGGCGGAGGTGGCCGGCCAGCAGGTTGACCTCCTTCATGGAGCCGACGAGCAGGCCGCTCACCCTGCTCACCGCGTGCGCGATGTCCGGCCGGAGGGCCGGAGCCGGTTCCACCGGTCTCGGTGCCGGATTCGCCGGCATTGCGGGCCGAGCGACCGGCTCCGCGGTGTGGAACGTCCAGCGCCGTCCATCCCAGTAGCGGTTCAACCGCTCGTCCAGCGGATCGGTGAACCATCCCTGCGGGCGGCCCGCGGTGCCTGGTGGCTGCGCCACGCCCTACTCACCACCGTCGTCGGAGAGATCGCCGTCCGCGTCCGTCAGCACGGCCGGGAGCGCCGGCGCTCCGACGGGCACAGCCAGCTCACCGGTGTCGCGCCGACCCGGTTCGGACGCGCGCCACTCGACGGCTTCGGGCGTGTCGGTGTACTCGAGGACATGGGCATCGCGGATGGCCAGCAGGTGCTCCTTCACTTCCGCCGGAGTGGCGTAGAAGAACTCCCGCCGCATGTTGACGAGGTTGACGCGCTTGTGGCTGAGCCGCCGATGCAGTTCGGTCTCCAGTGACACGGCATCCTCGGAGAAGACCAAGGCGTGGACATCGAAGCGGAACGGCACGGACGCGTCGCCGAGCTCGCGGACCCGGTCACGCGGTTCCGACCGCCGCGTCATACCGATCTTGACGACGTTCGGCCCGAACGCACCGATGTTCGAGATCACGTACACGTGCCCGACCCGGATGTTGGCGGCGCGCAGCTCGACCCCGGCGATGGCCTCGTCGATCGACGTCAGCTGTTCCCGGGTCCGCGCGACACCGTCGACGTCCCCTTTGGCCTCGAGTTTGGCCAACGCCGTGGCGTAGTGCGCCCGTTCCTTGGCCAACCGGGCACGCTCCCGCTCGATCTCCTTCATCACCTTTGCCTCTTCGCGAAGCCGTTCGCGCTCCGCCCGGGCCTGCTCTCGTTCGGCTTCGACCTTCACCAGGTAATCCGCGGTCAGGTCGATCTCACGGAGCCGAAGCCGGTGGTAGCCGTCCGAGACGGCGATCCGCATCAGGACGCCGAGGCGGCCGATGGTGTCCCGCGTGGTCGACAACCGATTCTTCACCGCCTCCCGGGTATGCGGCTTGACCACCCGGACGGCGTTGTCGGCTTCGGCGTTGTAGGCACGCAGCATCAGCTTCGCCATGTCCCGGCCGAGCTTCTGCCCCTCCTTGACCGAGCCGTTGACCGCCCAGTCGACCTGACAGCTCACCGCGTTGCCCCGGGCCTCGAGCTTGATCTGCTCACGCAGCCGCTTCAGCTCGTCCTTGTACGCGACGGCGTCGTCCAGCGGATGGGCGTACTCGTAGACGCCGACCTCTTGCAGCAACGCCAGTTCTCGCGTCTCGATGAGCCTCGACTGCCACGCCCTCAGTTCGGATTTTTGCTGACCGAGTGAGCTGTTCAGCGCCAGGCTTTCCTGCTTCGCGTTTTCGACGACCGAGCGCAGCCGCCGCAGGTCGGCTTCGAGGGCGGGCGTCTCCGCGCCTCGCAGCTGGGTGACCCATCCCCGCAGTTCCGCGATCGTGGCATGCGCAGCACCGAGCTGCTGCTGCAACGCGGCCAGTTCCCCGTTTTCCCGACCGCCGAACAAAGCCACGTCCTCGCCTCTCCCCTGGCCGCGCACCGACAACGCCGGTTGTGGGACTGAGATCGTCGGCTCCCGTGAATCTGTTACGACAGCCGGCCCGGTTAGTCGTCCTCCGACAACCTGGTCAGCGGCCGCCGCTGGCTGCGGCGCGGTAGTCCGGTCAACGCGCCGACACCAGGCATCACCCGTACGGGTGAATCTCGGCTACAGTTCTCCCCACCGGCCATGGGCGATAGGCGGCACCTCACGACCACGGATGCATGGCCCAAGTTCACCGGGGAAGCCGCCGGCAACCTCCCCGGCCGTTCAATTACAAACTCCACGGCATCATCTCTGCACGATCCCCGGCAGAGTGCGCGGAGTGTAAGCGTGCGGCAACCGCGGAACTCCGCCCGGCTTCACCCCCGTCAGCCGTAAGCCACTGCGACACCCCGCTCCGCGGGCAGAGCCAGATCATTTCCTTCAGATTTACGGACAAGGCGCCGGACGGAAATCTCGCGAACTTGAATCCGAAGCCGGTTCGTCGCCCTCGAACCAGCAGCACGTCGCCGCGATTGCGCATATCTCGATCTACGCCGAACTTTGCTTCTCCGAGACTTGTGCCAGACTCGAACCAACGAGTTCAGCACGAAATTCCATGGAGGTGGAGGAGCAAGTGAAGATCCGCTTTGCACTGGAGGCACGCTGCATCGATTTGCCTTCAGTGCCGCTGCGTTGGTGGATCACCGTGATCGTGGTGATCATCCTGGTGCCGGCGCACCAGTGGGCCTACCTGGTCGACCTGCTGGAGCACTGACCGGGCGGATCGGGAACGGCTGCGAGCCACAAGGTTCGCAGCCGTTCCTGTGTTCACATGACAAGCACTCTTCGGAATTCGGCAGAGCTGCAATCACCGTTCAGCACGATCGCTTTGCCCTCAGCCTCGACCCAAGCGTGGAAGCGGTACGGGTCCTCGGCAACGCCGATTGCCCAGTTCAGGCGGAAGCCACACAATGCCGACGTGAGCACAGCGGTCAGTGTCCGCTCAAGGCAGGCTACCCGACAGGGAAAAAGCCTGGCCGCGCGATCGACCGCAGCGAGCACTTCGGCGGTTTGACCGACCGTGGCCGGCTTCCGGCCCAGTCGTCGCAGTGTCGAGACGGCCTGGACAGCACAGTGGAACGGCAGACACAGAAGCAAGATCGCCAAGACCAATGACACCCGGCTCCGGAGCCAACGTCGACGCACACCTGGCTCGGCAACCGCCGGGACCCGTGCTTCACTGACCGTCAAGTCCGACGAGCCGGCAAAGGAGACCAGCTTCCGAACCGGCACCTGCCTCGCCAGATCTTCGGCGTCGCCGCGGATCCGGCTTTCCGGTACGCCGGGAAAAATCGCCGCGACCGCACGCACTACGGCATCGACATCGCCGGTTCGCCGCAGCTCCCTGACCATCAGCTCCGCCGTGGCGTTGAGGGCGTACCAGCGACCCGCCCGCGTGTTCATGATCAGGCCTCCGCCATGATCGGCGGCCACGTGAACCACCGTCATGACCGCCCCTTCCCCAAACCGCTCATCCACAGATCCGCACCCAGCAGCCGGTTCAGGGCGGGAAACGGCGCCGGCAGTCCCGCCGCTGCCCGCCGCACCGAAGCCCGGACCGGCTCGGGATCGATCACGCCGAACTCGACCAGCCGCATCCGTGACACCCGGTCCATCAGCTCGCCGGCAGCCAACCGCACGCCGCGATAATCTTCTCCGATGTAGTTTCCCTTGGTACGCCGGGCGAACACCTCACCAGGCACCAACCCGGTAAGTGCCATACCGAGCAGAGGCTTGCGCGCGTTCGCGTCTGCCCGGCGATATGCGGGCAGCATGAGACAAGCCCGGACGACGTCATTGTCGAGGAACGGCGCCTGCGGCCAGATACCGAACTGCCGTGCGCGATGGTCCAGTATCCCTTGCACTGTCCCGGCGGCACGCACCTCGGACAGCGCAGTGAGGTCACCCACTCGAGCCGCCACCGTCGTGGTCTCCGCCGCTTCCCGAAGGCAGTCCGCCAATTCGCGACGGAACGGCGGATTCAACCACGCAGCTTCTCGGCCCGGTCCCGGCCACCATGCGATCGCGTCCAGCCATTCGACGTGGCGGTCCGGCGGCCGCTCCAGCCGTTCGGCGAACATCCTGAGCGCTCGCCGCAACGGCCTCGCCGAGAGCTTCGCCGACCTAGCCAGTACCCGTACCGGAGCGACATCACGTTCGCGCGCGAGCTCACGGCATTCGCGCCCGAACCTTCTCAGCGTCCCGCAGCGGACGAGGTCACCGAGATACCCAGGGGCTGCGACGAGCAACGCGTCTGCCCCCTCCCCGTTGAGGTGGACGGTGCTGCCGACATCGGCGATGTACTGCAGCCGCAGCTGCGTTCGCCGATGCGTGACCGCTCCCGGGTCCGGCACGTCGGTCGGTGACGCACTGTCCAGGCCTTGGTAGGTCAGCGTATTGCGCGTCCCGTGAACGAAGTTGGCCCGCAGCCGCCGGTCGAGCTCCAGATAGCGTTCCGCATGCTCGACGTCTTCCGCCGGAGCTTCCGGGTGGTGATATGTGAAGACGGGCAGATCCTCGTTCCGGTGCCGGGCAGCCAGGAACGCGATCGACGTCGAGTCCAGGCCACCGCTGAAGTCGGCCGTCATTCCCGCGGCGGCCCGGCTCCGGACAGCTTGCTCCAAGGCAGCGCGCAAAGCGTGCGCCGCCTCTTCCAGCGTCGACGTCGCCCCGGGGAGAAGAGTTTCGTAGATCCAAGTGCGGCAACGGCCGTCTCGCCCGATCCGCAGAGCTTGGCCTCCCCCCAGCCGATGGAGCCCGCGATAAGGCGACTTCGACGCCGCGATCGGTACACCCGGGCAGAACACTTCGGTGAGGAGCGTCAGAACATCCGGCTCCGGTCTCAGCCCGGCATACCGGGCCGTCTCGCCGGGACGGGTACCCAGCACCGTACGGCCGGCCGCCGAGAGGTAGTAGACCGGGTACTGACCGGCGAGGTCGACGAACACGGTGACATCCTC
The DNA here is from genome assembly GCF_053600695.1 of Amycolatopsis sp. NPDC005003. Classification (NCBI taxonomy): domain Bacteria; kingdom Bacillati; phylum Actinomycetota; class Actinomycetes; order Pseudonocardiales; family Pseudonocardiaceae; genus Amycolatopsis; species Amycolatopsis sp. NPDC005003. The sequence continues at coordinate 95,551 of NZ_JBSGAI010000018.1, read as the reverse complement.
GGGGCGCACCACGACAGCGAGGTAGCTGCCCGGCCACCGTACAATCCACTCCAGCCGGTCGGCGTCCAGTGCACGCTGGAAGTCCTCACGGAGCACTCGGTCGCTTGCCGGACACTGGCCCACCAGAACCAGACGGCCGGCGGGAAGGTCCACCGTGCGAAACTCTCCCGGCCGCCAGGATCCGTAGGTGGTCACCGGTTCCGCGGCTCCGACGGTCGGGAATGCCGCGAGCAGCCCCGGGCTGTCGATGATCATCGAAGGTCACCAGTAATACTGGGAGTTCGAGTCCGCTTTTCCGCTGGACGAGTTGCCGAGAAGCAGCTCACGTATACGTCCGACCTCGACGAACAGCGGAGGCTCATACGTGCGATCGTCCGCGGCGCAGGCATCGTCGTCCACGACGGGACCACCGGGCAGCGTCACGTGACGCACGCGAAACAGCTTCATGATCGACAACCTCAAATCCGGTATCCCCTGATCAACAGGAGACGAGACAGGAACCCCCGGACCCGAGCCGGAGGCCAGGATCGTAGTTGATTGTGCGCTTTAGTTCGACCGAGGGGTAGTCCGCGTTACGAGCCGGACGAGTTTGGAGGCTGCACGAGAAGGAAGACCAGGGCCGACTGCGGGCACCACCCCGACGGAGTGACTCCGACTCGTTTCCGGCGTTGAACGACTCCATACTTGAGGTTGCACATCCCGGCCCGATTGCCGTGGCCGGCAACTTCAATTTACTCGTTGGCGTCGGCCGGGTCCCCTTCGGAGCGAATCTGCTGCTGGGAACGCAGCCCCAGGATGAGTGCTCCCTGGGCTTCGGCCAACGTATTGAGCTGGCTCGTCCGCATCTCGAACCGCGCGCCGTCGGTCACCGAGCCGGCCAATGCGTACCGCTGCAGTTCGTGCAGGCACGGGTCGACGAGCAGTTCCTGGGCGCCCGAAAGGTCACCACCGAGCACGATCAGGCGCGGGTTGACGATGTTGCACAGCTGGGCGAGAGCGAACCCCAGTGTCCGGCCGGCATCGGCGAGCACCCGCCGGCAAGCGGCATCACCGTTCTGGGCGAGCTTGATCAGCAACCGCACGGAGTCCGGCGGCTCGTAGTCCCGGCGTCCGGCCCGCCGGATCTGACCGGTGAGCGCTTCTGCGCCGACCACGGTGTCGAGGCAACCCCGGCCACCGCACAGGCACACCGCACCGTCCCGGTCGACCGTCAGATGGCCGATCTCGCCCGCCATTCCGCGCTCGCCGCGCAACACCTTGTCCCCGATCATGATACCCGCGCCCACTCCGGTGGAGGCTTTGACGTAGACCACCGTCTCGAGGGGCTCCTCGAGCCCGTAGGTCTGCTCGGCCATCGCACCGAGATTCGCGTCGTTGTCCACCGCCACGCGCACCCCGCCGAAGTACTCCTGCAGCGTGGCTGCCGGCTCATCGGTCTCGAGCCAGGGCGGCAGCACCGGGGTCGCGAACCGGCCGTTGTGCGGGTCGATCATCCGGGGCACCGCCAGGCCGGCGGAGACGACGTCTCCGAGATCGTGCCCGGTACGACGGACGACTTCGCGAATGACCCGCTTGAGCACCGGCAGGACCTGCGAAAACCCGTTGTTGGCTCCCTCGTTGAGCACTTCGCGTTCGACCGCTTCGAATCCGTGGTCGACCTGCCGGGCGATCACGGCTGTCCGGCGGAATCCGAGATCGATACCCAGCGCGACACCACGAGTTTTGGCCAGCCGGACGACACGCCGGTCGATCTCGACCACACCCTCTCGCGCGAGGTCGCGCACGGCCGTGGACACGGAGGCCTCCGATATGCCCATGCGACGGGCAATACGCGACTGCTGGTCGGCCTTGATCATGATTTCGATGATCAATTTACGGCGGTTGTGCCCCTTCGTCCCCTTCGCCGAGCCGAGCAACGTGTGCGCATCGGGCATCGGACCCTCTTTTCGCGTGTCGGACCCAAGCTGAACTTGGAGCAAACAAGGCTAGCAGAGATTACTTCAAGTTTAAGAGAGGCAAACCCCAATTTTGCACCCACTTTGTTACTCGATCATTCAGCTCTTTATCGGGCGATCGCTCAGACACGCCGGTAAGATCAAGTGCGGAACCAGCGAGCCCGAGGCCGCCGACACGTCGCGCTTGCACGCTCTGCGCCGCAACGAAACGAGCGTCCATGCCAGTCGATCTTCACGGCGCCGACGGCCATCCCCGACCAGCCGTCGCTTGCCGCTATTCCACGGGCAAAGATGGGTACAAACCGCCACGAGCACATCCTCGTGTAGCCACCAGCGCAGCCGGGGCGGAACGATTGATACCCGCAATAAACCAGTCAAAATGTAGACAATTACTGGACGGCCACGCGCTTGGAGCGCGGCCCGCTGCGCGCAGCGAGGTGAGGATGGTGACGGCGGCCGCGCACACTGCCTCGCCGGAGTCGCCGGCCCGCGTCACGCCACGGGAGCGGTGCGCGGCTCCGGTCCCGCCGGGCCGGTGAACAGCACGCGCAGCAGCTCCGCGGCCGCGTCGGCGGTGAACGCGGACAGCAGGTAGTGGTCGCTGCTGCCGGGCAGGAACGTCAGGGGGATTTCGTCGGGCGACCGGCCCGGGAGGACGACCGGCAGCAGCTTTCTCGTCCACTGGGCCGGGTAGCGCAGCAGCAGGTCGGCCAGCCTGCCGTATTCCGAGCGGATCCCGCGGTGCCGCGTCTCGTCGATGAGCTCGCCGTTGCCCACCGCGCGGTACGCCGGCGATGCCACCACGATCACGTAGTCGGTGCGCAGGATCTGGGTCGTGGTCCAACGATCCCAGTTGCGGCGGCGTTCCAGGCCGTACCGGTCGACGCGCACGTCGACGCCTTCTTCGGCCAGCAGCCGGCACAACCGCAGCACGGCTCTCTTGTGCGCCGGGGAGTCGTGCGCGTACGAGACGAACACCCGGGGCGCGCGGGCGGCCGCCGGAAGCCCCCCGTCCGGGGCGTTCGGTTCCGGGGCCTCCGGCAGCCGGACGGAGAACGCGTCCGAGCGGCCGGTCGCGTGCAGCCCGAGGCGGCCTCCCGCGGTCACGTGGTAGGACCCGCAGGCCAGCACCGGCAGCTCGGCGCGGTCCGGCGGGGTCAGCAGGACGAGCCACGCCGTGCGGGTGCCGGCCGGCACGCGCCCGGCGTGCCGCCACTGCACCCGCGAACTCCCCAGCCCGAAGCAGTCGACGCGCGGCCGCACCGCGGGCAGGGCCACCTCGGTGCCGCTCGCGTCGGCCACCCGCCGGGAGCGGCCGAAGGTCAGCTGCCGGGTCGGCTCGTCGCTGTGCGCGGGCTCGACTGCCGTGCCCGCGCGGGGCACCGCGTCGACCACCAGCACCTCGGCGGCGTCGAATTCGAACTCGATCTCCGCCCAGGCCGGCGGCGCCACGTGCGCCGGCACGTCGAATTCGTAGTCGACGCGGACGAGGTAGGCCGCCTGCCCGGTGCAGCCGCCCGGCAGCGGGCCGATCCGGTACAGCTGCCAGCCGGAGAACCGGATCACGCCGATTTCGATGCCGTTCGGCGCCACGTCGACCGTTTTGGCGACGACACCGAGGTAAAGCGGGACACTGCCGGCCGTTCGAGCACCCGGCGGCGAACCTCCGGCCATGGCAGCACCCCCGTCGCGTCGAGTCGTTCCGTGCGCAAACTGGCGTCGAGGGAAGGAGTCGCTCCGGGCGCCGATTTGTTTCACCGGGCACCGCGGCCCGCGGAATTTCGCCGCCTCCGGCTCGCGCCGCGGTCGTGGCCACCAGCCACAGTGGACCGAGCTCCCGGCGGTCCGGCACCACCGGCTCAGGGCGTGCGGCGCCGCAGCGTCGCCGCGCCGAGCAGCAGCGCGAGGACCACGCAGCCCGCGATGATCCCGATGTTGCGCACCAGGGTGCCGTCGATCTCGGCCGAGCGGGTCACCTGGGTGAGCGCGTCCACCGCGTACGACAGCGGCAGGACGTCCGACACCGCGTTCAGCACCCAGCCCATGTCCCCGCGCGGCACGAACAGTCCGCACAGCAGGAACTGCGGCAGCACGAACACCGGCAGGAACTGGATCGCCTGGAACTCGGTGCGGGCGAACGCGCTGACGAACAGCCCGAGCGCGGTGCCGAGCAGCGCGTCCAGCACCACGACGAGCAGCAGGACCCAGACCGAGCCGGCGATGTCCAGCCCGAGCCAGGTCAGGGAGATCCCGGCCGCCACCACCACCTGCAGGGTGGCCAGCAGGCCGAACGCCAGCGCGTAGCCGAGGATCAGGTCCAGCTTGCCGACCGGCAGCGTCATCAGGCGCTCCAACGTCCCCGTCGTGCGCTCGCGCAACGTCGTCACCGAGGTCAGCAGGAACATGATCGTGAACGGGAAGATCCCGAGCAACGCCGGCGCGACCGCGCTGAACCGCTGCTCCGAGTTGAGCACGTACCGGAGCAGGACCATCAGCACGCTCGGCACCGCGACGAGCAGCACGATCGTGCGCGGGTCGTGCCGGAGCTGGGTGAGGATCCGCCGGGTGGTGGGCAGCGCGCTCATCGCGTCGCCTCCGTCCGGCCCCGGATCAGGCGCAGGAACGCCTGCTCGAGATCGGGCGCGCCGGTCCGCGCGCGCAGGGCCTCCGGGGTGCCGCGGGCGAGGACCTTGCCGCGGTGCAGCAGCAGGAGGTCGTCGCAGCGCGCGGCTTCATCCATCACGTGGCTGGAGATCAGCAGGGTGACGCCGGTGGCGGCCAGGTCGTGGAACAGCTTCCAGAGCTCGTCGCGCAGCTCGGGGTCGGAGCCGACCGTCGGCTCGTCCAGCACCAGCAGCTCGGGCGTGCCGAGCAGGGCCGCGGCCAGGTTGGCCCGGCCGCGCTGGCCGCCGGAGAGGCGGCCGACCAGGACCCGGGCCGACGCCGTCAGCCCCGTCCGGGTGATCACCCGGTCGACATCCGACGGTGGCGTGCCGAGCACCGCGGCGAAGTAGCGCAGGGCCTCGGTCACCGTCAGGTCCGCGTAGATCGCCGGGTCCTGGGTCGCGTAGCCGATCCGCCGGCGCAGCTCGGGGTGGCCCGCGGGCCTGCCGAGCACGTCCACGCGCCCGGAGGCGACGAGCTGGACGCCGACGATCGAACGCATCAGCGTGCTCTTGCCGCAGCCGTTCGGCCCCAGCAGGCCGGTCACCGTCCCGCGACGCACGGTGAACCCGATGTCGCGCAGCACCTCTTCGCCGCCGCGGTGGACGCGCAGGTCCTCCACGACGATCGCCGGCTCGTCCACGGCGTCCGCTCCTTCCGCCCCGGACCACTCATGGTGAGCGCCGGTGGGGAAGGAGACAAGAGGAGACGAGTGCGGGCAGATGCGCCGAGGGGGGAGGAGGCGCACCTGCCCGCAGGTGTGACATTAGCCGAGTCTCCGTCAGTTCGCCGATCGAGCGACCGGAACGGGTGTCAGCCGCACGTCTTGCCGTTCACCGCGAAGGCCGTGGGACTCGCGTTGCTGCCCGTGTAGCTGCCGTTGAAGCCGATCGAGACCGCCTTGCCCGGCGCCACCGAAGCGTTCCACGGCATCGCCGTGGCGGTGACGTTCGCGCCGGACTGCGCCCAGGTCGCCGACCAGCCCTGGGTCACCTTCTGGTTCCCCGGGAAGGCGAACTTCAGCGTCCACGTCGGCCACGTCGTCGTCCCGGTGTTGGTCACCGTGACGTAGGCCGTGAAGCCCCCGGACCAGCTGTTCGCCGTGTAGGTCACCGAGCAGCCGCCGCCCGATGCGTCCGGCAGCGTGGTGAACTGCGTCGACGCCGAGTCCGGGCCGGTGAGGCCCGCCCCGTTGCGGGCCACCACGACCAGGCTGTAGGCGGTCGACGGCGAAAGCCCGGTCAGCGTCGCCGACGTCCCGGTGACGGTGGCGAGGACCTTGCGAGCCGCGCCGGACACGCTGACGACGTCGTAGTTCCTGATCCCGCTTTCGGCATCCGAGGACGCCGTCCAGGTCACCGTCGCGCCGGTCGCGGACACCGCCGAGACGGCGGGCTTGCCCGCCGCGGCCGGGGCGGTCGTGTCGACCGCGGACGGCGACTTCTCCGCCGTCCAGTTCGCCAGCCAGGCCAGCGCCGAGTTCCAGTTGATCGCGACCTCGTTCACCGAGTACGCCTGGATGTCGTCGACGAAGCAGCGCTGGGGCGCGCAGCCGGCGAGCAGCCGGGCCGCGGTCGGGTCCTGCAGGCCGCTGTTGGGCCCGCCGGAGAGCGCCCCGGGCGGCGCGGTCGGCAGCGACGGGTCGAGCTGGTGCGCCCAGAACCGGTGGTGCACGTTCTGCACGGCCTGGTCACCGTGACCGGAGACGTAGGAGTAGTTCGCCGGGTTGCGGCCCAGCAGGTAGTCCATCGCCTGGAACGCGCCGTCGCGGTACTTGTCCTGCTTGGTGAAGTCGTACGCCAGGGCCAGCACGACACCGTTGTTGGCAACCAGGCCGTTCGAGCCCCACTCGTAGGTGCCGTCGGCCGTCCGGTAGGGCGCGGGGTAGCCCATGCCCGCCATCTGGCTCAGGTGGCTGTCGGCCGTCGTGGTGATCGCCGACCTGATCGCCGTGACGTCCGCCGCGGGCAGGTCGGTCGGCACCAGCGCGAGGGTGATGTCGCCGAGCGCGCCCGTCGAGCCCCAGTCGAAGCCGTGGGTGTTGAAGCTGACGCCGCGGTAGAGCGACGACCCGGTGACGTCGGTGCGGTACGCGCTCTTCGCCGTCGTCGCGAACAGCTCCGCGGCCGCCCAGTAGAACTCGTCGGTCACGGTGTTGTCGCTGTACGTCCCGCCGCCGGTGCCGTCGTTCGGGTCGGCGAGCACGTTCGGGTCGGCCTTCGCCGCGGCGTAGGCCTTCTCGGCCGCGGTGAGCAGCTTCGCCGAGTAGGTGGGGTCGATCGTCTTCCACAGCCGGGACGCCTGCGCCGCGACCGCGGCCATGTTCAGCGTGGCCGCCGTGCTCGGCGGGGAGAGCCGGCGCGGCTGGCTGTCCTGGTCGGGCCGGGTGGGCAGGCTGGTCCACGCCGCGTCGTGGATCTTGTGGTGCACCATGCCCGCCTGCGGCTTGCCGTCGGGCACCTGCATGGAGAGCAGGAAGTCGAGCTCCCAGCGGGCTTCGTCGAGGATGTCGGGGACGCCGTTGGCCCGCTCCGGGATGGCCAGCTTCCCGTCGCCCAGCGCACTCGCGTCGCCGAGCTTCAGCGCGCGCTCGTACTCGTCGAGCAGCTGCCAGGTCGCGATGCCGCCGTTGACGACGTACTTGCCGTGGTCACCGGCGTCGTACCAGCCGCCGCGCACGTCGAGGGTGTAGCCGCAGTTGAGGTCCGACCGGCAGGGCACGTTGTTGTCGCCCTGGTTCGGCGCGACGTTCACGTGGCCCGCGGGCCGCGCGTAGGTGGCCCCGACGTACTGGGCGTCGATGGCGATGCCGCTGCGCTGGTGGTAGAAGAACGCCAGTGCGTCGTAGCGCAGCTTCTTGAGGCCGTCCGCGGAGATGTCGAACGGGAAGCTGGTCTCGGAGCCGACGGAGAGGGTGTACCCGGTGCCCGCGGTGTCGTAGGCGGAGAAGTCGATGTCGTGGACGTTCGCGCCGGAGGCGGCGTCCGCGCCGCGGGGCCGGGTCTGGCCGGTGGCCACCGCGGTGCCGGCGGCGTTGCGCAGCGTCCACGTCACCGGCGTCGTGGAGCTGTTGATCACCGTGGCGTGCTTGGGCAGGCCGGGGGTGTAGCTCTCCTGGTTCACCCGGATGCCGCTGGTCGGCGGCAGGCCGCCGGGTGGGATCACCCCGCCGATCAGCGAGATGTTGTCCAGGCAGACGGTGTTGTTCGCGGTCTGGCCGCCGAACCAGAAGGCCAGCTGGCCGTTGCCCGCGCCCGGGAAGTCCAATGTGGACGTGAAGGTGACGGTGAAGTGCTGCGTCGCCGGCGTGACCGTCAGGTCGGTGCGGGAGATCTGCCGGTAGGGCGAGACGGCCTCGCCCGCGACGGCGGAGATCTGCTGGGTGGTCGTCGCGTGCGCGTCGAACTTCAGCGTGTACTGCTGCCCCGCCTCGAACGGGACGCCGTTCTGGCCGACGAGGGCGTCGTAGCCGTTGGCCGTGCCGCCGGTGACGTCGGTGCAGAACTCGCCGCCGGTGACGCGGCCGGTGGTCCCGGACCCGGCCCACCAGGGGTCGATCGTGCCACTGGCGAAAGTGCCGTTGAGGAGCCGCTCGTAGTCGGCGGCGACGGCGGGCACGGAACCCGCCGTCAACCCGAGCGCCGTCACCGCCAGCAGCACCAGTCCAGCCCGGAATCTTCTTACCCGCATTCGCCATCTCCTCGTCGTCGAGCTCGGTGGCAGTGGGAGCGCTCCCAGACAGGGGACTGTAATCAAGCGTGTGCGGCTTTGGCAATGATCCGCGAAGGAGGCTGGACGCGGTACGAACCTTCGTCTATACATACCTGGGCCACCGGGTCGGCCACAGCGAAAATTTCGGAAAGTTTCACCGCTGTCAGCGAAACCAAAAGTGTTAGCGCTAACTCCCGGTTCCCCGTCCGGAAAGGGGCAACGATGCCCGCTCGAACCCGTTCCCGGGTCCTGCACCTGCTCGCCGCGACGGCCGCCGCGCTGTCGTTGTCCACGGCCGTGCCGCCGGCCGCCGTCGCCGCCCCGGGCAGCCCGGCGGTGACCCCGCCGCTGGGCTGGAACAGCTGGAACAGCTTCGGGTGCAACGTCTCCGAGTCCACCATCCACCAGGCCGCCGACGCGATGGTGTCCTCCGGCATGCGCGACGCGGGCTACCAGTACGTCGTGGTCGACGACTGCTGGTTCGACCCGAACCGCGACGCGCAGGGCAACCTGCGCGGCAACGCCTCGAAGTTCCCCAGTGGCATGAAGGCCCTCGGCGACTACATCCACGCCCGCGGCCTGAAGTTCGGCATCTACCAGGTGCCCACCGACCGCACCTGCGCCCAGCGCGGCGGCACCTACCCGGGCTCGACCGGCAGCCAGGGCCACGAAGCCCAGGACGCCCGCACGTTCGCCTCCTGGGGCGTCGACTACCTCAAGTACGACTGGTGCTCCCCCGCCGGCACCCGCGACGAGCAGGTCAGCCGCTTCGGCCTGATGCGCGACGCCCTGCGCGGCACCGGACGGCCGATCGTCTACAGCATCAACCCCAACAGCTACCACGCCATCACCGGCGACAAGTACGACTGGGGCCAGGTCGCCGACCTGTGGCGTACCACCGAAGACCTGCTCGACATCTGGCAGAACGGCAACACCAACAGCTACCCGATGGGCGTCGGCAACGTCCTCGACGTCACCGCCCCGCTGGCCGCGCAGGCCGGGCCCGGACACTGGAACGACCCGGACATGCTCGTCGTCGGGCGGCCCGGCCTGTCACTGACCGAGTCCCGCGCCCACTTCGCCCTCTGGGCGCTGCTGGCGGCGCCGCTCATGGCGGGCAACGACATCCGCACCATGTCCGCGGACATCAGCGCGGTCCTGCGCAACCCCCGCCTGCTGGCGGTCGACCAGGACAGCCTCGGCGCCGGCGGCCGCCGGGTCCGCGACGACGGCAACGTAGAGGTCTTCGCCAAGCCGCTGTCCGACGGGTCCGTCGCCGTCGGGCTGCTCAACCGCGGCAGCGCGACGACGACCATCAGCACCACCGCGGCGCAGATCGGGCTCAACGGGACGTCGTTCACGCTGACCGACCTGTGGACCGGCGGCACGTCCGCCTCGAGTGGCGCGATCAGCGCGAGCGTGCCCGCCCACGGCGTCGCCGCCTACCGCGTCTCCGGCGGCACCCCGCTCGCCGCCACGACGTCGCGGCTGCGCGGCACCGGCTCGAACCGCTGCCTGGACGTCGACAACAACTCCACCGCCTCGGGGGCGGGCACGCTGATCTGGGACTGCCAGACCGCCGCCAACCAGCTCTGGACCAGCTGGGAGAACGGCGAAATCCGGGTCTTCGGCGACAAGTGCCTCGACGGTGGCGCGAGTGGCGCCCAGGTGCTCAGCCGCTCGTGCACCGGGCAGAACAACCAGAAGTGGACGCTCGGCTCGGACGGCACGATCCGCAATGTCCAATCAGGACTCTGTCTCGACGCCGAAGGGGCCGCGACCGCCAACGGGACCCGAGCGATCCTGTGGTCCTGCAACGGCCAGGCGAACCAGAAGTGGAGCCGCGCCTGACCCTCTGCGAGACAGTTGACTCACAGCGCGCCGAGTGCCAGCATGGCGGTCTATGAGACAGCCGTCTCATAGACCGCCATGCCGAGGAGCTGGTCGTTGTCCACGTGGTTGCTCGTCTACGGAATGCTGTCCGCCTACTGCCTGGCCGGCTGCCTGATGGAGCACTTCGCCGTCTTCTCCGGGTGGCCGGCCATCGGCAGCGGCGAGTTCCGGGCCGTCCAGACGACCCAGGGCCACGGCAGCGGAATCGTCTACGTGGTCCCGAAGGTCCTGCTGACCGCGTTGGTGGTCGCCGCACTGGTTGCGGGCCCCATTCCGGCGTGGCCGCTGTGGGGCGGCTTGGCGGTGCTGAGCGCCTCCTGGCTCTCGTTCGCCGTGATCCAGCTGCCGATCCAGCTGCACATCCGGGAAACGGCCGAGCACGCGGCCATCGTGCGATTGCTGCGGACCGACTGGATCCGCGTGCTGGCGATGGTGGCGCAGTTCGCCTTCGCCGTGGTCGCCATCACCATCGCGGGTTAGTCCCGCCAAGTGCCCACGCTGTCGACGAGCCGGGCGATGAGGGCGTCGGAAACCGGGCGGCGCTGGGTCGTCGCGCGGTAGACGATCGGGCCGACCAGCAGCGCCGTCAGGTCCGCCTGCTCGATTCCGGTGACCAGCTCGCCGGCCGCGACCGCCGCCCGGACGGCCGCGTGCAGGCGTTCCGCGATCGTGCGGACCGACTCCTCCTGCCGGCGCGCGGCTTCCGGATCCGACAGCGCGGACTGCGCCAAGGTGAGCGAAACGGCGGCGACCGCCGGGATCGCGAGCTCGTCGGCCATCCGCCGCAGCTGGGCGCACAGCCACGGCCGCAGCGGCGGCTCCGGGTCCTTGAACAGCGGCAGGTCCGCGCCGCCCATCGCGTCGAGCAGGAGCTGGTCGGCCCGGGGCCAGTGCCGGTACACCGTGGCCCGGCCGACCCCGGCCTCCTCGGCGACCCGCCGGTGCGTGACGGCGTCGAGCCCCTCGCCCGCCAGCAACCGCCGGGCCGCGGCGACCATCGCCGCCCGGCTGCGCGCCGCCCGCGGGTCGGTCGAATAGCTCACCGTCGCATCCTACGAGACCGGACGCGGCCGGCCAGGCGCGTCGGCCGGCTCACCTGACCGAGGGACAAGGCGGCGGTAACGCCCAGGTGGTAACGGAGCGATAACGAGGGTACGGACCGCTCGACCACAGGAGAACTTTCGCGTGGAAACACCGTGCCGAGGCCCCATCGACGTCACCCGGGTCACCGGGTTCGACACCGGCACCGCCGACCCCGACGACCTCCGCCGCGCCGTCGCGGCGTCACCCGGCTACACGCGCGCCGCCACCGAACACCGGGAAGCGTTGCTGGACATCGTGTTGCGGGTGGGCACCACGCCCATCCCGGAGCCGAGACGCCGCCGCGGGGTCGTCGCGAGACTGCTCGGCCGCCGCTAGGCACGAAGACAGCCGCGACCGGAATCCGGTCGCGGCTGTCTTCTTTTCACGGTTTTCGGTTGTGCGCCGGGTGGGGCCGGCGCACCGGCTCCGCCCGGTGGCCGGTCCCACCCGTGCCGGCGTCGGCGCCGGGTCGCTGCGTGCCCGGAACGGGGAACCGGAGTGTGCAGCTCGCTCCCTGTTCCGGGCACGTCGCACGACGTCAGGCGCGGCGCCGGACTCCGCGCCCCGGCCGGCATCCGCACACACAACGGGCGGCCGTGGCGCGGGGACTCAGTGGCCCTGGCTGGTGCCGCCGTCGGCGAGGCCGCCCGAGGCGCAGTTTTCCGGGTTCTCGCCACTGGCCTCGTGCTCGCCCGGCGACAGGATCGGCACGCCGATGCCGTTGAGCGAGTTCTGGATCGGCACCTGGACGCCGAGCACGTTGATGTTGTTGTCACACACGCCGAGCACGGCGTTGACGTTGTGCAGCACGTCGGTGTTGTTCAGGTTGAGCAGGCCGAGCTGCCCGGTGTGGCCACCGTGGTGGTCGTGGTCGAACGGCGTGTCGGCGGCCGCGACACCGCCGGCCAGGAAAGCGCCGGCCGCCATGGCAGCCGCGACGATTCCAACCTTCTTCAGCATTTCTTCTCCTCGTTTGACAGGTGCATCGGACAGGACGGTGGCGAGGTGTGTGTTCTCCGTCCCGCATGAGGAAAACGTACTGAGAGAAAGGAATCAATTCCACTTCGCGCCACCATCGGGTGTGCGCCACAAGCCGCTGACCGGGCAGTGATTGGCCCGATCGGGTAAGCGAGGTTTATCGCGGAAAAAGCGTTTCACGAAACACCGGCCGTATTCGCACACTCGTTCATGCCACAACCACCCGAAGAACCGCGACGGAAATAGCGGGGAAGCCGTAGGCTCGGACACACGGAACTCGTTCCCCTCGACCCCGGGGGCGGGTTCCGGCTGGTGAACCGGCGAGGCCTGAACCCCTCAGCCGAACCCGCAGCCGGGCGACGCCTGTCCTCGCCGGTTCCCAGCAGCCCCCGGCTCGCAGCCGTTCACCGGGCACGTTTTTGCGCAGCGAAAAGCCGCCGCACGGACGAGTGTCCGCGCGACGGCTTTTTCCCACCGGGTCGGTCAGCGGCCCCGGGCGACGTCGTGCATCGGGACTAGGCCGAACTGCTCGCTGTGGCCGCTTCCGGAAATCGTTTCTTCCGCCGGAGCGGAAGCCTTCAGTCGCCCTGGCTGGTGCCGCCGTCGGCGAGCCCGCCGGACGCGCAGTTGTACGGCGCCTCGCCCTCCGCCTCGCCGGCGCCCGGCGACAGGATCGGCACGCCGATGCCGTTGAGCGATTCCTGGACCGGCACCTGAACACCGAGCACGTTGACGTTGTTGTGGCACAACCCGAGCGTGCCCTGGACGTTGTGCAGCGCGTCGGTGTCGTTCAGGTTCACCAGGCCGACCTGGCCGGTGTGGTCGTAGCCGTGGTGGCGGCCGTGCTCCTCGTCCGGCGTCCCGGCGGCCGCGATCCCACCGGTCACGAATGCCCCGGCAGCCATGGCGGCGGCAACGAAGCCGATTTTCTTCAACATGGATTCTCCTCGATAAGACAATTGCCGAAGGCGGCACCCAATCCATTTCCGGCGCCTCGGTGGCAGAAACGTACTGACGGGCCGCGGGGGCTTCCAGCCGGTTCACCGATCGTGTGGGGTGCGCGAACCCCTGACCGGGGTTCGGGTAGCTCGAACGGGTGGCTCGCCAGGCGCGGCCCCGGCGACGACCTGAAGCTGCACGGGCGCAAACCGAACCGTTGCTACGCAACGTGTTCCGTCGATCGGGACATCGCGATGCGTCACGCTTTGGGGTTGCCTCCCGCCCGCCAATCAGTGTCGGAGCGTGACGAATTGCGGAATCCCATCCTTCGAAAGTGAAGACACCTCCGCGTTCCTACGCTTTGCCGAGTCACCCGGGACGCGGTGCGGGACGTGAGGAGTGGTTCGTGGTGGATTACGCGGTGCTCGTGGCGTCCGCGGTGCTCTACGCGGTGGGGATCGTCGCGCAGAGCGTCGCCGCGCGAAGGGCAGGCAACCGGCCGGGTGCGGGCCTGGGCCTGCTGGCCCGGCTCGCCGCCGATCGCCTGTACCTGCTGGGGTTCGCCGGCCAGGTGGGCGGGTTCGCGCTCGCGTTCTTCGCGCGCGCTTCCCTGCCGCTGTACCTGGTGCAGGCCGCGTCGTCGTCGGCCATCGGGCTGGCGACCGCGTTCGGCGTCGCCGTCCTCGGCTGGCGGATCCGCACCGGGGAGGCGATGACGCTGGTGCTGCTGGCTTCCGGGCTGGTCGTGCTCGCCGGGTCCTCGTCGGCCTCGGTCGCCACGGACCTCCCACCGGCCGGGGTCGCCGTGCTGGCGGTCGTCGTGCTCGGCACCGGGCTGGCCATGATCCCCGCCGGCCGGGCGGGGACGTTCCTGCCGGCCGCGGTCCTGTCCGGGGTCGCGTTCGCCGTCGTGGCGGTCGCGAGCCGGACCCTCGCGCACCTCGATCTCGCTGCCCTGCCGGGAAATCCGCTGACCTGGCTGATGCTGGCGGCCGCGGTGCTCGGTCAGGCGTCGATGGCGGCGGCCCTGCAGCGCGGGCCCGCGGCCGCGGTCGTGGCCACCGCCGACGCGACCACGATCGTGCTGGCGTCGGTCACCGGCATCGCCGCTCTCGGCGACCACGTCGTCGCCGGGAAGGGGGCCTGGGTCGCCACCGGCCTCGCGGTCGTCGTGTGCGGTGTCCTGCTGCTGGGCGTGCAGTCGCGCGCCACCGCGCCCGCCCTCGCCGGGGAAGCCGCGTGACCCCGCGGCCGCTCGCGAGCGTCTCGGTCGACCTCGACAACCTGTGGGCCTACCTCAAGACCCACGGCGACCCCGGCTGGCGCGACCGGCCCAGTTTCCTGCCGTCCGCGGTGCCGCGGCTGCTGGAGATCCTCGGCGAGCAGGGCCTGACCACGACGGTCTTCGTGGTGGGCGCCGACGTCGTCCGCGAAGACGGCGCCAAGGCGGTCGCCGAGATCGCCGCGGCCGGGCACGAAGTGGCCAACCACTCCTTCGGCCACGAACCCTGGCTGCACCGCTACTCCCGCGAGCGCCTGGAAGACGAGCTGAGCCGCACCGAAGAAGCGATCACCGCCGCGGGCGCACCCCGGCCGAGCGGGTTCCGGGGCCCCGGCTACAGCGTCACGCGCGACCTGGTCGAGCTGCTCGCCGAACGCGGCTACGCCTACGACGCCAGCACGCTGCCGACGTGGATCGGCCCGCTGGCCCGTCGGTACCACAACCGCACGGCGCAGACCCAGGACCAAGGGCTCGATGAGCTGTTCGGCGGCGTCTCGCGGGTGCTGGCGCCGGTGCACGCCTATCGCTGGCAGACGTGCGTGGGCCGCACCCTGGTCGAGCTCCCGGTGACGACGATGCCGCTGCTGCGCACGCCGATCCACGGTTCGTACCTCCTGCAGCTGCACGCGATCTCGCCGCGGCTGGCCCGGGCGTACTTCCGGACGGCGTTGCGGCTCTGCCTCGCCCGCGGGGTGTCCCCTTCGCTGCTGCTGCACCCCACCGACGTTCTCGGCGCCGCGGACGCGCCCGGGATGGAGTTCTTCCCCGGGATGGCGGCCACGGGCGAGCGGAAGGTGGCCTGGCTCGGCTGGGTGCTTTCCGCGCTGCGGGAGCACTTCGACGTCGTCGGCACCGGGGAGTACGTCCGCCGGACGACCGTGCGGCGCACCCGGCCGGTGACCAGGTTGGACGCCGGCAGATGACGCTCCTCGTCAGGCCTTCCCGGCGCGAGAGCCGCGAGACCGCCCTGCTGCGGGCCCTCGCCTGCGCGACCGTCGCCTTGGCGCCGGTCGAGGGCTACCTGACGACCGTGCAGAGCCAGCTCGGCAAGGTCGCGCCCGCGCTGCTCACCGTGGCCTGGCTCGCCGTGCGGATCCGGCGGCGGCAACCACCCCGCCCCACCCCGCTGCACGCCGTCCTCGCGCTCCTCGCCGTCGTGCTTACGGCGACCGCGTCCGTGCACGCGGCGGGCGGGTTCACCGCCGAATACACCCTGCGCTGGCTGCCGTTCCTGGTGGTCACCGCGGTGCTCGCGGACGTCGCGAGCCGGGAGGTCCCGATCCGGTGGCTGCTGCTCGCCGCCGCCGCGGGCGCCACCGTCGCCGGGGCGGGCGCCCTCTACAGCCTGGTCGCCGAGGGCGAAGCCCGCGCCAGCGGCCCGCAGCCGGACCCGAACGACCTGGCCTACTTCCTCGTCGCCGCCGTCCCGCTGCTCGCGGCGCTGCACCGCCGGGGCCGGGGGCTCGTCCTGACGGTCGCGGGCATCGTCCTGGTGGCCGGCGCGACGGCGACGTTCTCGCGCGGCGGCGGGCTCGGCCTGACCGCCGCGGTCGGCTGGCTGCTGCTGCGCCGGGTGCTGCCGTGGCGGGTGCTCGCCGCCGCGGCGGTGGCGGTCGCCGGGCTGGGGTTGGGGGCGCTGCTGTTCGCCGGGCCGCAGCTGGACCGGGCCCTGCAGGAGAAGAGCTTCATCGCCGCGTCCAATGTGGACACGCGGGAGCTGCGCTGGCAGGCGGCGGCCCGGATGCTGACCGCGCACCCGGTGCTCGGCGTCGGCCCCGGCGGGTTCCGCGAGCACTACGCCGCCGAGTCGCACAACGCCGAGGTCGACGAGCAGACCCCGGTGGCGCACAACATGTACCTCGAGGTCGCCGCGGAACTCGGCCTGCCCGGGTTCGCGCTGTTCGCCGGGGTGCTCGGCACCGCCGCGGTGGCGAGCGAGCGGACGGTCCGGCTGGCCGGTGCCGGGCCGCGGCGGACGGAAGCGGTCGCGATCCAGGCGGCCCTGCTCGCCGTGCTGGTCACCTCCACGTTCCTGTCCGAGCAGTACTACCTGCCGTTGTGGTCGCTGGCCGCGCTCGCCGTCGCGACCGAAGCCCGAGAAGGAGAGGGAAGCGCCGATGCGGGTGCTGCACGTGATCAGTGAGCTGGGGGCGGGCGGGGCGGAGACGCTCGTGGCCGGCATGGTGGCCCGCGGTGAGGAGTACGGCTGGGTGTCCGCCGTCGCCAGCGGCGGGGGCTTCCGCGCCGACGCGCTGGCCGCGGCCGGCACGCCGGCGTTCCCCGTGCCGCTCGCCCGCCGCAGCAAGGCGGGCGTGCTGAAGGCCGCCTGGGCGACCCGCCGGGCGGTTTCGCGGTTCCGGCCCGACGTCGTGCTGGCCCACAACGTCGGCGCGAGCCTGGTGGCGCGCCTTGCCGGGCGGCGGCCGATCACCGTCTTCCACGGCGTCGCCGACGAGGACTACCCCGCCGCGGCCCGGATCCTGCGCCGCACGTCCGCTCGGGTCGTCGCGGTCTCCACCGCGACCGCGGACCGGCTGACGGCGGCGGGGCTCGAGCGTCCGGTGGTGATCCCCAACGCCGTGTTCCCCGGCCCGCCGGTGTTCGGCCGCGCGGAGATCCGCGCCTCACTGGGAGTTCCGGAGCGGACGCCGGTCGCGCTCTGCCTGGCCCGGCTCGAACCGCAGAAGCGGCACGACGTGCTGCTCGACGCCTGGGCCGCGGTCGACGGCGACGCCGTGCTGTGGCTGGCCGGCGACGGCAGCCGGCGCGGCGAGCTCGAGCGCCGCGCGCAGGCGCTGGGCCGCCGCGTGGAGTTCCTCGGCACCCGCACGGACGTCCCGGACCTGCTCGCCGCGGCCGACGTCACGGTGCTGACCAGCGACTGGGAAGGCCTGCCGCTGGCGGTGCTGGAGTCGATGGCGGCCGGCCGGCCGGTGGTCGCGACGGACGTCGGCGGAATCGGCGGGGTGCTCTCCGGCGGCGGCGGGATCGTGGTGCCGCCCGCCGACCCGGCCGCCACGGCCGCCGCGCTGAGCACGCTGCTGTTCGACCCGGCGGCCCGGGAAACCGCGGCCGCCGAGGGGATCCGGGCCGTCGAACGCGACTACGACCCGCACGCGCTCATGAAGTCCTACGACGAACTGCTCCGAGGTGCCCGATGAAATCTGTTGTCCGGATCGTCGCGGTCGCGCTGGTGGCCGGAGCGCTCGTGCTGCTCGTCGGCCTGACGCGCGGCGAGGAGTACCAGGGCCGGGTGAGCCTGCTCGCCGGGCCCGCCGCGGCGGACGGTGCCCCGTACGGCGAGGTCGTGTCGCTGGCCTTGCCCGCGCTGGTCGAGCTGGCCCGCAGCCCGTCGGTGCTGCAGGCCGCGGCGCCGGTTTCGGGGTACTCCCCCGACGAGCTGGCCGGGCACGTCTCGGTCGAGCTGGTCCCGGCCTCCGGCCTCGCCCGGCTGTCGGTGCGCGCGCCGTCGGCGGACCGGGCGGGCGCGACGGCGACGGCGCTGGGCAAGGCGATGATCGACGCGGACCTCCTCGCGCCGGCCGGGAAGCTGCGGACGCTGGACCCGCGGCCGGAAATCGTCACCGTGGCGCCGGACGTTCCCCTGGTGACCGGGCTGGCGCTGGTCGCCGCGATCGCGGCCGGGCTGGCGACGGCGGCCCTGCGCCGGTTGACGCCGGGTGGTGCGGGACCGGGCCCGGTGCGCCGGGCGCTGGCCGCGGCGGGGGTGCACCGCCCGGTGGCGGTCCTGCGGGAGGAGGACCCGTCGGCGGCGGACCGGCTGGCGGTGCTGTGCCGCGCGGCCGGACGCCCGGCGCGCGTGCTGCCGGTGACACCGGAGCTGACCGAGGCGGCGGCCAAGCTGGCGGCGGGATTGCCGGAGGAGCACGGTGAAGGCGCCTCGGTGGTGGCCGTGACGACGGCGGGGCGCCACCAGGCCGAGCTGACGGCGGCCGTGGGCGTGCTGCCGGGGGACGCCGTGCTGGTGGCGGTGGTGCTGGCATGAGCTCCAGACACCGCACGGCACGCGGCCACGCTGAACGGGCCACCCCGGCTGGCGGCGGTGGTGCTGGCATTGTTTCGAGACAGAACGCCGCCTCCGCCGCCACTGAGCACCCCACCGGCCCCGGTCGGCGGCCCGCCCTCCTCGCCCGCGGCATGTCCCCGAAGCAGCGTCTCGTCCTGCTCCTCGCGACCCTCGCCGGCGCCGTGAGCGCCTGGCACGCCACTGCCCCTTCGTGGCGAGTCCCGCTCCCCACCCCCGCCGTCGCCGGGGAAGAGCGGCTGCAGGACTTCCGGGACGCCCTCTACTTCCCCATCCGCGAATTCTTCGCCGGCGGCAACCCCTACGACCCCGCCGCGATGTTCGCGCACTGGCCGGTGCGCCAGGACTTCAACCTCTACCAGCCCTACCACCTGCTGCTGCACGCGCCGTTCGCACTGCCCGGCTACCGCGTCGGCGCCGTCGCGTTCACCCTCTTCTCCCTGCTGCTGCTCGTGGCGCTCGCCGCGTTGACCGCGCACGCCGTCCGGCGGTACGTCCCAGTCCCCTTCGCCGTCACCACCGCCGTCGTCGCGGCGCTGCTCGTGACCAGCCAGGTCGGGAAGGCACAGCTCTACGTCGGCCAGATCAACCCGCTGATCGCGCTCGGCGCGGCCGGCGCCCTGCTCGCCCGGCGCGACCGGCCCGGCTGGGCGGCCGCCGCCCTCGCGCTCGCCTGGCTCAAGCCCCAGTACGGCTTCCCGCTGGCCGTCCTGCTGTTCGCCCGCGGCTCGCGGCGGGTCGCCCTGCTCGGCACCGCCATCGCCGCGGCCGCGAGCCTGCCGGTGGTCGTCCTGCTCGTGGTGCGCGGTGGCGGCATCGGGCCGTTCCTCGACGTGATCGTCGCGAACCTGGACCACGCCCGCGGCACCGCCTACGGCGCGGTGGATTCCGTGACGGCCCAACGCATCGACGTCGCCGCGGTGCTCTTCCGCGTCACCGGCTGGACGCCCTCCGAGCTGGTGGTGCTGGCCGCTGTGCTCGTCGCGAGCGCGCTGCTCGTCCGGAAGACGAACGAGCCCGTCGCCGACCTGCTGACCGTGCTCGCCGTCGTGGTCTGTGTGGTGCACCAGCCCGGCGACGTGCTGATCGCCGTCCCGGCAATGGCCGTGGTGGCCGCGCTTCGGTGGCGCAGCCGGAGCTGGGACGCGGCCGGACTGGCCGTCCTCGCACTCGCCGTCCCCTTCGCGCATCTGTACCTGGTGGACTCCGCACTGGTTTCGGGGTTCGGGTCGCGGACGGCGGTCACCGTGGACGGCGTGGCCGTGGTCGCCGCGTGGGTCCTTGCGGTGGTCGCCGCGAGGAGGGCCGCGTGACGGCCACGCTCGGGACCCGTGCGGTCCGCGGCTCGCTGTGGCTGGGCGTGGTCAACCTCGTCAGCAAGAGCAGCCAGATGCTGGTCACGCTGGTGCTGGCCGCCCTCCTCACGGAGGGACAGCTCGGCGCCGTCGCGCTCGCGGTGGCGCTGGTGAACCTCGGCCAGGTCGTCCAGTCGATCGGGGTCTACGACGTCATCGGCCGCACCGAACGCGACCCGCGCCGGACGGCGGGCACGGTGCTGACGCTGAGCGTCGGCGCGGGGACCGTGCTGGCCGTCGCGCTGGTGGCCGCGGCCGGCCCGCTCACGGCGTTGCTCGGCACGCCGGACGCCGCGGGGCTGGTCCGGCTGGCCGCGCTCGGCCTGCCGTTCTCGGCGGCGGGCGGCGTGCAGATGGGCCTGATGCACCGCGAGCTCGACTTCCGGCGACGGCTGCTGCCCGACGGCGGGAGCGCGGTGCTGGGCGCGGCGCTGACGGTCGTGCTCGCCGCGTGCGGCGCCGGGCCGCTGTCACTGGTGCTCGGGCTCCTGGCCACGGCGGTGACGCAACCACTGCTCGGCGCACTGGCCCGCGGCGGCGTCCGGCCGTGCTGGGACACCGCGGCGGCGCGCGAAGTGCTCGGCTGGGTGGCCGTGGTCGGGCCGGCCGCGGTCGTCGGCGCGCTGCTGGTCAACCTGGACTACTTCGCGGTGGGGCACGTGCTCGGGCCGGACGCGGTCGGCGTCTACTCGCTGGCGTACCGGCTCGCCTGGGTGCCGTACATCATGGTGGCGGTCGTGCTCGGCGCGGTGGCCTTCCCGGTGTTCACCCGGCTGCGACGCGAAGGGGCGCCGCTCGGCGGGGCGGTCACCCGGTTCACCCGCGCGGTCCTCGTGGTGACCGGCGGCCTGTACCTCGCGCTCGCCGTGCTCGCCGGCCACGTCGTGCTGCTGGGCGAACGGTGGGCGGGCGCGGCCGGCCCACTGGTGCTGCTGGCCGGGTACGGCGTGGGGATCTGCCTGCTGCAGATCTGGTACCAGGCGGTGAAGGCGACCGGGCACGTCCGGCGGTACCTGGCGCTCGAGACGACGCACCTGGTGCTGCTCGCGGTGGGTCTGGTGGTGCTGACGCACGCCGGGATCGGGGCGGTTGCGGCCGGGCAGCTCACGGCCGCGTGGCTGGTGGTGCCGGTCGCGTGGCGGGTGCTGGCCGGGCTGGGTGTGGCGCCGCCGGTGGCCGAGCTGGGCGGGATGTTCTTGCGGGTGACGCTGGCTTGCGTGGCGGGCGCGGTGCCCGCGGTGGTGCTCGGGCGGTGGGTCGGGGATTCGCTGCCGGGGGTGGCCGCCGAAGCCGCGGTCCTCGTCGCCGGCTACGCGGGGGCGACACTGCTGCTGCAGCGGAGTGCGCTCGCCGAGCTGCGCCGGGGAGGCCTCCGGTGAAGCTCGTGCACGTCACCCAGCCGGTCACCGCGGGTGTCGCCGCGGTCGTGCTGGAACTCGCGATCGCCCAACGCGACCGCGGGTGGTCCGTAACCATCGCCTGCCCGCCGTCCGGCTGGCTCCCCGACCGCGCGCGCGAGCACGGAATCGACTTGCGCGGCTGGTCCGCCGGCCGCTCGCCCGGCCCCGGCTCGCTCGCCGAAGCACTGCGGCTGCGGCGGCTCCTGACCGACCTCGATCCCGACGTCGTCCACCTCCACAGCTCCAAGGCCGGCCTCGCCGGGCGGCTGGCCGTGCGCGGGCGCCGCCCCACCGTGTTCCAGCCGCACCTCTGGTCCTTCGAGACCGCGAGCGGGCCCCTGCGCCGCGCGTCCGCCGCGTGGGAGCGCTTCGCGTCGCGGTGGACCGACCTCGTCGTGTGCGTGAGCGACGACGAACTGGCCGCCGGCCGGGCCGCCGGGGTGACCGCCGAGGCGGACGTCGTCTGCAACGGCGTCGACACCACCCGGTTCGTGCCCGGCGACCGGACGGCGGCGCGGCGACGGCTCGGGCTGCCCGAACACGCACCCATCGCCGTCTGCCTCGGCCGGCTCGCCGAGCTCAAGGGCCAGGACCAGCTGCTGTCGGCCTGGCCGGCCGTGCTGCGGCAGCTGCCGGGCGCGCAGCTCGCCTTCGCCGGCGACGGGCCCATGGGACCGGTCTGGCGCGAGCGGCACCCGGTGGCGGGGCACGCGTCCGTGCGCTGGGCGGGCCACACCGACGAGCCCGCGGCCTGGTACACCGCCGCGGACGTCGTCGTCCTCCCCTCGCGCGCCGAAGGCATGGCGCTGGTGCCGCTGGAAGCGATGGCGTGCGCGCGGCCGGTCGTCGCGTTCGACGTCGGCGGGATGCGCCAAAGCGTGGCCGACGCGGGCGCGGTGCTGCCGGCCGGTGACGTCGGCCTGCTCTCCCGGGCCGTCGCCGCGCGCCTCGCCGACCCCGGGCTGGCCCGGCGTGAAGGCGAACGTGGCCGCCGCCGCGTGGAACTGTCCTTCGACCGGGCCCGGATGACCGACCAGATCGCCACCCTCGTCGACAAACTCACCCCGTCGGAGCGTCTCCCGTGACCCGCATCGCCTATCTGCTCACCCAGGACCGCGGCGGCCCGGTGGACGTCACCGTCCGGCTGGCCGCGACGCTGGCCGCCGACGGCCACGACGTCCGCGTCTTCGGGCCGGTGCCCGCGCGGGGAGCCGCGCTGCTGGACGGCCTCCACGAGGAACTGGCGGTGTCCGACAAGGAAGACCTCGCGGCGGCGGCCCGGGCGCGGGCGGCGATCCGGGCGTGGCGGCCCGACGTCGTGCACGCGCAGGACCGGCGCGCGGGCCTGGCGATCGCGGGCCTGCGGTTCGCCCGCGGCCCCCGGCCGGCACTGGTCCAGACCTACCACGGCGTGCCCGACGACGTCGCGGAGCCGTGGTTCCGTGGTGCGCGCGGGGCGGCCGGGCCCTCGGCGTACACGCGGACGGTGCTGGCCGCGGACGCCGTCGTCGCCCGCGTCCTGGACCGGACGGTCGTGCCGGCGTCGGTGATGGGGGCCTTCCTTCGGCGTCGCCTGCGGGTACCGGCCGGGCGGCTGGTGCACGTCGACAACTGCGTCGCCGCCGCCTCGCCGTCCCCGCCGCGGGGCCCGGTGCGGCACCTGGTCTTCGCGGGCCTTCTGGTGGAGCGCAAGGGGGTGCTCGACCTGCTGGCCGCGTTGTCCGTGCCGGGGGTGCTGCCCGCCGACGCGCGGCTGACGGTGGTCGGCGACGGCCCGGAGCGCGCGGCGGCGGAGCGGGCCGCGCGGCAGCCACCGCTGGCGGGGCGCGTGACGTTCCTCGGCTTCCGGCCGGACGTCCCCGCCCTGCTCGCCGCGGCCGACGCACTGGTCCTGCCGTCCACAATGGAGCAGCAGCCGCTGGTGGTGGCCGAGGCGATGGCCGCGGGCAAACCGGTGCTGGCGACGGCCACCGGCGGCGTCCCGGCCATGCTCGACGTCCCGGGCGGCCCGGAGTTCCTGGCCCCGCCGGGCGACGTCCCGGCCCTGGCCTCGCGGCTACGCGCGCTGTTCGCGGAACCGGACCCGGCCCGGCTGGGCCGGCTCCTCGCCGAGCGCGCCCACGCCCGCTACCGCCCGGAGGCCTGCGCCCGCCGTCACCTGGACCTCTACGACCAGCTGACCGGATCGTGTCGACCCGCCAATCACAGGTGATGCCCCTCCAATCACGGGTGATGCCCCACCGGTCGCCGGAACTCGCGTGATCCGGGCCGGAACTCGCGTGATCCGGGCCGGAACTCGCGTGATCGAAGGCGGAACTCGCGTGTCTGGAAAGGCATCTCGCGTGATTGGCGAGGTATCTCGCGTGATTGGGAGGGCATCTCGCGTGATTGGGGGGTCGACACGGGGTGGTTAGCTGGCCCAGAGGCGGCCGATGCGGAACCCGTCGCGGGTGATTCGCCAGGTTCCCTGCCTCACGAGCTGCTGCGGGTCCACCAGGACGACCGCGTCCGCGGCTTCGAGGGTGAGCGGGGCCGGGGTGGGGGTGGTCGTGGGGGAAGACGGGGTGGTGGTGCGGGTCGAGGGGGGCGTGGAAGTCCGGGTGGGGGTGGGTGACGGGGGTGCGCCGGGCTTGACCAGGCCGTCCGGGGCGACCACTGTCTGGGTGGCCGCCGTCGGGTTGACCGCGACCCAGCCGTGGCTGAACGTGCGGGTCCAGACGCCGTTGGCCAGCCGGCTGGCCGCGTCGACCGCCTCGCCCAGCCCGGAATCCTGCAGCGTGGACCACTCCGGGTCGCGGTAGTCGTCGGTGGTCGCGCGGGTCCAGCAGGTGCGGGGCCCCGCGAGCAGGGCCGCGCTCGCGTAGCCGGAACGCTCTTCACGCGCGTTGTGCGTCCGCGTCACCAGCAGCAGCAGGGATTCGCCGAGTGCGGCCTGCGCGCGCAGCTCCTGGAACTCGTTGCCGCGGAAGGTCAGCAGGCCGCCGGTGCCGCCGTTCTCGCGGAACCCGAAGTTCTCCTCCATCGCGCCGCCGAAGCGGGAGTGCGCGGTCCAGCGACCCGGCACCAGGTGCGTCTCGGACACGTTGGGCACCAGGAGCTTGTTCGCGTTCGCCAGGGCGTCGCCCGCCTTGGCCAGGAACGCGTCCAGGCCGTCGCGGAGCTTGCGGTCGGTCTCCGCGACGTTCGCCGTGCCCGCGAGCACCGCGGGCGAATAGTGGCTCAGCGAGTTGAAGTCGTTGTCCGCCAGCACGCCGTCCCAGCCCTCGCGCTTCACTTCGGCGACGACGGCGTCGGTCCAGGTCTGCTGGTAGTCCGGGTTCCACACCGTCATCTGCCAGTGCCGCGGATACCCCTGCCACTCGATCCGCCGGCCCTGGACGTCGAGGGCGAACCAGTCCGGGTGGTGGTCCTGCGCCGCGACGTAACCGATGCCGCTCGGCAGGAACACCGCGTCCTGGCCGCCGTCGACCGCGCCCGGGTAGTTGCGCGTGCTCGACAGGTCCTTGTACACCAGCACCTTCACCCGCGGGTTGAGCTGGTGCAGGCGCCGCATCGCCGCGCCCTGGTCGGCGTTGAGCACGACGACCTGGTAGCGCTTGGCCGCCAGCTCGATCTCCCGCGACGTCGGCGGCTGGCCGATCCCGTACCACCACGCGCAGGGGGCGAGCGGCTTCGGCGGCGGCGCCGCGATCTCCTGCGCCGAGCTGGCGACGCAGCCGGCCAAGCAGCTCGCGAGCAGCACGACGGTGGCCGTCCAGGACGCCGCCGGGCGACGGCGCATCAGCGTTGCCTTCGGCACAGCAGTTCTCCCACCGTGAGGATGATGATCTTGACGTCGAGCCACAACGACCAGTTCGCGATGTAGTAGTTGTCGTAGCGCGCGCGGTCCGCGATCGAGGTGTCCCCGCGCAGGCCGTGCACCTGCGCCAGCCCGGTCAGCCCGGTCGGCACCCGGTGCCGGGCCCAGTACAGGTCGTGGACGGCGGAGAACTCGTGCACGAACACCGGCCGCTCCGGGCGCGGGCCGACCAGCGACATGTCGCCGCGCACGACGTTCCACAGCTGCGGCAGTTCGTCCAAAGAGGACCGGCGCAGGAAGCGGCCGACCGGGCCGACCCGGTGGTCGCCGGCGACCGACCAGCGCGTCTGCGAATCGTCGACGGCGGCCTGCCGCACGCTGCGCAGCTTGAAGAGCACGAACGTGCCGCCGTCCATGCCGACCCGCACCTGCCGGAAGAAGACCGGGAACCCGCTCTCCACCGCGACCGCGAGCGCGCAGACCGCGATCACCGGCGCGAGGACGACGAGCGCGGCCGCGGCCAGCGCCGTCTCGACGGCGCGCTTGACCCACCAGCTCGGCCGCCGGGTCGGCGCGCCGCCCAGCCACACCAGCGGGTAGCTGCGGAGCCGGTCGACGCCGGGCCCGTCCGGGCAGAGCTCGAACAGGTGCGGCAGCACCAGGGTGACGCACCCGAGGCGGTGCGCGGTGATGGCGGCGTCGACGATCGCGCCGTCGCGATCGTCGGCGGGGGCGAGGACCACCGTGCCCGCGCGCAGCCGGGCGATGGCCCCGGTGAGGTCGCCGTCGATCCGCTCGACCGGCAGGCCGGACGGCACCGGCTCCGGCCCGGACGCCGCGACGCCGACCGGCAGCAGCCCGAACTCGGGGTGCTCCAGCATGGTGCGGACGAGTTCGCCGCCGATCCGGCCGGACCCGACGACCACGGCCCGGTCGCAGCGGCGCAGCCGGCGCCGCCCCCAGCGGCCGAACGCGAAGACCGCCGGGCGGGCGGCTTCGCTGAGCACGGCGAAGCAGAGCACGACTTCCTGCATCCGGGCCGTGTCGTCGCCGTCCATCCCGGCCACCAGGCCGAACCCGGTGACGAGCCCGAACGCCAGCGCGGTGGCGGTGACCGAACGCGGGAGGTCCTGCAGCCAGGAGAGCCAGAGGCGGCGGCGGTGGACGCGGCCGGCCACCCGGGCTCCCGCGAGGGCCGCGGCGGTCACCGCCGCGCACGCCGGGCCGGGCCCGGTCCGCAGCACCGCCGCCAGCCAGGCGGCACCGTCGACGGCGACGAGCAGCACCGCCACGGCGTTGACGCGGGCGAGCAGCGGGCGGCCCCGGACGGCGCCGGACGGCCGGTCGCCCGGCCGGACGCGGCGCTGGGCCGGCACCGCTTCGGTGACGACCGTGTCTCTGAGTTCAGTCACCGGTCTCGACCTCTACTTGACATGAGGGTTCCATTCTCGCTTTCTTCACGACTCAGCCATTCGAGGCAACACCGGCACGATCGAGTGAATTTTTCCGAGAAGCCTCGGAAATGCACTCGATCGGGGTGACCCCCAGACCCGATCCGGTGATTTCTGGAAACACCAAGTAGTTCTGATGACGCGCATCCTTCCGAGGGACTTCCGGGGCCACTAAAGAAACCACACAACATAGCCGAATAGGACTCGACGGCCCCACCAAACCCGATTCCGGACGGGTGACGGGCAAAAGACGAGGACAACCAGACGAGGGGAACCGTGGCGCGCGAAGAGACCACCCTGGCCACAATGTCCACACTGTATGAAGCCAAACCGTCCGAACCGGAGCGCAGTGCGGGCCGGACCGGCGGGCGGGCGCACGTCGTGCTGCCCGCGTTCAACGAAGAAGCGTCCCTGCCGCCGCTGCTGCGCCGGCTCGCCGACGTGGCCCGCACCGAGCAGATCACCGTCTGGGTCGTCGACGACGGCTCCGCCGACGCCACGATCGCCGTGGCCGAATCCGGCTACGGCGGGCTCGACGTCCGCGTCGTGCGGCACCTGGTGAACCTCGGGCTCGGCCGCGCGGTGCAGTCCGGGCTCCGGGCGGCGCTGGAAGAGGCGAGCCCCGACGACGTCGTCGTCGTGATGGACGCCGACGACACGCACGACCCGGCGCTGATCCGCACGCTGCAGGCGGAGATCACCGCCGGCGCCGACGTCGCCATCTGCTCCCGGTTCGTCCCGGGCGGCGACGACCGGACCGCGCCGTTCGGGCGGCGGCTGCTTTCCCGCGGCGCGGCACAGCTGTTCCACCGCGCCCTCGACGTCGACGGCGTCCGGGACTTCACCAGCGGCTACCGCGCCTACCGGGCGTCGCTGCTGGCGCGCGCCTCCGCGCACTGGGGCGAGCGGCTCATCGAGGAGCAGGGCTTCGCCTGCATGGTGGAGCTGCTGCTCAAGCTCCGCCACTGCCGCCCGGTGATCACCGAGGTCCCGCTGGCCCTGCGGTACGACCGCAAGCAGGGCCCCAGCAAGCTGAAGCTGCGGCGGACCGTCGTCCAATACCTGAAACTGCTCGTCCGCGACCGGCTGAGCCCGGCGCCCTACCGGAAGCTGTGACCCGGTGACCCCTCCCGACTCCGCGCACGTCGCCGTCATCGGCGGCGGCATCTGCGGCCTCGCCGCCGCCCACCGCCTCGCCCGCCGCGGCACCCGCGTGACCCTGCTGGAAAGCAGCGACCAGCTCGGCGGCCTCGGCACGTTCTTCGCCGACGGCGACCGGTGGGTCGAGCGCTTCTACCACTGCATCATGCCGTCCGACGCGAGCCTGCTGGCGCTGCTGGGCGAGCTGGGCCTGCGGGACGCGGTGCAGTGGCGCGAAACGACGATGGGGATGGTCGTCGACGGCCGCCACCACCCGTTCAACTCCCCCCTCGACCTGCTGCGCTTCTCGCCGCTGCGGCTGCCCGACCGCGTGCGCTTCGGCGTGGTTTCGCTGCTGCTGCGCCGGCTGGGGAAGGGCCGCGACCTCGACACCCTCCGCACCGAGGACTGGCTGCGCGGGCTCTACGGGGACGTCGTCTGGGAAACGCTCTTCGCGCCGATGTTCGGCTCGAAGTTCGGGACGGCCTTCGGCGACGTTCCCGCGCTGTACCTGTGGCAGCGGCTGGGCCGCGAGCGCAACGTCGCCACCCGCGGCTACCCGGACGGCGGCTACAAGACGATCATCGACGCACTGCGGGCATCGATCGAGCGGGCCGGCGGCGTCGTGCGCACCTCGACGCCGGTCCGGCGGCTGCACAGCACGGGCGGCCGCTCGGTCCTCACCCTGACCGGCGGCGAGGTCCTGGACGCCGACCAGGTCGTCTCCACGGTGCCGCTGCCCCTGCTGCGGCGCATCGCCGACGACGCGCTCGCCACCCGGCTGCCCCGGGTGGAGCTGCCCTACCAGGGCGTGGTCACCGGCGTTTTCTTCCTCCGGCAGCCGGTCACCGAGCACTACTGGACACCGGTGCTGCGTTCGGGCACCGAGTTCGACGGGGTCGTCGCGATGTCCGCGCTCGCCGGCACCTGCGACGGCCGCCACCTCGTGTACGTCATGCGCTACACGGACCGCGACTCGCAGCTCTACCTCGACGACGACGCCGCGATCGCGGCCCGCTGGTCGGCCCAGCTGCGCGGGCTGTACCCGGAACTCGGCGCGGACGACGTCGAAGAGGTGCGGGTGTTCAAGGCACCCTTCGTCGAACCGGTGTACCCGCTGGGCTACCTGGCCGCGCGGCCGCCGGTGACCGTGGACGGCACCGGCCTCCTGCTGGCCACCACCGCCCACGTCTACCCGGACGTCACGAGCTGGAACTCGAGCGTCCGGCTGGCGAACGACGTGGTGAGCCTGGTGGCGGATCAGCCCGCGGTCGCACCGGCCCGCTGATCGAGGAGCGCACCCAGCGCCGTCGCGATCCGGGCGGAGGCGGATCCGTCGCCGTACGGTGACGGCAGGGTGCGGAGGCGGTCGCGGTGGGCGGCCACGTCGTCGAGCCAGCGGGCGACCTCCGTGCCGATCGACGGGCCCGGGAGCACCCGCGTCCCGAACGTGCCCGCGATCTCGGGGCGCTCGGTGCTGCGCCGGACCACCACCACCGGTCGCTTGAGGACACTCGCTTCCTCTTGGATGCCACCGGAATCCGACACGAGCACCGCCGCCTCCGCGGCCAGCGCCAGGAAGGCCGGGTACGCCTGGGGCTCCAGCTCGACCAGCGGGTCGAGCAGGTGCCGCAGGCCGGACCGCTCGATGCTCTTCGCCGTGCGGGGGTGCAGCGGGAACACCACCGGCAGCGGCAGGCGGCCCAGCTCGCGCAGGATCACCGCCAGCCGCCCGGGGTCGTCGACGTTCTCCGGGCGGTGGATCGTCGCCAGCACGAACCGGTCGCGCTCCAGCCCGCGGGCCGCCAGCACCGCCCGCCGGTCTTCGGCGGCCGGGAGCGCGGCCTGCAGCGCTTCGACCACGGTGTTGCCGGTGACGGCGATCCGTTCGGACGGCACGTTCTCCGACAGGAGGTTGGTGCGGTTGAGCTCGGTCGGCGCGCAGCACAGGTCGGCGAGGTGGTCGATCAGCACGCGGTTGTGCTCCTCGGGCATCGCCCGGTCGTGGCTGCGCAGCCCGGCTTCGACGTGCACCAGCGGCAGGTCGTGCGCGTTGGCGGCGAGCGCGCCGGCGAGCGCGGACGTCGTGTCGCCCTGGACGACCACCACCCGGCCCGGCCGGTCCGCCAGCACCTCGTCGACCGCGCTGACCGTCCGGCCGAGCTGACCGCCGCGGCGGCCGGCGCCGACGCCGAGTTCGTGGAACCGGTCGGACGGCGGCAGGTCCGCGCGGATGCGCGCGTACAGCGACCGGTCGTAGTGCTGTCCCGTGTAGACGACCGCGCACCCGTCGCCGAACACCCGCATCAGCGGGGCGAGCTTGATCAGCTCCGGCCGCGTGCCGCAGACCAGCGTGATCCCGCCCGTTCCGGCGGCTCGCACCGCCGGGGAACTCCCGGTGGCGTCACGGAAATCTGCGGTGGTCGTCGACATGCGGTGCGGTCCTTTCGGGCGATGAGTTCGCCGCACGCTACTCACCGGAACCGCACAAACGGCGGAGACTCAGTCGATCGTGTGACGCCGCGGTGTCGCACCGGGGAATTGCGGACACCCTAGAATGACCCCGATCGGAATACCGGACAGGACGGCCCGCTGTTGCTCAAGAAATTCGCGGTTCTGGCGCTCGCGGCGCTCGCGGCCACCGTTTCCGCCTCCGCTCCCCGTGCCGACGCGGCGCCGAACCTCCTGCTCCCCGACCTCCGCCAGGCCCCGCCGGGATGCGCCGGCGGCAGTTCCGGCGAACTCCCGCTGTGCACGGCCTGGGACGTCTGCCCGGTGGTCGACCCGGCCGCGCCCAACGGCCGCTGCGTCGCGCCTTCGGCGGCGAAGGCCGTCCGGTTGCGGTTCACCAGTGCGGAAGAGAACGTCGGCGACGGGCCGCTGCTGCTGTACGGCCGCCGCGACAGCACGAAGCAGGAGACCATGACGGTCCGGCAGGCGCTGCGCAACGGCACGGACGGCTCGATCCCGGGCGGTTACGCGGCGGCGCAGCGCGAAACCGGGGCTTTCACGTACTACGAGCCCGCGCTCGCCCACCAGCACTGGCACCTGATGAACTTCGAGCACTTCGCGCTGGTTTCCCGGCAGGGCAGGACGGTGGTCACCGACCGCAAGAACGGCTTCTGCCTCGGCGACCGGTTCCGGGTGCACGACGCCGGCCGGTTGCGGAACCTCCCGGGCGACACGGGCGCGGACGCCGACCTCGCCGAAACCCTGCGCGGCAACATGTGCCGCCACCACGAACCCACCGCGCTCGAGGTGCTGGAGGGCATTTCGGTCGGCGCCGGCGACGACTACAAGTACGGCGTGGACTTCCAGTGGCTGGACATCACCGGGGTCCCGACCGGGACGTACGACCTGGTGAACACGGTGAACGCGGACCGGACGCTGCTGGAAACGAACTACGGCAACAATTCTTCGGCGGTGGCGCTGTCGATTTCGTGGCCGCAGGGGATGCCGGAGCCGGACGAGAAGGTGCCGGCCGCGCCGATCGTCAAGCTGCTGCGGAGTTGCCCGGGACAGCCCCGCTGCGCCTGAACGGCTCGCGGCTCGCGGCTCGCGGCTCGCGGCTCGCGGCTACGACGATCGCGGGCCGGTGCGGCGCAGGCAAGCGATCCCGGCCGCCCCAGGAACTCCCCGCGTCACCATGGGCGGCCCGCCGTCAGGCGGGCGGTGAAGCCGGTGTCGTCGCGGTGCAGGGTCACCTCGCTGCAGATCTGGTGCGCGATCCACAACCCCCGGCCACCGATGCTGCGGTCCGCCGGGAGCAACCCGGCGAACGGGTCGGCCGGGCCGGGCCCCGCGTCGTGCACCGAGACCACCATCTGGCCCGCGTCCGCCCAGATCCGCACCCGGACCGGCGGGCGGCCGTGGCGGAGCGCGTTGTCCACGATCTCGCTCACCGCCAGCACGAGGTCGTCGACCTCGGCCGCCGCCAGGTCCACCGGTGCGGTGGCCAGCACCGCCCGGCGCGCGTCCGAAGGCCGGGGATCCGCCAGCTCGGCGCGCGGTGCCGTGCTCTCGATCGGCAGCGGCGTCATCGGCCGCGGGTCGGTCAGGAACGACAGCGGGTCGACGTAGCCGGTGTTCGGGTGGTGCCCACCGGGGGTGGCGACGAAGGGGTGCGTGCGGGCCACGTCGTCGAGGACGTGCCGCGGCGTCGTGCCGGTGTCGTAGGCGCACATGCTGCGCAGCGGGAACTCGCCGTAGGCGTGGTTGACCGCCGACTCGTAGCGGGCCCACCAGTCCCAGGACGTGTCGATCGCGGCCTGCGGGATTTCGCCGAAGATGCGGATCCCGGCCGCGCCACCGGCGACGAACCCGGCCAGCAGCTCGCGGTAGGACTTGATCGCGGCGGCGGGCCGCGCGTACAGGTCACCGGTGGACAGGTAGTCCACCCGCGCGGACGGCGGCAGGGCGTCGCGCACCAGCTCGGCGCGTTCCGGCTCCAGCGACACCAGCGTCGGCTCGCCGGCGGCCAGCCCGCCTTCCAGGAACGGCACGGCGACGGCGAGCAGCTCGTCGTGGCCGCGGTAGTGGACGGCGGCGTGGTCGTAACCCGCGGCGCTCATGCGCACACCTCGCTGACGCTCGGTGCGCCCTGAGCGGGAAGCGCAGTGTCGGATGATTCGCTCGCAAGCTCGCTCATGCGGCCCGCTCCACGCGCACCCCGGCCAGGTCCAGCAGCTCGACCAGCCGGGCCGGGGTGGACAGCTTCGTCCGCAGGACCACCGTGGTGGCGTGCCGCTCGGCGTAGCCGGCCAGCGCGACCAGGCTCCGGTGGTCGACGAAACCCAGCCCGGCGGCGTCGATGGCGACCGTGCCTCCCTCCGCCCGCAGGCCGGCGCGCTCCAGCGCCAGCGGCCAGAGCCGGCGGGACTCCACGTCCAGCTCCCCGTCGAGCGCCGCGGCGCTGCCGTCCCGCGCGTGACCGTGCAGGTGGAACGGGGCCCCGCCCTCGTGGGCGGTGGGGTGCATGCACGCGAGCTGCGCGACGACGTCGCCGCCGAGCTCGGCCAGGTCGTAGCCGCACATCGCCGACATCGGGTGGCCGGCCATGTAGTGGTCCACCAGGTGCTCGTAGCGGGCGAAGGCGTCCACCTGAGCCGGCGTGCGCACCAGCGACGTCGCGTCGGCCGCGACGCGCAACCCGGTGAACCCGGCCGCCAGTGCTTCGGACGTCGCCGCGGCGTAACGCTCGACCTGGCCGGCCGGATCGACGACGGCGTCCGTGGCGTAGGTCGCGTCGACCGAAGCGACCTGGACCGCCCCGCGGTCCAGGCCCTCGTCGCACCGCTCGTCCGCCCGCAGCTGCCCGGTGAGCGCGGCCTCGTCACCCGGGGCGACGTACAGCACCCGCTCGCCGGCCGCCAGGCCCTCGGCCAAGAACTCCTGCGCGTGGGCCACGAAGTCTCCGCGCCGCCGGTAGCCCCGGCACACGTGGTCGCGGGCCGGCGAAAACGGTCCGCGCTCCCGCGAGGTCGGCTTCAGCACGGATCGAGACTACGCCGCCGGACCGGCTCCCGGCCGCCCCGCCCGCGCGCCGGGGTCGCGGACCTCCTCCGCCGGTTTGACGCAGACGCAGAACAGGTTGTCCTCCGGGTCGGCCAGGACGACCCAGTCGTCGGCCGGGTCGTCGTCGACGTGGCGCACGAACCGCGCGCCCAGGCCGATCAGCCGGTCGACCTCCTGCCGCTGGTCGTCGGCGTAGAGATCCAGGTGCATCTGGTCGCGCCTCGGCACCGGCGTCGAGGACCGCTGCAGCGACAGGTTGACGTACCGGCCGCGCAGCAGGCGGAAATCGTCGTCCTCGGACGTCGGCTCGAGGCCCAGCGCCGCGCTCCAGAAGCGGGTCATGGTGTCGAGGTCGGTGCAGTTGATCACCGTGCTGCCGAGCCTGATCGCCATGGCCGCCTCCCGTCTCGTGGTGCCGGCCGGTTACCCGTCACCCCGCCAGCGCGAAACCCGGGTGCGGTGGCTGGTTGTAGGCCGTGTTCTGCCAGGCCACGGCCTCGCGGTACGCCCGGTCCTGCATCAGCGACACGTGCGAGATGCTCGTCGGGTCCGTGGTGGAGTGGATCCGCAGCGCCCGGTTGTCCGAGGTCGGCCAGACGACCTCCTCGCGCCAGTCGCCGAACAGGTCGGCCTGCAGCGACGGCGTGTTCTTCGTGCCGTTGTTCGCGTGCACACCGGACGCCGTGAGCAGCCGGGTGTCACCGCCGGTGCCGTACTTGTCGATGTGCGTGCCGTCCAGCAGCTCGCGCTGGGCGTCGCCGTCCCACCAGATGACGAAGTTCGCCGACGACGGCTTGCGCCCGATGTTCTGGCCGCCGGTGTTCAGCAGCCCGGACACCGCGGACGACCACGATTCGGCGCCGGGGCTGCCGGCGTAGATGTCGTCCGAGACGCCGCGCCCGTTGTCGCAGTTGCAGGAGGCGTTCTGCCAGATGATCTGCCCGGTCCTCGCGTCGGCCATCCAGGCGGCGGGCTTGGACTTGTCCTCGTCCACCTTGAACTCTTCCAGCCCGGGCCGGGCCGGGATCAGGTCGCCGACGTGCATGGCGTCGCCGTGCCCCAGCCGCGTGTTCCACAGTGGACTGCCGTTGTCGTCGATCGCCATGGCGCCGAAGACGATCTCGTCGCGGCCGTCGCCGTCGGCGTCCGCGATGGCCAGCTGGTGGTTGCCCTGGCCGGTGTACTGCGCGCCGGCCGAGTTGGAGTCGAACTTCCACCGCTCGGTGAGCGCGCCGCCGCGGAAGTCCCAGGCCGCGATCACCGTGCGCGTGTAGTAGCCGCGGCTCATGATCAGGCTCGGCCGGGCGCCGTCCAGGTAGGCCGTCCCGGCCAGGAACCGGTCCACCCGGTTGCCGTAGCTGTCACCCCAGGAGGACACCGTGCCGCGCGGCGGGTCGTAGTTCACCGTGGCCACCGCGGCACCGGTCTGCCCGTTGAACATCGTCAGGAACTCGGGGCCGGACAGGACGTACCCGCTCGAGTTGCGGTAGTCGGCGCTCGCGCTGCCGATCACCTGGCCGGTGCCGGACCGGGTGCCGTCCGCGGTCTTCATCGCGACCTCGGCCCTGCCGTCGCCGTCGTAGTCGAAGACCTGGAACTGCGTGTAGTGCGCGCCGGCCCGGATGTTGCGGCCCAGGTCGATCCGCCAGAGGCGGGTGCCGTCGAGCCGGTAGGCGTCGACGTAGACGTTGCCGGTGTAGCCGGACTGCGAGTTGTCCTTGGCGTTGGTGGGATCCCACTTCAGCACGAGTTCGTACTGGCCGTCGCCGTCCAGGTCACCCGCGCCGGCATCGTTCGCGGTGTAGGTGTAGCTCTCCCCGGCCGGGGTGGTGCCCCCGGCCGGCGGCTGGATCGGCACGTCCCGGGTGTTCGCGGCGGCGCCGCTGGTCAGGGCCAGCGAGTCCGCCTCGGCGAAGGCGGACACCCGCTCGACCCCGCCGGCCACCGCGCGCACGGTGTACCGGGCCCCCGCGGGCGCACCCGCGTCCACGAAGCTCGTCGGCCCGCTGACCGGGTTCGCGGTCACCCTGGTGCCGTCGCGGTAGACGTTGAACGCCACCCCGGCCGGGTCGTCGGCGAGCAGCCGCCAGCCGACCGTGTTGCCCTGTGCCGCGTGGACGCTGATCACCCCGCGGTTCAGCTTGTCGATCTGCGGCACGACCGCGCCGGCGGCCGGGGCGGGCACCAGCCCCGCCGCCACCACGCCCGCGGCGGCCAGCACGAGCCGCCTGCCGAAGTCACGCATGACTACTCCGTTCCAGGTTGTCCCGAGTGGATGGTGGGTCAGCCGGCCGCGCAGGGGCCGCCGTTGAGCGTGAACGCCGTCGGCGCCGGGTTGGATCCGCTGTGGGTGCCGTTGAAGCCGATGCCGGTCGAGGCGTTCGGCGCCAGCGTGCCGTTCCAGCTCAGGCTCTCGGCGGCCACGGCACTGCCGGACTGGGCGAAGGTGGCACCCCAGCCGGGCGGCGTCACCTGCTGGCCGCCGGCGAAGGTGAAGGCCAGCGTCCAGCCGGTGACCGCGCTCGTGCCCGTGTTCGTGATGGTGACGTTGGCGGTGAACCCGTTGCCGCCACCCCAGTTCGAGGCCGAGTAGGTCACCTTGCACGCCCCGGTCCCGCCGCCCGCGCTCGTCGTCGCCGTCGCGACCCCGGACAGGGCCGAGGTGTTGCCCGCGGCGTCCCGGGCCCGCACCTGGTAGCGGTACGTGCTCGAAGCCGTCAGCCCGCTGTCGGTGTACGACGTCGTCGCGGTCGAGCCGACCACGGCGAAGGTGCCTCCGCTCGCCCCCGGCGCGCGGAGGACGTCGTAGCCGGTGACGCCGACGTCGTCGGTCGACGCGGCCCAGCTCAGCGTGGCGCTGTTCGACGTCACGGCCGAGACGGCCGGGGTGCCCGGGACGGACGGGGCCTGGGTGTCCGCCTGGCCGCCGCCGTAGACGGTGGCTTCCTTCGAGGTCTGCCGGACCCCGTTGGCCCCGTTGAGGAACCGCTCGCCCCACGGCGTCAGGGCGGCCGGGTCGAAGTTGGTCGTCATGTCGAGGTAGGCGACCTCGCTGCTGTTGCCGCTCCACGACCAGCCGAGGTAACCGAGGCCACGAGCCTGCGCCTGGGCCATGATCGTGTCTTCGTCCGGGTTGCCGTCGGTGTGCGTGTTCCCGAACTCGCCGACGACCAGCGGCAGCCCGGCGGTGCGGAACGCGTCGAAGTACGCGTTGATTTCGGCCGCGGTGTCGTAGACGCCGTACATGTGGATGGAGAACACGGTGTTGTGCTGTGGGTCGGCCGCGAACATCGTACTTGCGTTGTCGCGCATGACGTTCTGCCAGTCCTGGCCCCACATCGGCGCGTCGGCCATCAGCAGGTGCTGCAGCCCGGCGGCCCGCAACCGCTTGACGGCGTTGCCCGTCGCGGCCGTCCAGGTGGCGCTCACCTGCTGGTCGTTGCCGAACGGCTCGTTGCCCAGGTTGATGACGACGTAGTTCTCCTGGCCCTTGAGTGCGCCGGCGACGCTGATCCAGTAGCTCGCTGCCTGGTCGAGGGTGGCGGCCCCGCTTTGTTCGCCGTAGCCGGTGGTGTCGTGCACTTCGAGGACGCAGATCAGCCGGTTCTGCTTGCACAGCCCGATGACGCCGGTGACTTCGGCGGCCGGGGTCGGCCCCCACCGCTGCCCGCTGCCGAGCACGACCCGGACCGTGTTGGCGCCGAAGGACTTGATGTCGGCGAAGGCGCGGTTCCGGCCCGGGTACCAGACGTAGGCGTGGTTCACCCCGCGCATCACGAACGGCGAGCCGGTGGCTTCGAGGATCCGGGTGCCGTCGACGTGCAGGCCGCTCGCGGCGGGCGCGTCCGGGCCCCGCGCCGGCGTGGCCGCGGCGGGGGCGACGGCAGCGGTGGCCGCGAGCAAGGCGGCCACGAGCGCACGGAGGAATCGCCAGTTCATTCACCGACCTCCTGGAGCAGGACTCGACAGGAAAGTTTCAGGCTGGGAGCGCTCTCACGGTAACACGGCTGACACGGTCGGAACACCGGCGGCGAGACAGAAACCGGCCAATCTGCTTAACGTTAAGCTGCGCACGACGAATCGTGAGAAAGCGTTTTCTCCAGTTCGGTCAGGCTCGCCAGCGGATCTGCGGGTTGACCCGGCCGGAGCGGTCGAAGACGGCCTGGTTCTCCCAGCCGTTGCCCGAGCCGGCGAGGTCGGCCGGATCCCAGCCGTTGCCGTTCACCGCGTACCAGGTGGGTTCCCAGTAGAAGACCCCGATCGCACCGGCGGCGCGGGCGGTGTCCTGGACCGCGATGAAGTTCGCCGCCTGCCCGGCCGGGGTGGCCGGGTACCCGGCGCACGGCTGCGCGGCCGAGATGACGTTCGGCGTGCTGTCGTCGTTGGCCGTCGTGTACGGGTACGCCGTTTCGGCGAGCACGACCGGCTTGCCGTACCGCGACCGGACGTCGGACACCACACCGGCCAGGTTCGCCATCGTGCCGTGCCAGTAACAGTAGTAGGACAGGCCGGTGATGTCCCACGGGACGCCCTGCGCCCGGATGCCGTCGTAGAACCAGCGGGCGTGCGCGTCGCTGTCGGCGTCGGCGGTGTGGATGATCACCTGCGTGCCGCCGTTGCAGGCTTTTGTGGCGTTGTACCCGGCCTTGAGCAGCAGGCCGAGGTTCGTGAAGTCGTTGTCGACGACCTTTCCGTCGTTCCACAGCATGCCGACGTTGATCTCGTTGCCGATCTGCACGCTGTCCGGTGTTGTGCCCTGGGCTTTGAGCCCGGAGCAGACGTCATAGGTGTAGTCGTGGACATCGGTCTGCAGCCGGCCGATGGGGTGCGCCGCCCAGGCGGCGGGCTTGGTCTGCGTGCCGGGATCGGCCCACGTGTCGGAATAGTGGAAGTCGACCAGGAGCTTGAGCCCCCTGGCCTTCACCGCACGGGCGTACTGCAGCACTTTGGCCTTGTTGTTGTAGCCGCTGCGCGGGTTGTGCCACACGCGCAGGCGGACGTAGTTGACGCCGGCACCTTTGAGGATGTCGAGGGGATCGCGCGCCACCCCGGCGGCGTCGGTGTACTTCGCGCCGAGGTCGAGCGCCCGCTGGGCGGTCGAGACGTCCGCACCCAGCACGGTGAGGGAGTTCGCGGCCGAAGCCGCGGGTACGGGCAGGACGAAGGTCACCAGGGCCAGGGCCGCCGTCGCGAGGCGGGCGCTGCGGGACACGGTCATCCGATCTCCTTCGATCGAGTTGCCGAGGTCGTTCGAGGAGCCCGCGGGCCGGAGTGCGGTCTTGAACCGGTACCAGCACGGTAGGTCCGCCCGCGGCGGGCGTCAACCAGCCGTGAAAACCCCCGAAACTTTCGCGCTTCTCCGACCCGAAGTCGCCATTGAGAAAGCGCTTACTCATGGTCTGGGCCGTTCGGATCGGCCGGCGCCTGCGCCCTGCCGGGTGACGGCCGTTTCCGCCGCACCCGTCTTGGGTACTTCCCTAGCGCCGGCAACGGACCGTACGTGCGTGCACGCTGCGCGAGGTGAGGTCATGGTGACGACGATGGGCGATGGCTCCCCGCTTCCGATCAGCATCGAAGACACCGACGTCGCCCAGCTGGAAGCGGCCGTCGGAACCCTGCGCGCGCTGGACTACCGGCAGGGCGGCGGGTTCTGCCGGGACGCCGTCCGGGTGGTCAAGACGGCGAGCCTGCTGCTGCACTGGGGCACGGTCCCGGATCCGTTGCGGAGCAGGCTGCACACGGTGCTGGCCGACGTGCACAACCTGCTCGGCTGGACCGAGTTCGACATCGGCCGCGACGAACAGGCGCGCCAC
This sequence comes from Amycolatopsis sp. NPDC005003, assembly GCF_053600695.1. NCBI lineage: Bacteria > Bacillati > Actinomycetota > Actinomycetes > Pseudonocardiales > Pseudonocardiaceae > Amycolatopsis > Amycolatopsis sp. NPDC005003. Next base: position 56,529 of record NZ_JBSGAI010000018.1, on the reverse strand, counting down.
CGGTTCGGGCGCGCGCTGGAAATCGCGGCGGAGGCGGGCAACGACAGCCTGGTGGCGAACATCCGCTACCGGCTCGGCCGCGTGCACCTGCACCGCCACGACGTCGACGGCGCGCTGACCGAGTTCGCCCGGGGCCGGGCGGCCGCACGGCGTTCGGATTCCCGCCGGGCGCTGGCGATCCTCACGGCGAACGAGGCGTGGGCGTTCGCGATGGACGGCGACGAGCACGCCGCCCTGAGCCGGCTGGCGGAGGCCGAGGCCGCGTTCGCGGAAGCGGGGTCGTGGCCCGAACCGAGGCCGTGGGAGGCGTTCTTCCGCGAAACGGACATGGCGGCGATGCGCGGCACGGTCCTCACCGAGCTGGCCACCGCGGTGGCGGCCCGGCACAGCGGCGAAGCGGTCACCCAGCTGACCGAGGCGGCGGACCGCTATGGGGCCGACATGACCCGAAGCCGGTCGTTGACGTTGATCATGCTGGCCCAGAACCACGCACTGCGAGGCGATTTCGAGGAGGCCACGCGGATCGGCGAAGAGGCGCTCGACCTGGCGGGACAGGTGGGCTCGGTCCGCCCGAAGGACCGGCTGGCCCCGCTGGAACGGCTGCTCGGCCGGCATCCGGGCGACGCGGCCACGCGGGACCTGGCCGACCGGATCAAGCGCTACCGAGCCGAGCCCCTGCCCTGACTCCACCCGGTTCGACCATCACCGTGATGCCTCCCCAATCACGCGTGATGCCCCTCCAGACACGCGTAATGCCCCTCCAGACACACGAGATGCCTTGCCAGACCGCGTGATGCCCCTCCAGACACGCGAGATGCCTTGCCGGACCGCGAGATGCCCCTCCGATCACGCGTGTCGCCCCGGCAATCACCCGAGATGCCTATCCGGTCACCGAGATCGCGTCCAACGCGCGGCCGATGAGGTCCGGCAGGGCGCCCTCGCCGCCGACCCAGTCGTCCAGCGAGATGCGGACCGCCGCCATCGCCAAGGCCGCCAGCATGCGGGGGCGCGGGTCCCGCTCCGCGCCGTCCCGGAACCGCGGCGCCAGCAGCTCCGCGATGGCCCGCTCGTACCGCTGGTACGCCTGCGCGGTCCACGCGGCCAGCGTCGCCGAAGTCCGGGTGAGCCGGGCCAGTTCCCGGATCGCGTCCTCGTGCGCCGGGAACTCCGCCGCGAGCTCGCCGAAGGCCGCCACCAGGGCCTCCTTCGGCGTCAGCTCGGCCGGCTGCCGGGCGATCGCCGCGGTGACCAGCGTCAGCCACGGGCCGGTGATCCCGGCCGCCACGGCGCTTTCCTTGGTGTCGTAGTAGCGGAAGAAGGTCGCGCGGGCGACCTCGGCGTCCGCCGCGATGTGGTCCACCGTCGTGCCGGTGACACCGTGGCGTCCCGCCAGCCGGGCCGCCGACGCCGCGATCCGCGCGTTCGTCGCCCGCCTCTTGCGGACGGCCAGGCCTTCCGGTTCACTCTGAGACATAGTCTCATTCTGGACTATCTCTCACGGAGGAGCACGGGTGAACCAGCGCGCGCAGGTCGTCATGTCCGCGGACGAGGTCGGCCGGTTCCTCGACGAGCAACGCGTCGCGACCCTCGCCACCGTCGGCCCGTCGGGCCAGCCGCACCTCGTCGCGATGTGGTACGCCGTGCTCGACGGCGTGCTGTGGTTCGAAACCAAGGCCAAGTCGCAGAAGGCCGTGAACCTGCGCCGCGACCCCCGCGTCACCGTGATGGTCGAAACCGGCGACACCTACGACGCGCTGCGCGGGGTCGCCCTCGAGGGCCGCGCCACGATCGTCGACGACCCGGACGCGCTGTGGGCGGTCGGCGTCAACGTCTGGGAGCGGTACAACGGCCCGTACAGCGAGGAGGTCCGGCCGATGGTCGAGTTCATGCTCACCAAGCGGGTCGCCGTCCGCCTCGACGTCGACCGGACGCGGTCGTGGGACCACCGCAAGCTCGGCCTGCCCGCGATGCCGCTGGGCGGCACGACCGCCGGGTGACCGGCGTTCGGGTCGTTGCCGGATGTTTCGTCGTCGGGCGACCGGGGTAGTACCGATCCGGAGTGGACTCGAGCGGCGACGGAGAAGGGATCCCAGCATGCAGACCAGGGGTGAGCGTGACCGCTGAAGGCCATCAGGTCCGGCCCCAGGACCTCCTGCGCGTCACGGCCCACCACTCCGGCGGCGCGGTCGTGCTGGCCGTGGCCGGCGAGGTCGACCTGCTCAGCGCCCCCGTGCTCGGCGACGGCATCAGCACCGCTCTCGCCGACGCGCCGGAACTGCTGGTCATCGATCTGTCCGAGGTGTCCTTCCTGGCCTCCATCGGCATCACGGCCCTGCTCGAGGCGCGCCGCGAGGCCGGCACCGGCACCCGGGTCCGGGTCGTCGCCCCCGAAGCCGGCGTGGTCGGCCGCACCCTCCGGCTGACCGGCCTGCACGAGGCGCTGGCCGTCGCGGGCACCCGGGAGGAAGCGCTCACCGGCTGAACCGGGCCGCGACGGCGCGGAAGACCTCCTTCGGCTCCCACGTCAGACCCGGGTACGCCGTGCCGCTCCGTCCGTCGAGGACTTTGACGACGCCGTAGCTCGCCAGGTCGAGGTCGCGCCGCGGCTCGGGCCGGGCCAGGCATTCGTAGCCGGCGAAGGTGAACCAGAACGCGCCGTGCACCCCTTCGGCCTCGAAGACGTCCATCAGCTCGGTGAAGTACGCCGCCTGACCGGCCTCGTCGCGGACGTAGTCGCCGTTCAGCTCGCGCGGGTCGGACTCGAAGTCGACGATCGTCCACCCCGTCCCGCCCGCGTCGGCCGCGCCCCGGTGGGTGCAGCAGCCGAATTCCGTGATCACCAGCGGCTTCCCGTGGCTTCCGTGGTCCCGGACGTGCCGGGCGAAGTCACCCGCGTTGCCCGCCGAGCGGTACAGGTTGACGGCGGCGAAGTCGAAGCCCGCCCAGTCGATCTCTTCCCAGTCCCCGGCCGCGTAGGTGAGCTGGCCGCCGAAGTGCCGCCGCGCGGTCGCGGCGAGGTCCGCCAGCACCGTGCCGAAGTCCCACTCGTGGGAGAACCCGGCCCAGGCCGCGGGATCCGCCGCGTTGCGCAGCCGCTCGAACAGGACGGCGCCGGGCACGAAACCGACGCAGAACAGCGACATCTCGCAGCCGAGCACGAGCACGGTTTCCGGGTCCCGCGCCCGGATCTCCTCCGCCCGGCGGGCGCACTCCGCGAAGTAGGGCGTCAGCCGCGGCGGGGTGAGGTCCATCGGGAACGGCGAAAACCACACGCGCAGCCCGGCGTCGATCGCGGCGTGCGCGGCCACGACGAGGCGGTCCGGGTCGTCGCCGCTGATGCGGACCGCATTGCAGTGCAGGTCCGCCGCGATGATCTCCAGTTCCCGACGCACGACCGCGGGCTCGAACGCCCGGCGCGACCGGTCCCCGACGGCGCCGCCGAAGCCGGTGTCGTAGTTGATCCCCCTGAGCCGCATGCGCTCCTCCTCGCAATGTACGTCGTACACTTGAAATGTACGCTGTACACTCCGCGCATGCCACCACGCCTGATCTGGCACCACCCGGAGCCCCCGGGCCGGAAGAACGCGCTGACCCGCGCCGCGGTCGTGCGCGCGGCCATCGAGGTCGCCGACACCGGCGGGGTCGCCGCGTTGACCATGCGGGCGGTGGCCGACGCGCTGGGCGTGTCGACACCGATGTCGCTGTACCGGTACGTCCTGAACAAGGACGGCCTCGTCGACCTGATGCTCGACGAGGTATCGGCCGAGGTCGCGGTGCCACCCGCCCCCAGCGGGGATTGGCGCGCCGACCTGCGCGGGCTCGCGACCAGCCTGTGGGCGATGATCGGCAGGCACCGCTGGTACGCCGAGCTCGTGGACGGCCGGCCGCCGTTCGGCCCCCGGACGCTGCGGCGGGCCGCCTTCCTGCTGACCGTCCTCGACGGCGCGGGCCTGTCACCCGCCGTCGCGTACGCCTCCCTGCTGGACAACTACGTCACCGGCACGGCGATGAGCGTCAGCCGGGAGCTGGTGATGCTCGAGCAGTTCGCCATCGGCTCGACCGAGGACCTGCAGGCCCACGCGGCCGAGATGGCCGACGACTCGCTCGCCGCGTGGCTCGAGGACATGCCGGACCTCACCGCGAACTCCCGCTTCGAGCTCGGCCTCGACTGCCTGCTCGACGGCTTCGCCCAGCGGCGCCGCTGAGCGTCTCCCGCCTGAGCCCGCGTGGCCGCGGGGTCGGTGGCAGGATGTGCGCGGTGAGCATGCGCGCCAGGAACAACGTGACCGTCACCGGTCGCGAAGGCGGCCCCACCCTCCTGCTCGCGCACGGCTTCGGCTGCGACCAGAACCTGTGGCGCCTCGTCGTCCCGGAACTCGCGCCGCGGTACCGGGTGGTGCTGTTCGACCACACCGGCGCCGGGCGGTCGGACCCGTCCGCCTGGACCCCCGAGCGCTACGGCAGCCTCGACGGCTACGCCGACGACGTCCTGGCCCTCTGCCGCGAGCTGGCCTTGCGGGACGTCGTGCTGGTGGGCCACTCGGTCAGCGCGATGATCGCGGTGCTGGCCGCCAACCGCGAACCGGACCGGTTCGCCAAGCTCGTGCTGCTCACGCCGTCACCGTGCTACCTCGACGACGGTGACTACCGCGGCGGGTTCAGCCGGGCCGACATCGACGAGCTGCTCGCCGCGCTCGAGGCGAACTACCTGGGCTGGTCGGCGACCATGGCGCCGGTGATCATGGGCAACCCGGACCGCCCGGAGCTCGGCGAAGAGCTGACGAACAGCTTCTGCCGCACCGATCCCGCGATCGCGCGCGTCTTCGCCCGGGTGACGTTCCTCTCCGACAACCGGGCCGACCTGGCGAAGGTCTCCGTGCCGACGCTGGTGCTCGAGTGCGCGAACGACGCCATCGCCCCGCCCGAGGTCGGGCGGTTCACCCACGAGCAGATCGACGGCAGCACCCTCGTGACGCTCGCCGCGACCGGGCACTGCCCGCAGCTCAGTGCGCCGGAGGCGACGGCCGCCGCGATCACGGCGTTCGTGAGCGGGCCGTGATGTGCGAGGACCACCCCGGCCCGGGTGGTCAGGAGAGTGCCGCCCCGGAGTTTTCGGCCCTTTTGGAGGACAGCGCGGAAGACCTCTACGAGCACGCTCCCTGCGGGTACCTCTCGACGCTGCTGGACGGCACCATCGCGAAGATCAACACCACGCTGCTCGGCTGGCTCGGCTACGCACGCGAAGACGTCGTCGGCCGGCGCCGGTTCGCCGACCTGCTCACCGTCGGCGGCCGGATCTACCACGAGACGCACTTCGCGCCGCTCCTGCGCATGCAGGGCGAGCTCGGCGGCGTCGCCTTCGAGCTGAAGACCGCGGACGGGAGCCGGCTGCCGGTGCTGGTGACCTCGACGGTCAAGACCGGCACCGACGGCCGGGCCCAGCTGATCCGCACCACGATCTTCGACGCGCGCGACCGGCGGGCCTACGAACAGGAACTGCTGCGGGCGCGCGAAGAAGCCGAGCGCGAACGCGACCGGGTGCAGCGGCTCGCGCGGACACTGCAGCAGACCCTGCTGCCGCCCACGCTGGCCGACGTGCCCGGGGTGCAGGTCGCGGCCTACTACCACCCCGCGTCGGCCGACGAGGTCGGCGGCGACTTCTACGACCTGTTCCCGCTGACCGGCGACACCTGGGGGTTCTTCCTCGGCGACGTCTCCGGGAAGGGCGCCGCCGCGGCCGTGGTGACGTCGCTGGCGCGCTACACCCTGCGCGCCGCCGCGGTGCACGACCCGGACCCGGCCACCGTGCTGGACCGCCTCAACACGGTGCTGCACCACGAATACCGCGGCTCGGATCCGCGCTACTGCACCGTCATCCAGGGCCACCTCCGGCCCGGCGACGACGGTGCGGCGGTCACCCTGGCCACCGGCGGCCACCCGCCCGCGCTGCTGATCCGCGCCGACGGCACGTCCGCGTTCCTGCCCGTCCCGGGCGGCCAGCTGGTGGGCGCGCTGCCCCGCGCGCGCTTCGCCGCCGAGGACGTCTTCCTGAGCCCGGGCGACACGCTGCTGCTGTACACCGACGGGCTGACCGAAGCCCGCACGCAGGGCCGCGTCCGCTACAGCGAAGAGCAGCTGCAGGAGCACCTGACCGGCCTGGCGCCGACGACGGCCCCCGCGGTGATCACGGCGGTGACCGGCCTGCTCGCCGGCTTCGGCGACGGCGTCGAGGACGACACGGCCCTGCTGGCGTTGAGCATCCCGCTTCCCGGAGGCGATCGACCGTGACCGGCACCCCGTTTTCCGTCACGACGCGCGCGACCGAGGCCGGCACGGTGGTGACCGTCGAAGGGGAGCTCGACGTGGCCACCGCACCCCGCCTCCGCGCCGGGCTGGCCTCGCTGGCCCTGGCGCCCGGCGGCGTGCTGGTGGTGGACCTGGGCGCGGTGACGTTCTGCGACTCCAGCGGGGTGTCCGCGCTCATCGCGGCCCGCAACCTCGCCGAGGCGGCGGGGGCGGGGGTCGCGCTGGCCGCGGTGCCGGACCGGCTGAGCCGGACGCTCGGGCTGATCGGCCTTGCGGACTTCTTCCCGACTTATCCGAGCGCCGAAGCCGCCTTCCGGGGGTGACGACCCCGAGCCGGGCGGCTCAAGCGGCGTCCGATGCCGCCCCCAGTTCGGCCAGCACGGCCCGGATCGCCGGGCTCGCCTCGGCACTCCGCCGCCACACCGCGTGGACCTCCCGCTTCGGCGGCCGCCGCAACGGCCGCGCGATCAGGTTCTCCCCCAACGGCGGGCGCGCGAGGCGCGGGATCAACGCCACCACCTGACCCGAGGCCACCAGCGACAGCTGCGTCGCGAAGTCGTCGACCCGGTGACGCACGTCGGGCTCGTCGGCGAACAACCGCCGGAACCACTGGTGGCACACGGTTCCCGGCGGGCTGGTCACCCACGCTTCCCGCGCCAGCGCCACCGCGTCCACCGGCGCGTCGAGCCCGGCCAGCGGGTGCGTGCGGCTCATCACCACGTCGCCGACGTCCGTGTGCACCCACCGCCGCACCAGCGACGGCGGCAGGGGCGCGGGCAGCAACCCGTCGGCGTCGTGGACGAGCGCGAAGTCGGCCGTTCCCGCGCCGACGCTGCGCAACCCTTCGTCGGGGTCCTGCTCGGTGAGCTCCACCCGCAACTCCGGGTACGCCAGCCGGGGAATGATCGGCGCGAGCAGGCCGCGGATCGCCGTCGAGAAGGCCACCACCCGGAGCGTGCCGCGCGGCGCGCCTTCCGACACCGACTGCGCGGCTTCGGCGCAGCGCTCCAGCGCGTGGAACACCTCCGGGGCCGAGTCGGCGATCGCCTGGCCGGCCGGGGTCAGCACCACCCCGCGGCCGGCCGGCGCCAGCACCGGGACGCCGACCTGCCGCTCCAGCCGTTTGAGCTGCTGCGACACCGCCGACGCGGTGAACCCGAGCTCCTCGGCCGCCCGCGCCAGCGTCCCGAGCGCCGCCACCGAGCGCAGCGCCCGCAGCGCACCCACCTCGATCATGAAGCCAGGCTACGCAATACCGGCAAAAAAGCATCGCTGGACCGCAGCAGTCAGGCCGGGCACGGTCGGCACATGACCGAATTCGGCACCAACCTCGTCGCGATGGTGACCCCCATGGAGCCCGGCGGCGCGCTCAGCGAACCCGGCCTCACCCGGCTCGTCGACCACCTGCTGGCCACGGGATGCGACGGCCTCGTCGTCGGCGGGACCACCGGCGAGTCCCCCACCCTTTCCGACGCCGAGTCCGCGGGCCTGGTCCGGGCCGTGGCGGCACAGGCGGGGAACCGCGCGCGCGTGATCGCCGGCGTCGGCACCTACGACACGGCGGCGAGCGTCCGCCGCGCCCGCGAAGCCGAGGCGGCCGGCGCCGACGCGCTGCTGCTGGTCTGCCCCTACTACTCCCGGCCGACGCAGGCCGGGGTGATCGCCCACTGCGTGGCGGTCGCGGACGCCACCGAGCTGCCGGTGATGCTCTACGACGTGCCCGCGCGCACCGGCGTCGCGATGGCGCCGGCCACCCTGACCGAGCTGGCCGGCCACCCCCGGATCCGGGCGGTCAAGGACGCCAAGGGCGACCTGTTCGAGGCGATGACGGTGATGTCCCGGACGTCATTGGCGTACTACTGCGGCATCGACGAGCTCAACCTGCCGTACCTGGCGTGCGGGGCCACGGGCCTGGTCAGCGTCGTGGCGAACGTGGCGGCCGACCGCACCGCCGAGCTGATCGACGCCGTCCGCGACGGTGACCTCGATCGGGCGCGAGCGATCCAAGAAGCCCTGATTCCCTTGACGGACACGATCATGCGCGCCGGCACGGGCGCGGCGAACGCCAAGGCCGAGCTGGCCGAGCTGGGGATCATCCCGCACGCGAGCGTGCGGCTTCCGCTGGTCGAAGCGATCAGCGCAGCCGGTAGACGGAGACGTGTGAGCGCGACTCGGCGGTGAACTCCCCGCCGACCCAGTCGGCGTGGCGGGACTCCAGCTCGAACCCGGCCAGCCGGCCCATCAGGTCCAGCTCGGCCGGCCAGATGTAGCGCTGCGGGCAGCGGCTCAGCCGCGCCTGCCGTCCCGACCCGAAGGTGAAGTGGTGGGACACCAGGTGCTGGCGCACGGTGTCGTAGGTGTCGATCCCGGCGTACCCGGCCTCGGACCGGAACACCAGCGCGTCCTGGCCCGGCGGGAGCCGGCGCAGCTCCGGGACGCCCAGCTCGATCACGAACCGGCCGCCCGGGTCGAGGTGGCGGGCCGCGTTGCGGAAGCACTCCACCTGCTCGTCCTGGGTCAGCAGGTTGCCGATCGTGTTGTACACCAGGTAGACCAGCGAAAACCGGCCCTCGACCCGCGTCGTCGCCATGTCGTCGGCGACCACCGGGATCGCTGCCTTGCGCCGCAGCCGGTCGAGCATCGGCTCGGACAGCTCGATGCCGGCCACGTCCACTCCCCGCTCCGCGAGCGGGATCGCGACCCGGCCGGTGCCGATCGCGAACTCCAGGGCCCGGCCGCCCTCCGCCAGCGCGGCCAGGCGCGAAACCATCGGCTCCACGACCTCCGGCGCGAACACGCCCTCGCCCGGGGTGTCGTAGCGCTCGGCGGTCTCGGCGTCCCAAATCTCGTCCTGTCGCACGCCCTCCACCCTCGCCCGGGGCCGCGGAAACTGTCCAACCAATTAGAACTTGCCCGATTTCGGGCAAGAATTTGGGGTTCGCGGCTCGGCGAGGCATGATGGCCGGCGTGGAAGACACCGACATCGTCGAGCGCGTGGCCGCGTCCACCGGGCTGCCACCCGGGGTCGCCGCCCGCGTCGTCGACGACGTCCTGGCCTTCTACCGGACTCCCACCGAGGACTACGTGCGCCGCCGGCACGCCGAGCTGCAGGCACAGGGCCGGAAGAACCCCGAGATCTTCCCCCTGATCGCCGCCGAGCTCCGCGGGCGGCTGGTGGCCGCGCCCGTCCTCTCCGAGCGGCAGTTGCGCCGCATCATCTACGGCTAGGAAGAGGTCTCCCCATGTGCGGGATCGTCGGCTACATCGGCGGCCAGAACGCCGCCCCCATCCTCCTGGAAGGCCTGACGCGGCTCGAGTACCGCGGGTACGACTCCGCGGGCATCGCCGTCCTCGGCGCGAAGGGCACCCCGCAGGTCCACCGCGTCGTCGGCCGGGTCCGCAACCTCGCCGCCGCGCTGCCCAAGCGGCTCACCGGCAAGGCGGGCATCGGGCACACGCGCTGGGCCACGCACGGGCCCGCGTCGGAGGCCAACGCCCACCCGCACACGTCCGAGGACGGCCGGATCTGCGTGGTCCACAACGGCATCATCGACAACGCGGACGCGCTGCGCGCCCAGCTCGCCGACGCCGGCGTCACCCTCACCTCCGAGACCGACACCGAGGTCCTCGCCCACCTGATCGCGCGCTCGGCCGCCGAGACGCTCGAAGACGCCGTCGTGGAGGCGGTTTCGCGGATCACCGGCACGTACGCGATCGCCGTCACCGACAGCGCGCACCCGGACCGCCTGGTCATCGCGCGCAACGGCTCGCCCCTGATCATCGGCGTCGGCGAGCGGGAGATGTTCGTCGCCAGCGACCTCGCCGCGCTGGTCCGGCACACCTCACAGGCCGCGCACCTCGACGACGGCGAGTTCGCGACCGTCTTCGCCACCGGCTACCGCACCTTCACCGTCGACGAGAGCGACACCACCAAGCCGGCCACCGAGATCGACATCGACGCCGAGGACCTCGACCTGGGCGGCTACCCGCACTACATGGCCAAGGAGATCCAGGAACAGCCCGAATCCGTCGAGCGGATCATCCGCGGCCGCCTCGACGACCGGTTCGGCGTCGCCCGCCTCGACGGGCTCAACCTGACGCCGCGGGAGCTGCGCGGGTTCGCCCGGGTGAAGATCCTCGGCTGCGGGTCCGCCTACTACGTCGGCCAGATCGGCGCGACGATGATCGAAGAACTCGCGCGGATCCCGGCCGACGCCGAAGCCGCGTCGGAGTTCCGCTACCGCAACCCGATCATCGAGGCCGACACGCTCTACATCGCGGTCAGCCAGTCCGGCGAGACGATCGACACCGCCTTCGCCGTCGAGGAGATCAAGCGCAAGGGCGGCCGGGTGGCCGGCCTGGTCAACGTCGTCGGGTCGACGATCGCCCGCGCCTGCGAAGGCGGCGTCTACCTGCACGCCGGCCCGGAGATCGCGGTCGCCTCGACCAAGGCGCTGACCAACATGGCCGTCGGGTTCGCGCTGATCGCGCTGGCACTGGGCCGGGTCCGCGATCTGTCCAATGCGGACGGTCAGCGGATCATCGACGCGATCCGCGCGCTGCCCGGCCAGATCAAGGCCGTCCTGGACCTCGAGCCGGAGATCGCCGAGCACGCCAAGACCGTCGCCGCCGCGAAGAGCCTGTTCTTCGTCGGCCGCGTCCGCGGCTACCCGGTGGCCCGCGAAGGCGCGCAGAAGTTCAAGGAGATCTCCTACCGCCACGCCGAGGCGTACCAGACCTCCGAGCTCAAGCACGGCCCGCTCGCCCTGATCGACGAAGCGCTCCCGACGGTCGCCGTCGTGCCGTCGGACGAACTGACCGGGCGCAACCTGGCCGCGGTCCAGCAGATCAAGGCCCGGGGTGGCGCGGTGCTGGCGGTGACCCACGAAGACGTCGACTTCGGCGAGCTCGACGTCCCGCGGATCGTGGTGCCCAAGACCGAGCCGGAGCTCGACCCGGTCCTGCTGACCATCCCGCTGCAGCTGCTCGCCTACCACGCCGCGCTGACACTGGGCTACGACATCGACAAGCCGCGCAACCTGGCCAAGTCCGTCACCGTGGAGTGAAGCCGGGCCTGCTTGGGCATGTTCCACCCGAGCACCCCGGTGACGCGGCCGTCCTCGCGGTATTCGGCCACGAACCGGCCCGCACCCGGCTCACCCTCCACAACGGACACTTCGGCGGCCGCGGACGGCGTGCCGTGCACGTGGATCCGGGCGTCGAACTGGTTGGTCCAGAAGTAGGGCACCGGCGTGTACGGGCGGTCTTCGCCGAGGACGTTCCCCGCGACGGCGACCGCCTGTTCGGTGGCGTTGGTCCGGTTTTCCAGCCGCAGCAGCACGTCGAGCCCCTCGTGGTGCCAGCGGGCGACGTCGCCGGCGGCGTAGACGCCCTCCGCCGCCCGGCACCGGGAGTCGCACACGACGCCGTTGTCGCACAGCACCCCGCTGCCCGCCAGCCACTCCGTCGCCGGCGCGGCCCCGAAGGCGACCACGACGACGTCGGCGGGCAGCACCTCGCCGGTCGCCAGCCGCACCCCGGTGACCCGGCCGTCGTCCGCCGCCAGCCCGGTGACCGCGGAGCCGAGCCGCAGCTCGACGCCCCGGCTCGCGTGCAGCTCGGCGAGCAGCCCGGCCGCCAGTGGGCCGAACTGGTAGGCCAGCGGCGCGGCCTGGGGGCCGGCCAGGGTGACCGGCACGCCCGCCGCGCACACGGTGGCGGCGATCTCCGCGCCGAGCACGCCGTCCCCGACGACCACCACCCGCCTGCCCGGCGCGAGGTCCGCGCGCAGGGCCAGCGCGTCGTCGAGGGTGCGCAGCACGTGGACACCACCGAGGCCGTCCTGCCCGGGCAGGGTGCGCGGCCGGAGCCCGGTGGCGAGCACGACCGCGTCCGCGGCGAGGGTCCGCCCGGCGGCGGTGTGGACGGTCCGCGCGGCGGCGTCCAGCCGCACCGCCGGGTCGCCGAGCACGAACTCGGTGTCCAATGCGGACAGTGCGTCCGCGGTGCGCAGCTGCGTCCGCTCGGGCGGCCAGCTGCCGCCGAGGACCTGCTTGGACAGCGGCGGCCGGTCGTACGGCAGGTGCGGTTCGGCGCCCAGCACGGTCGCCCGGCCCACGTACCCCTTGCGGCGCAGGGCTTCCACGGTCGCGAGCCCGGCAGCCGAGGCACCGACGACCAGGACCTCGCCGATCACGCCTCCTCGCTGACCGAGATCGCGACACCCGGGCAGACGCTCGCCGCCTCGCGGACGGCCGCGTGCAGCGCTTCGGCGGGGTGCTCGTCGAGCAGGATGACGATGCCGTCGTCATCACGCTGGTCGAACACGTCCGGGGCGAGCATGACGCAGGTGCCGGCGCCGCAGCACTTGGCTTCCTCCACGGTGACCTTCACGGCGGTTCCTTTCGTCGGAGTCATTCGGTGACCGGCGCGAGCCACAGCCCGGCCAGTACGTCGGTGAGGGCGGTGGCGGTGTCGCGCCAGCCAGCCCTCGGGGTGCCTTCGCCTTCGGCGAGGGTGCGTTCCCGCTCGGCCAGCGCGTGCATCAGCACGAGGCGGGTGATGTCGTTGCGTTCGGCGCGGACTTCCGCGGGCAGCCCGGGCAGGCACCGGTAGAGCCCCGCGATGGTCCGCGCCAGCGACGGCGACGTCAGCGTTTCCTCGACGATGACCGCGCGCAGCGACGGTTCGGTCATCACCTGGGCGGCGAACCGGGCGAACCAGGTGGGCGTGCCCAGCCGCGCCAGGTGCTCGGTGGTGGGGTGGACCAGGCACCCGAGCCACTCCCGCAGCGGCGCGCGGCCGTCGAGGTCTTCGAGCCGGCGGTGGCGCAGCCGTTCGATCGGCCCGGAGTGCCTGCGCACGATGGCCCGCACGACGTCGGCCCGGGTGCCGAAGTGGTACCCGACGGCGGTGTTGTTGCCCTGCCCGGCCACCTCGCTGATCTGGCGGTTCGAAACGGCCAGCACGCCGTGCTCGGCGTAGAGGCGTTCCGCCGCGACCAGGATCCGCTCCCTCGTCGCCCGGGTGCGTTCGGCCCGGCCCGCCGTGGTCGCCAAGGAGCCCGCGCGTCCCCGGCCCGGCCGGCCGCCGTCCACGCAGAAATCCCCGCGCGTCACCAGCGGACGGGCAGTTCCCGCAGCCCGCCGACCGCGAGGCCCTCGACCCGGCGCAGCTCGTCCGCAGGGACCGCGAGCTCCAGTGTCGGCAGCTTGCGCAGCAGCACCTCCAGCACCACCTGGAGCTCGGTGCGCGCCAGCGGCTGCCCGAGGCACGCGTGCGCGCCGGCGCCGAAGGCCAGGTGCGGGTTCGGGCTGCGGGTCAGGTCCATCACGGCGGCGTTTTCGAACGCGCCCTCGTCGCGGTTGGCCGCCGCCATGCTGCACATCGCCGTGGTGCCCGCGGGCAGCACCGTGCCGCCCACCTCGAACTCTTCGGTGAGGTAGCGCTGCATGCCCACGCCCGCGTTGGCGTCCGCCCGCAGCGCCTCCTCGACCGCCGTGCGCACCAGCGACGGGTCGGCCAGCAGCTGCTCCCAGCGGCTGCGGTCGGCCAGCAGCATCGCCGTCATCTTGGCGATCATGTTCGCGGTGGTCTCGTGGCCGGCGATGAGCAGGCCGATGCCGGTGGCGGTCAGCATCGCGTCGGACCAGCCGGCACCCTCGGCGATCAGCGCGCTGAGGATGTCCTCGCCCGGCTCGGCCCGCTTGGTCGCGATGTGCGCACCCATGTACCGGCCGAACTCCGCCTGCGCCGCGTCGAACTCGGCCTGCGTGTAGCGGGTCATGCTGAGCATGACGTCGGACCAGTGGGCGAACCGGTCGCGGTCGGTGTCCGGCACGCCGAGCATGTCGCAGATGACCCAGACGGGCAGCGGGAACGCGAGGCCCGCCTTGAGGTCACCGGGCGCCCCCTTCGCGACCATCTCGTCGATGAGCTGCTCGGCCATCGCCGCCATGCCCGGCCGCAGCGCGGTCATCCGCTTGGCGGTGAACCACTTCCCGAGCAGGCGCCGCCACTTCAGGTGCGCCTCGCCGTGCTGCGGCAGCACGGACGCCATCTCGCTGTTGAACACCCCGCCCGACTCGGTGTCGGCGACGCGGGCCGCGTTGTCCGCGGGCGTCGGCCGGGTGAACCGCGGGTCGGACAGGACCGTCTTGACGTCGTCGTAGCGGGTGATCAGGGCGGCTTCGTCCCCGCTGGCCAGCGCGACCCGCGCGACCGGGCACTTCTCGCGGAACTCGGCCCACTCGGCGGGCGGCTCCAGCGCGGTGGCGGCCTCGAACGGGAAACGCGGCAGCGATCCGGGGTGGCTTGGCGTCATCACGGGCCTCTCGTTGGTGAATGTCCCCTGTCCCGAGAATGGCGACGATCCACGATTAAGTCAAGCAGTTGACTTAATCTGTGGGGACAGGCCGATCCGGAACCGGACGGACCGGGCTTATTCGCGCTCGACCTTGCGCAGGCCGCCTTCGGGCGTCCACCACTCGACGACCAGGAGCGTCGCCGCCTCGTTCAGGTGGGTGTGCACGACCTCGGCGACGTCGGCGACGAACCGCTCGCCGTCCTCGGTGCGCACCCGGCCGGCGATCTTCGCCTCGCCCGGCCACTGCGCTTCCCCGCCCTCGACGGGGTCGACCGTCGCGCTGTGCAGCGCGAACCGCGGGTCACGCCGCAGGTCCGCGCCCTTGCGCGCGTTCGGCATCGACCCGAAGGTCAGCTCACCGTCCTCGAAGACCGTTTCGATCCCCGAGATCCGCGGCGAGCCGTCCGCCCGCAGGGTCGCGATCGTCTTGTGCTTGTGCGCGTCGAACAACGCGCGCACCCGCCGCGCGAACTCCGGTTCCGCCGCTTCGAACTCCCGCCACGCCGTCATCCGTCCATGGTGCCGCACCGCAGCCCCGCGACGAGGAGCTTCACCATCCCTCGCGCGTCGTAGCGGGGGTCGTCCGCGCCGACGCAGAGGTTGCCGACCCCGCGCATGAGGTCCAGGGGCGCCACCTCGGCCCGGATCTCGCCCGCCGCGGCCGCCGCGTCGAGCAGCTCGGCGCACACCGGGACCAGCCGGTCCAGGAAATAAGCGTGCAGCGACCCGAAGCCGGCGTTGTCGGACTGGAGCACCCCGGCGAGCCCGTGCTTGGTGACCAGGAAGTCGACGAACAGGTCGATCCACTGCGCCAGCGCCGCGTACGGCGATTCGTTCGAAGCCAGCAGGGCCGGCCCCGCCTCGGTGCAGGCGTCCACCTGGTGCCGGAAGACGGCGATGATCAGGTCGGCCCTGGTCGGGAAGTGGCGGTAGATCGTGCCCATCCCGACCCCGGCCTTCGCCGCGATGTCGCGCACCGGCGCGTCCACGCCGGACGCGACGAAGACCGCGGCCGCCGCGTCGAGCAGCGCCTTTTCGTTGCGCCGGGCATCCGCCCGCTTGGGTTTGCGCTCGCCCACCGACCCTCCTTGCTAAGCGGAGCGATGTTCCGTATCGTTAGCGGAGCAACGTTCCGTTTGCTCATCCTCTCACGGAGGCACTCTTCCATGCAGTACCGCACCTTGGGCCGCACCGGTGTCCAGGTCAGCACCCTCGCGCTCGGCGCGATGAACTTCGGCGCCATCGGGAACACCTCCCAGGACGAGGCCACCGCCATCGTCGACGCCGCGCTCGAAGCCGGGATCAACCTGATCGACACCGCCGACATGTACGGCCAGGGCGAGTCGGAGGTGATGGTCGGCAAGGCGATCGCCGGCCGCCGCGACGACCTCGTGCTGGCCACGAAGGCGACCATGCCGATGGGCGACGAGCGCAACCACCGCGGCAACTCGCGCCGCTGGCTGGTCCGCGCGCTCGAGGACAGCCTGCGGCGCCTCGACGTCGACCACGTCGACCTTTACCAGATCCACCGCTGGGACCCGGCGACCAGCGACGAGGAAGCGCTTTCCGCGCTGACCGACCTGCAGCGCGCGGGCAAGATCCGGTACTTCGGGTCCTCGACGTTCCCGGCGTACCGCATCGTCCAGGCGCAGTGGGCCGCCCGCGAGCACCACCTCGGCCGGTACGTCACCGAGCAGCCGAGCTATTCGATCCTGCAGCGCGGCATCGAAGCCCACGTGCTGCCGGTGACCGAGGAGTACGGCATGGGCGTGCTGGCCTGGAGCCCGCTGGCTTCGGGCTGGCTGTCGGGCGCGGTCCGCGCGGGCCGGGAAATAAGCGGCAACCGCGCGAAGGTCGTCCCGCAGCGCTTCGACCTCGACCTCCCGGCCAACCGGGCCCGGCTCGACGCCGTCGAGAAGCTGGCCAAGCTCGCCGACGCCGCCGGCCTCACCCTGATCCAGCTCGCGCTCGGCTTCGTCACCGCCCACCCCGGCGTGACGAGCGCGCTGATCGGCCCGCGGACGCTCGACCACCTGCGTTCCCAGCTCGCCGCGGCCGACACCGTGCTGCCGGCGGACGTCCTCGACGAGATCGACGCCGTCGTCGCGCCCGGTGTGGACTTGGCGCCGGAGGAGAAGTTCGACACGCCGCCGTCGCTGCTCGACCCGGCCCTGCGGCGGCGCCGATGAGCTTCGGCATCCTGACCGCACCGCAGCAGGTCGGTTACGACGAGATCCTGCGCGTCTGGCGCGAAGCGGACACGGTGCCGGAGATCGAGCACGCGTGGCTGTTCGACCACCTGATGCCGATCGCCGGCGACCCGGACGGGCCGATCTTCGAAGGCTGGACGCTGCTTTCGGCGCTGGCGGCGCAGACGTCGCGGATGCGCATCGGCCTTTTGGTCACCAGCAACCGCTTCCGGCCGCCGGCGATGCTGGCGAAGATCGCCACGACGGTCGACATCGTGTCGGGCGGCCGCCTCGACTTCGGCATCGGCGCGGGCTCCCGGCCCAGCCACCCCTTGGCCCGGCGGGAGTACGACGGGCACGGCCTGCCGTACCACAGCCAGGACGACGCGGTCGCGGCGCTGGCGGAGGCGTGCACGGTGATCCGTCGCTTGTGGACATCTCCGGAGCCGTTCGACTTCGCGGGCGAGCACGTATCGTTGAAGGGAGCTTTCGGCAACCCGCGGCCGGTGCAGCGCCCACACCCCCCGATCATGATCGGCGGCCGGGCGAGCGCAACGCTCCGAGTGGTGGCAGAGCACGCAAACCTGTGGAACATCCCAGGCGGCGGCGACATCTCGGACCTGGCGGCGAGAAGCCGGTTGCTGGACAAGTACTGCACGGAGATCGGCCGCGACCCGGCGGAGATCACGCGGTCGATCTTCCTCCCGGTGGATTACGAGCGGCCGGAGACAACGCGGGGAAAGATCGCCGAGGCGGCGGAGGCGGGCTTCGGGCACTTCGTGCTCGGGCTGGCGGACCCGTATCCGGAGGGTGTGGCGGAGTGGGTGGCCGAGAAGCTGATCCGCCACCCGTGAGCCCCAGCCTGCCTGCCCCACCAAAAGAGCGGGGTGGTCATCCCGTCGCCCGAGGCCGTGAAAGGCCTCAATCAGGCGACGGGATGACCACTTAGCGGCACACCTCCAGAAGGTGAGGAGACAGCGCTCGGAGGGGTCATCCCGGAGCCTGCCGTCCGGCGAGGACATTCTTTTGTCTTTTTGCCGTGGTCCCCTCCGGTGGGATTTTCAGTCGGCGGTCGGTTCCCGGCCGCCGGGTTTGGTCGGCCCGCACCAACCGAGCCACGTGATCACACAGTTCAGCCCGCCGCGCAGAGGACGCCGTTCAACCTGAACGCCGTCGGGAAGATGTTCGGCCCGCCGTAGTCCGCCGTGAAGCCGACGTCCACCCCCGCGGCCGGCGGGGCCGACGACGACACCGTGACCGTTGTGCCGTTCTGGGCCCAGGTGCCGTTCCAGCCGCCGGTGAGCTTCTGGCGCGCCGTCGGCCAGCTGAATGTCAGCGTCCAGTCCCCCGTCACGCCGGTGCCCGCTACATGGATGCCGCCGACGAAGCCGCTCGCCCAGTCGGTCACGTCGGTCATCCGGACCGTGCAGCTGCTCGCCGCCGGTGCGCCGGTGGTGAACGTCAGCGGTGGGGAGGCCGCGGACACGTTGCCCGCCGTGTCCCGCGCCAGCACGTTGACCGTGTAGCGGGTGCCCGGCACCAGGTTGCCGACGTCGAACGACGTTCCCGTGGTCTCGCCCCACTGCTCGCTCACCGCACCCAGCTGGCGGTGGACCTCGTACTTCGCGATCGGGTGGGCGCCGGGCGCGGCCGCGGGCCAGCTGATCGTCGCGGTGCGGTCGGTCGCCGTCCCGGTCGGGCGGCCGGGGCTTCCGGGCGCGCCGGACGCGGTGGCCGCCGGGTGCAGCACCAACGTGGTGAGCGAATACGGCGGCAGCGTCTGGGACGTGCTCGTCCCGGACGCCGATTCCGAAACGGCCGTTGCGCCGTTGGTGAAGGTGAACACCTGCGGTGCGCCCGCCGCCGGTGTGTAGCCCGCGTAGTCCAGCGTCACCGTCCTGGCCTGGTCGGCGTCCCTGTTGAGCAGCAGCACGGCGAGGTCGCCGTTCGGCCGCCGGACGGCATGCGCGCCGACGAGCGGGTCGTCCGCCGCGGCGCGGACGAACTGGTCGCCGGGGTGGGCGAAGGTGCTCAGCATCTTCAGGCCGTAGTAGGGCGCGAACGGCGTGTTGAGCGGCGGTTCGCAGGCGCCGCCTTCCAGGCACGTGCCGCTGGAGAGGATGCCGCCGTCGCCGTAGTCCGGATAACCGGCCACAGTGGACAGTTTTGTCGGCCCGTTGTGCGTGTCCCACCAGTCGATCGTGAACACGCCGTTCGCCAGCAGCGAGCTGTAGGTGTCGGCGGCGAACAGCGCGCCGGGCTGGGTGTTCATGCCGACCGGCGTGTTGGTTTCGGTCATCGAGATGCCGATCCGGCCGGCGTCCGGGCCCGCGTACCGGGCGATCTGCTCGCGCGTCAGGTAGATCATGTCGTCGATCTGCTCCGGTTTGGCGAGGGCTTCCGCCGCCGTCGAGCCGGTGGGGTACCAGTGCAGGATGACGAAGTCGATGTGCGGGCCCGCGATCGACAGCACGGTCTGGTTCCAGCTCGCGGTGTCGCCGGAGCCGACGATGGCGTCCGGCCAGTTCGCCGGCGTGGTCAGCACGGCACCGATCTTGACGCCCGGGTCGACGGCCTTCATCGCGTCGGCGTAGGCGACGACGCCGTTGGCGTAGGCCGCCGGGCTCTTGTCCGCGTGGTTGTCCGCTTCCCAGTTCGCCCCGTAGTGCCCGTTCCCGTACAGCTCGTTGCCGATTTCCCAGTACTTGACGCCGTATCCCTTGGTGACGTTGGCGTACCGCACCCAGTCCGCGGCTTCCTCCGGCGTACCGGTGCCGTAGTTGGCGATGATGATCGGCTGGGCCCCGGCTCTCCGGACGCCGCCCATGAAGGTGTCGAAATCGGTGTTCGGCGCCACGTACCCGCCCGGCGCGGTGTTGTCCTTCCAGTGGTAGATGTCGCCGTAGGAACCACCGGGGTAGCGCATGGTGCGGACACCGGCGGCGCCGAAGAGATCGGCCACCTCGGCGGTCCCCAGCTGGCTGTCCCAGACCGCGTGGTTGATGCCGATCCCGGTGTCCGGCATGGTCGCCAGCCCGGCTCGGGCGTTGACGGTGACCGTCGCCGTGGGCGCCGTCGCCGCCCCGGCGGTACCGGCCGCCGGGATGACCGCGGCGAGCACGGCGAGCACCGGCCACGCTGCCCAGCGCAGACGTCGAGCTGTCATGAAGGTCCATCCTCACTTCGTCGGGCACGAACGGATGACTGGGAGCGCTCTCAGGAGCGAACCACCGAGGGGGCCCGAAGTCAACGGAAGCCGACAAGGGGCCGGCCTGCATCAACGGCACGCGCACCGGCGCCGGAACCCTCGATCGACTCGTTCGAAACTCGCCCCGGGCTCATCTGCCGCGCGCGACCGATCTTGGCGGCGGATCCGCTTCCCGTGACGTCCGCCGTACTCGGTGCGCGCGACAGGTCCGGTCCCGCTCGACGGCGTTCCCCCGGGCCGCAGGAGCGGGTGGTCGACGCCGAGCGCACCCGGGCGGCGTTGCTCGATGCGGCGGTGCAGCAGGCCTGGCTGCACCGCCGTGACGGGTTCGCCGAACCCGGCCTGTCGCCGGCCGAGAGCCTGGCGCACTACCTGCACGACGCGTTGAGCGACCCACGGCCGATGCGGCTGCCGGCCTGGCGAGGACTGGCCGGCGTCGGCCTCAGCGTCACGATCGACATGAGCCATTCCTACGAGGGCAGCGATCACAATGTCGTCCGGCGGACCGGCGAGAACCGTCCCGGACATCGAGGAACGACCTCACACCTGACCGCTGTCCGGTGGCTCGGCCGCGGCGAGGCGGAGGATCGGATCAAGCAGGTCCGGGAAGCGGTCGCGTAGATCGTCGGCCCGTAGTCGAATCCGCCGGTGCCTGCCGTCGACGGTCATGCTGATCAGTCCGGCCTCGCGCAGGATGCGCCAGTGGTTGGTCAGCGTCGACGGCGGCACTTCCAAACCCTCGGCAAGAGCGGAACAAGTCGACTCGGGACTGGCCCAGGCTCGCAGCACCAACTCCAAGCGTGTGGGGTCACCTAGCGCATGCAACACCGGCGCGAGCGTCAGCGACTCGCGCGCGGGCTGGGGTACTGGCCGCATGCCTCGACGATACCTCATCATTCGATAGTTCGGTATAGTCGAACTATCGAGCGGGGCGAGAGCGCCCCATCGCGATCGAGGAGGAAAGTCGTTGGCCGCACACGACAGCGCGACGAAGGCTGGATCGCCCGTGGCAGGAGGTGTTCGATCGAGCCGGGCGGCATTGCTGACAGTGACCTGCCTCGGTCAGTTCATGGTGCTGCTCGACAGTACGATCGTCAGTGCGGCATTGCCCGATATGCAGCTGCGGTTACACACCCAGCTGACTGGTCTGCAATGGATCGTCGATGCCTACGTGCTGCTGGTCGCCATGCTGTTGCTGTCCGGCGGCGTCTTCGCCGACCGGTTCGGCCGCAAACGGGTGTTCCTGGCCGGGGTCGCGGTGTTCACCGTCGCGTCCGTGCTGTGCTCCGTCGCCCCTTCGATCGGCTGGCTGATCACCGGACGGGTGGCGCAGGGCATCGGTGCCGCCGCGCTGAGCCCTGCCTCGCTGGCTCTGCTCGCTGCCGCGCATCCCGTTCCACAGGAACGAGTCAAGGCGATCGGCCTGTGGGCCGGATTCAGCGGGATCGGACTGGCCGCCGGACCGTTGGCCGGTGGCCTGCTGGTGGATGCCTTCGGCTGGCCGGCCATCTTCCTCGTCAATGCGCCCATCGGCGCGGTTCTGCTGCTGGCCGGTCTGCGCATCCTGATCGAGTCCCGCAATCCGAGCGCACCGGCTATCGACACACCCGGGACGGTGCTGTCCGTCCTGAGCGTGGGCGCGCTGACCTACGGGCTGATCGAAGGCGGTTCCCTCGGCTGGACCTCGCCGGTGATCCTGGGCAGCTTCGTCGCCGCGGCGGTGCTGCTCGCCGCCTTCGTCGCCGTCGAAGCACGTCGATCGGCACCGATGCTGCCGCTGCGGCTGTTCCGGCAGCGGCTGTTCACGGTGTCCAACACGGCCATGGTCGTGGTGGGATTCGGCCTGATGGGCTCGGCGTTCTTCTTCTCCCAGTTCTTCGTGTACGTCCAGGGAAGTTCGATCCTGCGCGCTGGGCTGCAGACTCTGCCCGCCTCCCTCGCCATGGTCGTCGTCAGCCCGTATGCGGGCCGGCTCGCCGCCAAGTACGGCGTCCGGATCGTGGTCACCGTCGGGCTGGCGCTGGCCGGGCTGGGGCTGCTGGCGCTGGGCTTCGCGCACGCCGACACCGCCTACGGGAACGTGTGGTGGCGGCTGGCCGTCGTCGGGATCGGTTTCGCACTGACCATGTCCCCGCTGACCAGCGCCGCCATCCAAGCGGTCAGCACGCAGGAGGGAGGGCTCGCCTCGGGCATCAGCAGCACCACCCGGCAGATCGGCGCGGTGCTCGGCGTGGCCGTGCTCGGAGCGATCGTCCGCAGCCGGGAATCCGGTGGCGCGTCCTTCGAGGCCGGCCTTGACAGTGCCTTCGTCGCGGCCGGCGTCGTCACCGTGGCCGGCGCCGCGTTCACCGGCTTGTGGCTGGCGAAGTCCACGCCCGGGGAATCCTCCCGGCCGCAAGCGCAACCTGCCGATTCGGCCACGATCACGACACGGCAGTGAGATCCTGCACTTGCGCCGGAGGCGCCCGAAGTCAACGGAAGTCGCGCGAGGGCCCGGTCCGCATCGAAAGATCGAGGTTTTCGACGCGGTCGGCCACCAGCGTGACCACACCTTCGCCCGCTTGGACCAGCCCGCGGATCAGCAGCGCCGCGCTCGTGCGGGCGACGAGCCGCTGCCGCTGCCAGAGCCCGGGCGAGACGAGGACGTTGGCCATCCCGGTCTCGTCTTCGAGGTTGAGGAAGGTGATCCCGCCCGCGGTCGCGGGGCGCTGGCGGTGGGTGACCGCGCCGCCGACCCACACGCGCGTCCCGTCCGCGGTCCGCATGAGCTCGGCGACCGTGATCGCCCCGCGCTCGGCCAGGAGTTCACGCAGGTACTCCACCGGGTGGCTGTCCGGGGACACACCCGTCGCCCACAGGTCCGCCGCCGTCACCTCCAGGCGCGTCATCCCCGGCAAGGCCGGTGCGTCGAGGCCCGGGGCGAGGCCGGGCAGGTGACCGGGCCGGGTCGCCGCCGCCGCGCCGGCCGCCCACAGGTCCTGGCGCCGGTCGCCGCCGAAGCCGCTGAACGCCCCGGCCGTGGCCAGCGCCTCCGCGGCGTTCTTCTTCAGCTGCACCCGGCGGGTCAGGTCGCCGATGCTCGTGTACGGACCGTGCGCATCCCGGTCGGCCACGATCAGGTCGGCGACGTCGTCGCCCAAGTGGCGGACCGCGGCGAGGCCGAGCCGGAGCGCGACGCCGCCGGTGCTGCCGGCGTCCGGTTCGAGGGTGGCGCCGGCGAGGCTGGTGTTGATGTCGGGTTCGCGGACGCGCACGCCGTGCCGCCGGGCGTCGGCGACCAGGGACTGCGGGCTGTAGAAGCCCATCGGCTGGGCGCGCAGCAGCCCGGCGCAGAACGCGGCCGGGTAGTAACGCTTGAACCACGCGGACGCGTACACGAGCAGCGCGAAGGACATCGAGTGCGCTTCGGGGAAGCCGTAGCCGGAGAAGGCGTGGATCTGCTCGAAGATCCGGGTGGCCAGCTCGCGGTCGAGGCCGTTGGCTTCGCAGCCGCGGAAGAACCGCGCCATCAGCGCCTTCATCTTGGCGCTGGAGCGCTTGGCGCCCATGGCGCGGCGCAGCTGGTCGGCCTCGGCCGGGGTGAAGCTCGCGACGTCGACCGCCATCTGCATCACCTGCTCCTGGAACAGCGGCACGCCGAGGGTGCGGTCCAGTGACGCGGCCAGCAGCGGGTGCGCGTGTTCCCACTCCTCGTCACCACGGCGGCGCCGGATGTAGGGGTGCACCGAGCCGCCCTGGATCGGGCCCGGCCGGATCAGCGCGACTTCGACGACGAGGTCGTAGAACTCCCGGGGCCGCAGCCGCGGCAGCGTGGCCAGCTGAGCGCGGGATTCCACTTGGAACACGCCGACGGCGTCGGCTTCGCAGAGCATGTCGTACACCGCCGGGTCGGCCAGATCGAGCTTGCCGATGTCCACTGTGGATCCGTGGTGTTCGGCGACGAGGTCGATCATGTGGTGCAGCGCCGAAAGCATGCCGAGGCCGAGCAGGTCGAACTTGACCAGCCCGACGGTGGCGCAGTCGTCCTTGTCCCACTGCAGGACGCTGCGGTCCTTCATGGTCGCCCACTCGACCGGGACCACTTCGGACACCGGCTGCTTCGAAAGCACCATGCCGCCGGAGTGGATGCCGAGGTGGCGCGGGAAGTCCTCGAGCCGCGCGGCCAGGTCGAGGACGTCGTCCGGGATCGCCCCGGCGGCCTGCTGCTTCGTGGCGGCGACCCCGCCCCAGCGGTCCACGAGCTTGCCGTAGGCGTCCTGCTGTCCCGGACTGTGGCCGAGCGCCTTCGCGGCGTCGCGGATCGCCGACGGCGCCCGGTAGGTGATGACGTTGGCGACCTGCGCCGCGTGGAAGCGGCCGTGCTTTTCGTAGACGTACTGGATGGCCTCCTCGCGGCGCCCGGACTCGATGTCGACGTCGATGTCCGGCGGCCCGTCCCGCTCCGGCGCGAGGAACCGCTCGAACAGCAGGTTCCACTTGACCGGGTCGGCGTGGCAGATCTCCAGCGCGTAGCAGACCGCGGAGTTCGCGGCCGACCCGCGGCCCTGGCACAGGATGTCCGCTTCCCGGCAGAACCGGACGATGTCCCAGACGACGAGGAAGTAGCCGGGGAAGCCGAGCTTGCCGATGACGGCGAGCTCGTGGTCGAGCTGGGCGTAGGCCTTCGGGTTCTCCTCCCGCGTGCCGTAGCGCTTCCGGGCGCCCTGCCGGGTCAGCTCGGTCAGGAACGACATCTCGTCGTGCCCGGCCGGGACCGGGAACGGCGGCAGGTCCGGCGCGACCAGCTGCAGGTCGAACGCCACTTCCACGCCCAGGACGGCGGCCCGGCCGACGGCGCCGGGGTAGCGGCGCTCGAAGCGGCGCCGCTGCTCCATCCCCGACCGCAGGAACGCCTGCCCCGACGGCGGCCGCCACCCTTCGAGGTCTTCGGCCGACCGCCGCGCCCGGACGGCGGCGACCGCGTCCGCCACGACGGCGTCTTCCGGGCGGGCGTAGTGCACGTTGTTGGACACGACGGTCGGCAGCCGCAGTTCCTTGGCCAGCCCGTCGAGGAGGTCGTTGGCGGCGTCGTCCCGCGGCAGCCGGTGGTCGATCAGCTCGACGGCGACGTGTGACCGCCCGAACCGGTCCACGAGCCGGGCCAGCTCGGCCCGCGCGGCGGCCGGGCCGGAGTGCGCGAGCGCCTGCCGGACGGCCCCCTTGCGGCAGCCGGTGAGCACGACGACGTGCCCGGCCAGCTCGTCGGCGAGCTCGTCGAAGTCGTAGACCGGCCGGCCCTTCTCGCCGCCGGCGAGCTGGGCGCGGGAGATGACGCGGCACAGCCGGTGGTAACCGGTCTGCTGCCGGGCGAGCACGAGCAGGTGCGACCCGGCCGGGTCGGGCGCACCGGCCTGCGGCCCGGGCAGCCCGAGCGACAGTTCGGCCCCGAACCCGACCCGCACCCCCAGCTCCCGCGCGGCGTCGTTGAACCGCACGGCGCCGTACATGCCGTCGTGGTCGGTGAGGACGAGTGCGTCGAGCTCGAGCCGCGCGGCCTCCTCGACGAGGGTCTCGGGGTGGCTCGCGCCGTCGAGGAAGCTGAAGTTGGAGTGGACGTGCAGCTCGGCGTAGGGCGCCCGGATCCGGTCGCCGCCGTCATCCCGGCCGCGCCGGTTCCGCAGGTCCGCGGGCGCCCCGGCGTAGCCTTCGCGCTTGCGCGACCACGCCGGGGCGTCGTTGCCGTCCCCGGGAACGGGTGGCCGCCCGGAGGCGATCCGCTCCACTTCGGACCACGGCACGTTCGGGTTGTTGAACGCCAAAGCCGGCTCCCACCGCTTTCGCTGTGGGGAAGCCAGCGACTACTGTTCGAACACATGGACGAATACTGTGGTCCGATCCTGCGGCGGGAGGCCGGCCGGTGTCAACTGTGGACTGATCGAAGTCGGCTCGGTCACAGCGGCGCGGCCGGACGGCGCCCGCGCGCCGCCGCGTAGTACTCGAAGTTCCCTGCGCGATCAGGTTTCCCCCGCGCAAGGGTTCCAAGACAGCCGACCGGAGGCGGTGACCGGCTGCCGCTGCTCTGGGGGTTCAGCTACGCAGCCGGTCACCGGTCATCGGCCGGGCAGAAGAATGCCGGAACGCTTTCCGCCGCGGCGCGGATCTGCCCCGAATTTCGACGTCTTGTCCTCCGGATGTCGGTTCGGCGTGCCGCTGGTTCCCCGGCCGGGGCGATCCCCTGACGATCGCCCCGGCCGGTCCTCCCCCCACCGCGTCGCTCCTCCCCTCGCGCCGCGCTCGGCGACTTCGCCCCGCTCACCCTGGGTGGCATCGCCGTAACCATGTCTAGCCCGGTGCGGTTGTTCTGTGTCGGTCCCTGGACTCCGAACACCATTGCCCGAACAATGGGCGGTGGGCGGGAGGGGGCGGTGCATGCCGAGGCGGGAGCGTCCGCTGGATCCGGACGGGGACGCGTTGTCGCAGTTCGCGCGGGGTCTGCGTGATCTGCGGCAAAAGGCGGGCAGTCCGACGTACCGGGAATTGGCCCAACGTGCGCACTATGCGGCGGGCACGCTGTCCGACGCGGCGGGCGGCCGCCGGCTGCCGACACTGGCGGTGACACTCGCGTACGTCCGCGCCTGCGACGGCGACGCAGCGGAATGGGAGAAAGCCTGGCACGCCCTCGCCGCGGAGCTGGCCGCCGGAGAAAGCGAGCCCGGCGAACGGGAATCGGCGGACGACGCACCATACGTCGGGCTGGGGGCGTTCCGGGTCGAAGACGCCTACCGGTTCTTCGGCCGCGAGCGGGTGCTCGACGAACTGGACGGCAAACTCGCCCGGCATCGCTTTCTCGCGGTGTTCGGGCCTTCGGGCGCCGGTAAGTCGTCGCTGTTGCGAGCCGGTTTCGTCCCACGCCGCGCGGATTCGGCGGTGGTGTTGTTCGATCCCGGTCCGCATCCGTTCGAAGAATGCGCGCTGCAGCTCGCCCCGCTGCTCGGGACCACGGCGGCCCAGGTCCTCGACGAGCTGACGGCGGAACCGGAAACCCTGCGGCTGCTGCTGCGCCAGGCCGGGCCCGACGGCGCGACCGTCGTGGTCGACCAGTTCGAGGAACTGTTCACCCTGTGCACCGAGCCGGCCGAACGCACCGCCTTCCTCGACGCCCTGCTCGCCGCCGCCGGTGCCGCGGAGGTCGTCATCGGCGTCCGCGCCGACTTCTACCCCCGCTGCGCCGAACACCGCGGGCTGGCCGACGCCGTCGCCGAAGCGCAGCTGCTGCTCGGCCCGATGACGGCCACCGAGCTGCGGGACGCCATCGTCAAGCCCGCCACCCGGGCCGGGCTCAGCGTCGAAGGCGCCCTGGTGACCGAGCTGGTCGCCGTGGCACACGCCGAACCCGGGGTGCTGCCGCTGCTGTCCCACGCGCTGCGGGAAACCTGGCGCCGGCGCCGCGGAACCACGCTGGCGCTGTCGGGCTACCACGCCACCGGCGGTATCCGGGGCGCGCTGGCCCAGACCGCCGAAGCCGAGTACTCCTCCCTCGACGGCGCCGAACAGGTGGTCGCGCAGCAGCTGTTCCTGCGCCTGATCGACCCCGGCCAGGACACCGGCGCCACCAAGCGCCGGGTGCGCCGCGACGAGCTCGACCGCGACGACCCCCGCGTCGAGGCCGTCCTCGACCGGCTGGCGAGGTCCCGGCTGATCACCCTGGACGACGGCGCCGTCGAACTCACCCACGAAGCCCTGATCGACGCGTGGCCCCGGCTGAGCGCGTGGCTGGCCGGGAACCGCGACGGCCTGCGCGTCCACCGGCAGCTCACCGAGGCCGCCACCACCTGGGAGGAGACGAACCGGGAACCGGACGCGCTGGCCCGCGGCACGCGGCTGGCGGTGGCCAGGGAATGGGCCGCCACCCGCCAGGCAGGCATGTCGCAGCGGGAACGGGAGTTCCTGCAGGCCAGCATCGACGCCGAGCGCGCCGCGCAACGCCGGGCCGGGCGCCGGACCCACCAGCTGCGCTGGCTCGCCGCCGGGCTCGCTCTGGCGCTGGCGGTCACGCTCGTCCTGGCGTGGGCCGCCTGGCGCAGCCGGCAGACCGCCACCGAACAGCAGCAGCTCGCCCTCTCCCGCCAGTTCGCCGCCCAGGCGGACGCCATCGCCGGCCAGGACAGCGGCCGAGCCATCCGGCTGGGCCTCGAATCGGTGGCGGCCGCCGAGACCGCGGAGGCCCGCAGCAGCCTGCTCAGCGCCGCCGGGCGCCCGGCGAGCCACGGCCTGCTGCCGGCCCGGACCCCGCTGGCGCTGTCGGCGGACGGGGCTCGCCTCGCGTCGCAGGAGAGCGACGGCATCGCCGTCTGGGACATCCCCCGCCGGGAGCGTGTCACCGTGCTGAAGGCCCCGAAGGGGAAGGAATCCCTGCAGAACTACACGACGAAAGCGGCGTTCGACCACGACCGTGGCCGGCTCGTCACGGTGCAACCGGGTGTCCTCGTCCTGTGGGACCTGCACACCGGCAAGCTTCTCCTCGACGTCGAGACCGGGCCGACAGCGCTGAGCGAGGTGGCCTTCAGCGCGGACGGCACGCGGATCGCCGCCGTCGACACCCACCAGGCGCTGTCCTTTTGGGACGCCAGGACACTCGGCCTCGTCAGCCGTACCCCCGCGGACAGCGGTGCCGAAAGCGCCGCAGCCCTGGCCTACACCCCGGACGGCCGAGGCCTGCTCACGACGACCGGGTACGACCGCGCGGTGCTGCGGGACGCGGCCACCGGCACGCCGCGGGCGCAGTTTTCCGGCAGTTCGGTCGGCGGCCGCCCGCTCGCCGTCGACCCGGCCGGGACGCGGTTCGCGATCCCCGACGGGGAGAGCCAGGTCAAGATCTGGGACGCCACGACGCAGCAGCTCGTCGCCCGGCTGCCGAACACCGGAGCGGTGGGCAGCCTGGGCTTCCTGGACCGCCGGACGCTGCTGGTCGCCGGCTTCGACCGCCGGATCACGCTCTGGGACGTGGACTCGCAGCAGCCCACGCTGCTCAGCGAGGAAGGTACGGACCGGGTGTGGGCGGCCGCGGGCACCGTGGTCGCCCAGGGCCGGGCCGGCAGCCGGATCTGGGAGCTCGCGAAGCTCCCGTTCCTCACCGGCGGGCCCCGGCAGGCCGTCGCCTTCGCCGGCGACGACCGGCGCCTGTTGGTCGCCGCCGCCCCGACCGCCTCCGCCGTCGCCCAGGTGCAGAGGTGGCGGCTGACCGACGGTTCCCACGACGACCTGCTGACGAACCCGCCCCCGGACCACGGCAGCTACGCGTTCACCCGCGACGGATCCCGGCTGGCCGTGCTCGACGCGCGCGGCCTGGCGATCCACGACCTCGCGGGTGGCGCCCCACCGATCGTCCGGCCGGCGCCCGGCAACCAACTCGCCGTCGCGGTGGCGTTGAGCCCCGGCGGCACTCGCCTGGTCACCACCTCCTTTGCGGACGGTCTCCACACGGTCTTTTGGGACGTCGCCGGCCGAAAAACCGTCGTCGACCTACCGCTCCCGGTCATGCGCCTTGCCTACAGCCCCGACGAGCGCCACGTCGCCGTCGCCGGCGAAACCACCCTCCTGATCTGGGATGCCACGACCGGCGTACCCGTCGCACAGGTACCGCGCGGCCCCGAACCGCTGAGCGCGCTCGCCTACAGCCCGAACGGGAGCCTGCTGGCGATCGCCCACGGCAACACGACGGTCGAGATCCGGGACGTCGTGGGGAACCGGCACCTCACCGACCTCCCCACCGCCGCGGACCTGCTCACCTTCAGCCCGGACGGCCGGTACCTCGCCACCGGCAGCGGCAGCAAGCTCGTCATCTGGCAGGTCAGCGGCTGGGAACGCTGGGCCACCCTGACCGGGACCACGGCGGACATCACCGGCGGCGCGTGGAGCCACCGGGGGAACGTGCTCGCCACCGCGGCCGCGGACGGCACCGTCACCCTCTGGCCGGTCGACATCGACGAGGCCACGCACCGGCTCTGCACCACGCTGGCCCGCGATTTCCCGGAGAACGCGCTGCCCCCGCCGTCCGCCTGCGGCCGGAACCAGCTCGCCCGCTAGCGGGGTCCGATGAGGTCACGGACGTTGCCCGCCGGCCGGCGCCCCGGGTCCACCCGCTATCCGTGGGGAACCGTCTCCAGGACGAATCCGCGGGGCGGCCCGGACAGCGCGGCCTTCGCCTCCGCGCCGAACCGGTCGGCGATGATCTCGGTCGTGCCAGCCTCGATCCCGTCGAGCGCGGTCCGGACGACGTCCACCGGATCGTTCATCACCGCGTCGCTCGCGTGCGTGCGCATGGTCTCGGTCGCGGTCGGGCCGAAGACCACGCCGCTGACGAGCGTGCCCTGACCGGCCAGCTCGAGCCGGACGCCGTTCGTCAGGCTCCACTCCGCGGACTTGGCGACGGCGTAGGCGTTGTTCCCGTCGTAGCTCAGCCACGACAGGTTCGACAGCACGTTGAGGATCGCGCCGCCGCCGTTGCCGGCCAGCACCGGCGCGAACGCCCGGATCATCGCCAGGGTGCCGTAGACGTGGACGTCGAGGGTGGCCCGGATCTTGCTCAGCTCCCCGTCGACGAGGTTGACCCCGTAGGAGACTCCGGCGTTGTTGACCAGCAGGGTGACGTCCCCGGCCACGGCAGCGGCCGCCGCGACCGACGCGGGGTCGGTGACGTCCAGCGGCAGCACCTCGACGCCCGGAAGATCGACCAGTTCCGGCCGGCGTGCCGTGGCGTAGACCTTGGCCGCGCCCCGCTCCAGCAGTTCCTCGGCGAAGTGCCTGCCGAGGTCCCGGTTGGCCCCGGTGACGAGTGCGGTGGCTCCGCGCAATTGCATTGTTCCCTCTCTTCGCAGTTGTGCCGTACCGCCAACGTATGGGCCGGCGAAGCGGCGAACGATGGCTAATCGAGTCAGATTGTTAGCCGTCTGTCTCACGCCGCGAGAGTTGTCCGTACCGTGCAGGTCATGGACGTACTGGCTGACGTGCTCGCCGTTTCCGGTGTCCGGGGCACCATCGGTACCCGGATCGAGGCCGGTGGCACGTGGGGGATCCGCCTGGAGGACTGCCCCGGCGAGACGATGCACGCCATCACGTCCGGCAGCGCGTGGCTGCTCGTGGACGGCGCGGAGCCACGCGAGCTCACCACCGGCGATGTCGTGTTGCTGGCGGCCGGGACCGTGCACACGCTCGCGAGCGCGCCCGATGCCACGGCCCGGGCTTGCGACGCGGAGGGCGCCGCTCGCGCCCGCGAGTCCGGCGAGACGGTCACGATCGGGTCGGCGCCGGCGCGGACCCGGCTGGTGACCATGCACTACGACCACGACCCGGCGGTGTGCACCCAGGTGCTCCGCGTGCTTCCGCCGCTGGTTCACGTGCGCGCCGATGCCGGCGCGGCGTGTTTCGACGACGCGGTGCGCCTGCTCGGCCGCGAACTCGCCCACCCGCAGCTGGCGACGGCCGCGGTGCTGAACAGCCTCGCCGACATCCTGCTGATCCAGGTGCTGCGGGCCTGGCTGGCGACCTGCCCCGCCGAGCAGCACGGCACGTGGCTCGGCATGCTGGCCGATCCGGTTGTCCGGGAGGCGCTGGAACACATCCACCGTGAGCCGTCCCGGCCCTGGACCGCGACCACCCTGGCGTCGGCGATCTCGGTGTCCCGCGCAACGCTCGCCCGCAGGTTCCCGGCGGCGATCGGGCAGAGTCCCGGGGCCTACCTGACGCAGTGGCGGATGGACCTCGCCGCGGTCCGGCTGCGCGACACCGACGACACGGTGGAAAGCGTCGCCGCCGGGGTCGGTTACACCTCGCTTCCCGCGTTCAGCAGGGCCTTCAGCCGTGCCCACGGCAACGCGCCGGGTCGGTACCGGGCGCGGGCGCGCGAGGCATCGGCTTGACGGCCGACCGCGTCCGCTTTTGTCCTGGCGCACGACGACACCACGGCGTGCGGCGTCCGGTCTCTAGTCGTAACAGCCCTCCACCGTCCACTGTGGAGCGTCGCCGACGGTGACCACGAGCAGCAGCGCGATGTCTCCGTCGGCGGCGGTGTCGCCTTCCAGCACCACCTGGACGCGGGCGACGGGACGCTCGCCGCGGCGGCCGGGGAGGGCCGGGTGCACCACCCACGGGCCGGCCGAGCCGATGACCCGGCGTGGCGGCCCCCCTTCGACGGCGACCGTCGACGGCGGGTAGCCGAGTTCGCCGCGCTCCGTGCAGCGGACGACGTCGCCGACCGCGTCGAGCACCTCGGCCGGCACCGGGCGGGGCGGCACGACCGTCGGGGACGGCGCGGGCAGGCGTCCGGGCCACGGCCGGTCCGCGGCGAGCGGGCGGCGGGGCTCGCCCCACGGGATGAGCCGGACGCGTTCGGCCGGGCCGCGGCCGCCGTCCAGCAGCGGGGTGACCACCGCGTCCGGGCCCAGCAGGCCCTGGATGCGGACCAGGGCGCGGGCGGCGCGTTCGGCGGCGTCGGCGTCCCGGCCGACCGAGCCGAGCTGCAGCTGCAGCGCCTGGCCGCCGACGACCTCCTCGGGGTCGAGGCGCAGCCGGACGAGGCCGGCGGTGGGCCGGTCCCGCGCGGTGAGCCAGCCTTCGCACTGCCACCGCACGCGGTCGGCCGTCGAGCGGGCGGTGAGGGGCTCGGCGCAGCGCCAGACGCGCACGCGTTCTTCGCCGGCTTCGGTGACGGCGACGATGGCCAAGCGCGTGCAGGCGAGGCCGTGGTTCGCCAGGCCGGCGAAGAAGCGCTCGCCGAGGGTCTTCGCGACGAAGGCGGCTTCGTCGATTCTTCTCAGCGGCTCTTCGAAGGTTTCGGTGACGGCGAGGTCCGGCGGCAGGGCGCGGCGCAGCGGCGGGCGTTCGGAGAGGCCGCGAGCGAGGCGGTGCGCGGTGACGGCGGCTTTCGGGAAGCGGCCGGCGACGTCGCGTTCGGCCAGCGCCGCGAACGCGCCGAGGGTGCGCAGCCCCAGCCGCTTGAGCAGGTCGACGAGCTCCCCGCGGTCGTCACCCGGCTGGTTCAGCTCGGCGATCGAGAGCGGCGCGAGGAAGTCCTTCGCTTTTCCCCGCGGGACGAGCGCCGATCGACGGGCGGCGAGGGTGGCGGCGAACAGCCCGTCGGCGACGCCGACCTGGCATTCGACCCCGGCGTGCGCGGCGACCTCGTCGATGAGCAGTTCGGCGAGGGCGGCCTCCCCGCCGAAGTAGCCGGCGGCGCCGTCGACGGGCACGGCGACGAGCCCGGGCCGCACGACCTCGACCCCGACGGCCTGCGCCTCGACGGCGGCGGCCACGGGTTCGAACAGCCGGGCATCGCGATCGGGATCGTGCTGGTGCACCACGAGCCCGGGACACCGCGACTGGGCGTCCCGGCGCCGCATCCCCCGCCCGACGCCGTGCTGCCGCGCGGAAGCGGAGCAGGCGACGACGCGATTGGCGGAGAAAACGGCGGCGGGAGCGGCGGGCGGAGTCCCGGCAGCGGCCCCGGCGGCGACGACCGGCCAGTCCGGGCACCACAGCACGAGCAACCGTGGCGCATCGGTCATCCGGCGACCAGCGCCTGCCGCCGGCGGGGAAGCGTGCGGCCCACGGGAACGCGCTCGATCAGCTCCGGCCCCGCGCTCATGGGCAAGACCGGAACCAGCGTGCTCAGAGACCGATCCCGGGCGCTCGAACCCGGAACCTGCGTGCTCAGGGGCGAAATTCGCGTGCTCACGCCCGGAACCAGCGTGATTCGGGGCGGAACCCGCGCGACCAGCGTGATGAAAAACCGAACTCGCGTGATTCGGGGCGGAACCAGCGTGACCAAAGACGAAACTCGCGTGATCGGGGGCGGGACTCGCGGGATCATCCCGCGACCCGGCCCGCCGCGCTGTCTCGGCATGCCGTCGGGCTCACCCGGCCACCTCGGCCAGCCGCTGCCCCGGCACCCCGCCGCCGCCGGTGAGCGCGCCCTCCGGGCCCGGCAGCTGCAACCCCACCGACAATGGCCGCGTTGCCGCGCCTCGGCCGCGGCTCGTCGCCACCACGTCGCGGGCGCGCAGGTGGCCGTGGCCGTCCTGGGTCAGGCCGTGCCAACGGCGGCCCGACACCCTCAGCTCCAGGTCCGCGCCCGGCCACGCTCCCGCCGTCAGCAGGACCGTCCCCCGGTTGCGGACCCGGCCCGCCAGCCGGCGGGCCGTCTGCGGCGGCACCGAAGCCGGGCCGAGGACCACCAGGTCGAACCCGTCCACCAACGCCGACAGCACCGGCACCAGCTCCGCTCCCGGGTCCGGCACCAGCGCGACGCGCTCCAGGTCGACGCCGAGTTCCGCCGCCGCGGCCAGGCCCAGTTCCGGGAGACCCGTCACCGCCGCCCAGGAGCCGGTGCGGGTCGCCTCCGCGAGGAGGGCCAGTACCAGCGAGGTCGCCCCGCGCACCGCGACCGTGCTGCCGCGCCGCAACCCGCCGCCGGGGAGCAGGCGGGCCAGCTCGGGCAGCACCGTCAGCAGCTGACCGTCTTCCGGCGCACGCAGCTGCGCCGCCGTGCGGACCCCGGGGATGGCCGAGAGCGCCTCCGGCACCGCCACCGCCGCTCACCTCCAGCACCACGTACTCGTACCGGAGACGCCCACCGGGCGAACCCAGAACACTTATCGAACACTTGTTCGCATAGTGCGAGACGGGCGGCCCCGCTGTCAAGCCGGGCGCGACCTCAGGGGGAGAGGACGCCGCTGACGTACCGCACGTCGCCCATGCGCAGGTCGTCGTCCACCAGGGGCGTGAGACCGTGCGCGGCGAGCAGGTCACGGACCGTGCTCCCGGTCAGCGTCCAGCCGAGGCCGGCCAGGTAGGGCTCCGCTTCGTTGCGTTCACCGAAATAGCGCAGCTTCGCCATGTCGGTGTCGAAGCTCTGCTCGCGCCAGCGGCCGGAGATCCGGTCCAGGCCCGCCTTCGTCTTCTCCTCTTCGCCCGGGCGCGGGTTCGGCCGGCTCTCGGTGGCGATCCGGCTGCCCGGCGCGCTCAGCCCGGTGATCGTGTCGAGCAGCCGGTCCTGCGCGTCCGGCGGCAGGTAGCCCAGCAGGCCCTCGGCGCTCCACGCGGCCGGCCGCGCCGGGTCGAAGCCGGCGCCGCGCAGCGCGGCGGGCCAGTCCTCGCGCAGGTCGGCCGGCACCACCCGCCGGTCGGCGGCCGGCTCGGCGCCCAGCCCGGCCAGGGTGCGCGTCTTGAACTCGAGCACCTCCGGCCGGTCGATCTCGTACACGACGGTCCCGGCGGGCCACGGCAGCCGGTACGCGCGCGAATCCAGCCCCGCGCCCAGGATCACGGCCTGCGGGAGGGCCGCCTCGCGGAAGAACCCGTCGTAGAACCGCGTCCGCACCTTGGCCACGTCGATCCACACCTGCTCGACCAGCTCGCCGGGCGTCGCTTCGCCGCTCGCCAGCCGGGTGAGCAGGTCGACGCCGACCGCCCGGACGAGCGGCTCGGCGAAGCGGTCTTCGATGCGCGCGGGATCCGAGCGGCCCGCCATCGCCCGCGCCGCCGCGGCCATCGTCGCGGTCGCGCCGACGCTGGACGCGAGGTCCCACGTGTCGCCGTCCTGCCTGGAAGTCATGCTCTCCCCCGTCGTTTCGAGCCGACCACCCGGCTCACGATCCACGCGTGCGCGCCGAGCTGCCGGCCGCGGGTGAACCCGGCCTCCTCGAACAGCTCCACGGTGGCGGTGAACAGGAACCTCGCCGGCGCGTCCCGGCCGGCGGTCACCTCGGAGACGGCTTCGACGAGCCCGCCGCCGCCCAGGGCGATCAGGTCGAGCGCCCCGGTCAGCGCCGCACGGGCGACCCCGCGGCCCCGGTGCTTCTTGTCGACGAAGAAGCAGGTGATCCGCCAGTCCGGCCGGGGCGGCGCGGCCTTGTCGTAGGCGCGCCGGTGCTTGATGCCGGGCAGTTCCCCGGGGCTGCCGTACTGGCACCACCCCTGCGCGAGGCCGTCCTCGCCGAACACCAGCGCGGCGTGCGCGCCGCCGGTCCGGACGCGGTCCTCCTTGATCGTCCGGCGCACCGGGCCCCGCTGCGCGCGTTCCGGGTGGAACCCGAGGCACCAGCAGCCGCCGAACACGCCGTTGTTGCGCTCGACGAGTTCCGCGAACGCCGCCCACGTCGAGCTGCCGAGGGGCCGGACGGTGTACGCCATCCCCGGATTCTGCCCGACGCGCGCGCCGGGCAACCAGGCCGGTTTCGGCGGATTGGCCTTGGACACGGAAGATCGGGACGCCTACGGTCGGCTTCCGTGGACCTCGGACGGATCGGCCTCTGGAGCCCGCTGCGGCTCTTCGAACAGGAGGGCGCGCGGCTGCCCGGAACGATGGCCGAACTCGACGCGTCGGGCTTCGGCACGGTCTGGCTGGGCAACGGTCCCGCCATCATGGCCGTGGCGGCCACCCTGCTCGGCACGACCTCCCGGATCACCGTGGCGACCGGCATCGCCAACATCTGGGTGCACCCGGCGGCGGCGATCGCGGCGCGCCACCGGGAACTCACCCAGCAGCACCCGGGCCGGCTGCTGCTGGGCCTCGGCAACGGCCCGCGCGAAGAGAGCCAGTGGGCGTTGTCCCCGTACCGGCGGATGGTCGCGTACTTCGACGAACTGGACGCGCTCGGCGTCCCCGCCGGAAGCCGCGTGCTGGCCGCGACCGGCCCGCGCATGCTCGCGCTCGCCGCGGAACGCAGCGCCGGCGCGCATCCGTTCCTCACGACCGCCGAGCACACCCACCTCGCCCCGCACCGCGCTCGGCGAGGGCCCCTTGCTCGCCACGGAACTGAAGGTCGTCCTGGCCGCGGACCCGGCGACCGCGCGCGCGACGGCCCGCCAAGGACTGGGTTTCTACCTGGCGAAACGCGGTTACACCACCAATCTCCGCCGGCTCGGGTTCACCGACGAGGACTTCGCGGGCGGCGGCAGCGACCGGCTGGTGGACGCGGTGGTCGCATGGGGTGACGCCGAGACCGTGCGCAAGCGGGTCGACGAACACCACCAGGCCGGCGCGGACCACGTGGCCCTGCACGTGCTCACCCCGGACGCCCGCCTGCCCCTTGCGGAGTACCGGCAGCTCGCCGCGGCCCTGCTGTGACGCACATCGCGGTCACACCCTCGTCCGCCACCTCGTCCAGGGGGTGAAGCGAGAAAAGAGGACGAGATGCGCAAGATCCTGATCGTCGGCGGCGGTTACGCCGGTTTCTACGCCGCCTGGAAGCTCGAGAAGAAGCTGCGTCGTGGCGAGGCCGAAGTCACCCTCGTCGACCCGCGGCCTTACTTGACCTACCAGCCCTTCCTGCCCGAGGTCGTGGCCGGCTCGGTCGAGGCGCGGCACGCCGCCGTGTCGCTGCGGCGGCACCTGCGTCGCACCCGGGTCGTCGCCGGGAAGGTCACCGCCATCGACCACACCCACCGCGTCGTCACCGTGCAGCCGGCCGACGGCGAACCTTTCGAAGAAAGCTACGACCTGATCGTCGTCACCGCCGGTGCGGTCACCCGGACGCTGCCGGTGCCGGGCATCGCCGAGCAGGCCATCGGCCTCAAGCACGTCGAAGAGGCCGTCGCGATCCGGGACCGGCTGCTGACCGCCTTCGACCGCGCGGCCACCCTTCCCGAAGGCGCGCAACGGCGGAAGCTGCTCACCGTCACTTTCGTCGGCGGAGGCTTCTCGGGTGTCGAAGGCTTCGGCGAGCTGCTGTCGCTGGCGACGGCGTTGCTCAAGCGCTACCCCGAACTGCGGCGCGACGAACTGCGCTTCCACCTCGTCGAGGCGTCGGACCGGATCCTGCCCGAGGTCACCGACCGGCCGGGCCGCTGGGTCGTGCGGGAGCTGGAACGCCGAGGCGCCCACGTCCACCTGAACACCCTGGTGACGTCGGCGAAGGGCGGCCACGTGACGCTCTCGACCGGCGAAGAGTTCGACTCGGAACTCATCGTCTGGACCGCGGGCAACGGCGCCAACCCGGTCATCGGACGGCACACCGACCTCCCGGTCGACGAACGCGGTTACCTCGTCGTGCGCCCGGATCTGCGGATCGCGGGCGTGGCCGACGCCTGGGCGGCCGGGGACGCCGCCGCGGTGCCCGACCTCACGATGCCGGGCACGCGCACGGTACCCAACGCCCAGCACGCCTACCGGCAGGGAAAACTGCTGGCCCGCAACATCATCGCGACCCTGCGCGGCCGGGAGCCGAAGCCGTACGTGCACCACAGCCTGGGCGCCGTCGCGACACTCGGCCTGGGCCGCGGGATCTTCCAGTACAAGCGGCTGGTCCTCAAAGGACTCCCGGCGTGGCTGATGCACCGCGGCTACCACGTGCTCGCCGTGCCCACCTGGGAACGCAAGGTCCGGGTCCTCGCGGTGTGGCTGACGCAGGCGCTGTTCGGCCGCGACATCCTCAGCCTGGCCTCGGTACAGCACCCGCGGGACGCCTTCATCACGGCGGGCCGCACCGTCAACAGTGCGGCCCGCCGTGATCAGGATCAGCCCGCGAAGGGGCTGGCGTCGATCGTGCAGGTCTTGCCCGCCGCGGGGAAGGTCCCCGAGATCAGGTAGTCCCGCTTGACCTGCTCGGTGCACGTGCTCGGCACGTACATCGAGGAGTGCCCGTAGCCCTCGGTCACGAACACGCGCGCCCGCGCCAGTTCCGCGGCGCCGTCGCGGGCGCCGTGCAGCGGGGTGGACGGGTCGTAGCGGTTGTTCAGCACGAGGATCTCCGCCGACGTCGGGCGGTTCCACGGACCCGTGTAGCGGTCGGTGTCCTTCGCCTGCCAGAACGCGCAGCTCATCATGTCCAGCACCGCGATCCGCCCGAAGTACGGCACGCGCTGGTCTTCCGACTCGGCGTACCGGCTGTAGACCGCCGGGTCGGTCGGCACGTCGCTGTCGGAGCACTGGATGGCGTTGAACGACTCGGTCCGGTTCGAGGTGTACTGCTCACCCTTGACCGCGGCCGACCGGAGCGCCGGCGTGGCCGGAGCGTCGTACAGGCGCTGCAGCAGCGCGGCGATGTCCGCCCAGCCCCGCGAGTCGGACAGGTCGGCCGCCGCGTTGATGATGCCGGAGTACGTCCACGTCTCCCCGTCGCTGACGATCGGGGCCTGCTTGGCGCGCGCCGTCAGCGCCGCCCACTTCGCCTTCGGGTCACCCGAAGAGAACGCGCACTTCGGGCCGGCTTCGGTGCACAGCCGCAGGAACTGCTCGAAGGTCTGCGCGATGCCGGTCGCGACGTCCTGCCGGGTGTCCAGCGGGACGCTCTTGCCGTTGCCGTTCTGGCCGGTCGAGTTGCCGGCGAAGTCCATGGTGCCGTCGAACACCATCGCCCGGATGCGGTTCGGGAACAGGTTGGCGTAGGTCACCCCGAGCTGCGTCCCGTAGGAAATGCCGTGGTAGTTCAGCTTCGGGTCGCCGACCGCGCGGCGCAGCAGCTCCAGGTCGCGGGCGGTGTTGGCGGTCGAGACGTGCTCGAGGATCGGGCCCGCCTTCGCCGAGCAGCGGTCGGCGAGCTCCTTCGACTTGGCGTAGAAGGCCGCGTTGCCGCTCGGGTCGCCCGGCATCTCCGGGAACGAGCCGAAGAAGGCCTGCTGCTCGGCCAGGGTGTCGAAGCACCGGACCGCCGTGCTGTTGGCGATCCCGCGCGGGTCCCAGGAGACCAGGTCGAACCGCGCGCGCAGCTCGTCGGAGAACAGCCACGGCCACTTGCCGCGCTCCCGCAGCCGCTGCAGGCCGGACGCGCCGGGGCCGCCGAAGTTGACGAAGAGCGAGCCGATCCGGTGCGCCGGATCGGTGGCGGGCAGCTTGATGAGCGCCAGGTCGATCTTCGCGCCGGACGGCCGGTCGTAGTCCAGCGGCACGGAAGCCTTCGAGCACTGGAAACCGTCCGCGCAGTCGGTCCAGCTCAGCTGCGGCGTCGGCACCTTGTCGATGGAGGCCGGTGCCGCGGACGCGACCGCCGGTCCCGCCGCGACGGCCATCGAGACACCGAGTGCGGCGACCACGCCGCGCACGATGCCTCCCCCAGAAAATCGACGCACGAAAAAGTCCCTTCGGAGAGGAAAACGATCACTTCGCCTCCACAGACGCCGCAGCCGCGGCGAGGTTGACTCCCGTCGCCGAAAAAGATCACTGGCAGCCGGAGGCGTCATGTAGCTATAGTGCTAGGTAACTAGATAAATGGAGTTGCCGATGATCGAGTTCCACCTGGACACGAGGTCCGGCTTGTCGCCGTACCAGCAGCTGGTCCAGCAGGTGCGACACGCGCTGCGCCTCGGCCTGCTGAACGAAGGAGATCAGCTCCCGAAGGTCAAGGACGTGGTCGCGAGCCTCGCGATCAACCCGAACACCGTGCTGAAGGCCTACCGCGAGCTGGAGCACGACGGCCTGGTCGCGGCCCGCCCCGGCGTCGGCACGTTCGTGACGGCGACCTTGAACGGCGGCGCCTCGTTCGCCGCGATGGGCCCGCTGCGGCAGGACCTGCGCCGCTGGCTGGGCAAGGCCCGCAAGGCCGGGCTCGACGAAGAGAGCATCGAGGCCCTGCTGATGTCCACGTTTCGCGACTCCGCCAGAGAGGGAATAGCGTGACCGTCCTGCGCGCCCAGGGACTGGGCAAGAAGTACAAGCGCAAGCAAGCGCTTACCGGCTGCACGCTCGAGATCGAAGCCGGCCACGTCACCGGGCTCGTCGGGCCGAACGGGGCCGGCAAGTCGACGCTGCTGAACATCGCGGCCGGCATGCTGGAGCCGACGACCGGCACGATCGAGGTGTGCGGCGGGGTGCCGGGCAGCGGCCCGGACCAGCTGGCCAAGGTCGGCTACGTCGCCCAGAACACGCCGGTCTACAGCGGACTGTCCATCGAGGAGCACCTGCGGCTCGGCGCCCACCTCAACCCCGGCTGGGACGCCTCGCTGGCCGAGAAGCGCATCGAACGGCTCGGCCTGGACCCGAAGCAGCACGCCGGCAAGCTCTCCGGCGGCCAGCGCGCCCAGCTGGCGCTCACCATCGGCATCGCCAAGCGTCCCGAACTGCTGCTGCTCGACGAGCCGGTCGCGGCGCTGGACCCGCTGGCCCGCCGCGAATTCCTGCAGGACCTCATGGAGGCCGTCGCCGAGCACGGGCTGTCGGTCGTGATGTCCTCACACCTGGTCAACGACCTCGAGCGGGTCTGCGACCACCTCGTCGTGCTGGTGGCTTCGCAGGTCCGGGTGATCGGCGAGGTGGAGACGCTGCTCGCCACGCACCACCGGCTGTCCGGGCCGCGCCGCGACCTCGACACGCTCCCGGCGGATCAGCACGTCGTCTCGGCGAAGCACACCGACCGCCAGACCACGGTGCTCGTCCGCACCGAGGCACCGATCCTCGATCCCGCGTGGACGGTCGCGCAGGTCGGCTTGGAGGACCTCGTCCTCGAATACATGAGCAACCCCACCGCCGCCCGCCCCGCCCTGGAGGTCCTCCGATGACCTGGCTGACCTGGCGCCAGTTCCGCATGCCCGCGCTGTCGGTGTTCGCCGGCCTGATCGTGATCGCCGTCGTGCTCGCGATCACCGGACCCGACCTGGTCGGGCGCACGAACTTCTCCGACCAGGACACCCTCTTCGGCGGCACGATCCTGGTGCTGTACCTGCTGCCCGCGGTGATCGGCGTGTTCTGGGGCGTGCCGATGATCACCCGCGAGCTGGAGAGCGGCACGCACAGTCTCGTCTGGAACCAGACCGTCACGCGCAAGCAGTGGCTCACCACCAAGCTCGGCTTCGGCCTGCTCGCCGCGATGGTGGCGGCCGGTCTGCTCGGCTGGGCGGTGTCGTGGTGGGCGAGCCCGATCGACGCGCTCGCGGCGACGCAAACCGATCGCGGGATGCTCTCACGCATCATGCCCGTGGTGTTCGGCGCCCGCGGCATCGTCCCGATCGGTTACGCGGCTTTCGCGCTCGTCCTCGGCGTCGCGGTGGGCATGCTGCTGAAGCGGACGGTGGCCGCGATGGCCGTCACCCTCGCCACGCTCGCCGCCGTGTTGGTCCTGGTGCCGAACTTCGTGCGCCCGTACCTGCTGCCGCCGCAAACCGAAACGGTCGCGATCGTCGGCAAGGACATCACGAACATCACCGGCAACGACAATCAGGGAATCACCGAGATCGGGATGCGGCAGCCGGCCGGTGCGTGGGTGCTGGCGAACGAGACCGTGGACCCGGCCGGGAACGTGGCCGACCCGCTGCCGGACTTCGTGCAGGTCTGCGCGCCGAGGCCGGGCGCGGGCCCGCCGGAGCGCGGCACGATGGAAGCGTGCATAGCCCAGCTGGGCGCCCACGG
The DNA here is from genome assembly GCF_053600695.1 of Amycolatopsis sp. NPDC005003. Taxonomy (NCBI): domain Bacteria; kingdom Bacillati; phylum Actinomycetota; class Actinomycetes; order Pseudonocardiales; family Pseudonocardiaceae; genus Amycolatopsis; species Amycolatopsis sp. NPDC005003. The sequence goes on along the minus strand of NZ_JBSGAI010000018.1, from coordinate 14,146 downwards.
CTACCAGCAGCGGCTGACGTTCCAGCCGGGCTCCCGGTTCTGGCCGCTGCAATGGCTCGAACTCACGCTCTACCTCGCGATGACCGCCCTGCTCACCTGGTTCTGCTTCCGCCGTCTCCGCCACCTGTCCTGACGATTCCGACTGGGGGAATCATGCGCACTCTCGCGGTAGCCGCCGCACTCACGCTCACGTTGTCCGCGTCGCCCGCCTCGGCGGCCACGACGCCCTACCTCCCCGCCCCGACCGGGCACCAGCCCGTCGGCGTCACTTCACTGTCCCTCAAGGACACCTCGCGTCCCGACCCGTGGGTGCCGTCGGTGCCCTACCGGGAGCTGATGGTCTCCGTCTTCTACCCGGCGACCTCGGGAGGAGGGCCGAAGAAGCAGTACATGACCCCGCTCGAGTCGAAACTCAACCTCGAGCGGCAGAACATCCCGGGCCTGCCCTTGGACGTCTTCAGCACGGTCCGGACGAACGCCGTCGTCGACGCGAAGCCGGCCGGGCGGTGGCACAGCCTGCCGCTGGTCGTGCTGTCCCCGGGCTGGACTCAGCCGCGGGTGACCCTCACCGCACTGGCCGAGGACCTCGCCAGCCGCGGATATGCCGTGGCGGCGATCGACCACACCTACGAAAACCGCGCCACGACCTTCCCCGACGGGCACGTCACCGGCTGCGCCGCCTGCGAGGTCGACGACCAGCCCGGCTTCTGGCCGAAGTTCGCGCAGGTCCGGTCGAAGGACACGTCGTTCGTGCTCGACTTCCTGTTGTCGTCGAAGTGGGGCGCGCTGATCGACCCGCAGCGGATCGGCATGACCGGCCACTCCGCGGGCGGCGCGATCACCACCCAGGCCATGCTGGCCGACCCGCGCATCCGCGCCGGCGCCGACCTCGACGGCAGCGTCCACGTCCCGATCCCGGCGTCCGGGCTCTCGCGGCCCTTCATGTTCATGGGCAGCATGGACAACTACACGCCGGGCGCGCCAGGGCCGTACGACGACTGGGAAACCGACTGGACGCACCTGACCGGCTGGAAGCGCTGGATCATGGTCTCCGGCACGGTCCACCCGTCGTTCACCGACCTCGGCGTGCTCGCCGAGCAGCTGGGCGTCGACATCGGCGACTCGATCGACCCCTACCGCGCGCTGGCCGTCACGCGGAACTACGTAAGCGCTTTCTTCGACCAGCACCTGCGCTGCCGTCCGCAGCCGTTGCTGGCCGCGCCTTCGCCCGCTTACCCGGAAGTGACCTTCATCGGATGAGAATCAAGAGCCTCATGGTGATCACCGCACTCACCCTCGCGCTGACGTCGCCGTCCGCGTCGGCGGACCCGGCGCTCACGCTGGCGAAACCGACCGGCGACCGGCCTGTCGGCACCACCGCCCTGCCGGTCGACGGCCGCTCGCTGCCGGTATCGCTCTTCTACCCCGCCGCTTCCGCGGCGGGGCCGAAGGCGCCGTTCATGACCGAGGCGGAGGCGAAGGCCGTCCTCCACCAGGACGGCATCACCGGGGTGGCGCCGTCGGTGCTCGCCGGCATCCGCACCGACGCCGTGGTGGACGCGCGGCCGGCCGGGCACCGCCTGCCGCTGGCCGTCCTGTTCCCCGGGGCCGGGCGGCCGCGTGCCGAGCTGACCTCACTGGCCGAAGACCTGGCCAGCCACGGCGTTTTCGTCGCCGTGGCCGCCCACACCGCCGGGTCCGCGGACGTGTCGTCCGTGCTGGACGCACTGGCCCGCTCGCCGTGGGCCGGCCTGCTCGACGCGGACCGGATCGGCGTCGCCGGGCTCGACGGCACCGGCGCGGCGATGGCGGCCGATCCCCGGGTCAAGGCCGGGGTCGACCTCGACGGCCCGGACGAGCCGCTGCCCGCCCCCGGCCTCGACCGGCCGTTCCTGTTCCTCGGCCGGGCCGGCACCGGCGCGGGGAACTGGGCCGAGCTGACGGGCTGGAAGCGCCGGCTCACCGTGGCCGGCACGGTGCACCGGTCGTTCACCGACATCGGCCTGGTGGGCGAGCAGCTCGGCATCGACTTCGGCGCGACCACCCGGGCCGCGCGCGGCCAGGCGATCACCGCGGCGTACGTCCGGGCGTTCTTCGACCAGCACTTGCGGGGCAAGCCGCAGCCGCTGCTGGACCAGCCGTCCGCGCAGTATCCCGAGGTCGCCTTCGACCGGACGTCCACGCCGTACCTGCCCGCCCCGACCGGGGACAAGCCGGTGGGCAGCACGGCGGTGTACCTGAAGGACGCTTCGCGCCCGGACCCGTGGGTGCCGTCGGTCCCCTACCGGGAGCTGATGGTCACGCTCTTCTACCCGGCCGCTCCGTCGAAGGGCCCGAAGACGCAGTACCTGACGCCGGCGGAGTCGGCGGCGTTGCTGAAGGACAGCGGCCTCGACGTGCCCGCGGACCTGCTCACCACGATGGTGACCAACTCGGTGGACGACGCCCGGCCCGCCGGACGCGGGCTCTCGCTGGTCGTGCTGTCACCGGGCTACACCAAGCCCCGCGCCACGCTGAGCGCGCTGGCCGAAGACCTGGCCAGTCACGGGTACGCCGTCGCACTGATCGGCCACACCTACGAGAACGCCGGCCAGAGCTTCCCCGACGGGCACTTCGCCGGCTGCGCTTCCTGCGAAGTTCCGCACGACACGGCGTTCTGGCAGAAGCTGGAACGGGGCCGGGCCGCCGACGTCTCGTTCGTGCTGGACTCGCTGCTCCGCTCCCGGCCGGGCCTGATCGACCCGGCGCGGATCGGCATGGCCGGGCACTCCATGGGCGGCGCGAGCACCATCCCCGCGATGGTCGCCGACAACCGGATCAAGGCCGGGATCGACATCGACGGGACGACCGAGCTCCCGCTCACCGCACCGGGCCTGGCTCGGCCGTTCCTGTTCGTCAACCACGAGCAGGTGCCGAAGTGCGCGCCGGGGAACGTGCCGTGGGAGCGGGACTACGCGCTGATGACCGGGTGGAAGCGGTGGATCGAGGTGGCGGGCACGCAGCACGCGTCCTTCACCGACGTCGGGCTGCTGGCCGAGGAGTTCGGCGTCCCCATCGGCGGCCCGAACGCGGCGGCCCGGGCGAGCGAGATCACCCGGGCGTACGTCAACGCGTTCTTCGACCAGCACCTGCGCGGTCGGGCGCGGCCGATCCTCGACCGGCCGGGCTACCCGGAAGTCTCGTTCTGCCGGTGACCGGAGATGGCGGAAGCGGCACTGGGGGTGCCGCTTCCGCCGTTCTTCCAGCAGCGGCGTTCAGCGGTCGAGGCCGAGGAACGAAATCGCGTACGCCAGCTGGCCGGTCATCGGCAGGGAGTGCCCGACACCGGCGATGCTGACGCCCTCCACCGTGGCCTGGGTACTGGTGTTGCCGTACCGGGTGCGCGTCCACGACGACTGCGGGTGGTCGGTGAACGCCGGGGTCTGGCTCAACCCGTTCAGGTTGGTCCACTGCTTGAGCTCTTCCCCGAAGTTCGGGTACGACAGCGTCGTGTCGGTGGTGCCGTGCCACAGCTGCATCCGCGGGTAGCGGCCGGTGTAGCCCGGGTACATCGACCGGGCCAGGTCACCCCACTGCTGCGCGGTCTTGATCGACTGCCCGCCCGAGCAGGTGCTGTTCCACAGCGAGCCGTTCGTGGTCGCGAAGCACCCGGCGGGCACCCCGGAGAACGCCGAACCCGCCGCGAACACGTCGGGGTACTGGGCGGCCAGCACGTTCGTCATCATCGCGCCGGAGGAGAACCCGCTGACCACGACCCGCGCCGGATCGACGTTGTAGCGCGATTTGGCCCAGGCGACCATCGACATGATGCCCGTCGAGTCGCCACCACCGTTGCGCCGCAACGCGTTCGGCGTCGAGACGTCGAAGCACTTCTCGCTGCGGGTCGCTTCCGGCAGGACCATGACGTACCCGTAGCGGTCGGCCGCGGTGACGTAGTCCTTGCCGTTCCAGCCGAAGATCGAGCTCGCCGAGCCGCCGCAGTAGTGCACCAGCACCAGCAGCGCCGGCCTGGCCGCGACCCGGTCGGGCACGTAGACGTACATGTTCAGGTTCGTCGGGTTGTTGCCGAAGTTCGTCACCCTGGTCAGTGCCGCCGCCTGGGCGGGCGCGGCCAGGCCGGTGACCATGACCACCAGGGCCAGCAGGACGCCGAGCACGCGTTTCATCGCTGTCTCCTTCACGCCGCACCGGAAGCCTGGAGCACGGCGGTCCGCGGGTTGCCGATGCTGCCCGGGACCGACCGCAGGGCGCTGTACCAGACGGCCGCCATCTTGTCGTAGCCGGCGGCGTTCGGGTGGACGCCGTCGGGGAGGTCGGCGGCGGACACCGCGCTGTGCAGGTCCACCAGGTGCACCCGCTTGCCGGCGGTCACCTTGCTCTGCACGATCCCGGGCAGCGCGTTGTTGAACGTCCGCACGGCGGCGTCCCCGCTCGCCCACCCGATCGGGATGAGCTGGGCGACGAACACGTCGGCGTTCGGCGCGGCGGCGGTGAGGTGGTCGAGCAGCGTGGAGAGCCGGCCGGGCGCGCCGGCGACGTTGTAGTTCTGCAGCACGTCGTTGGTGCCGATGTGCAGCAGCACCGAACGCGGGTTGTAGGTTCGCAGCCAGCCGGTGACGTTCGCGTCGATCTGGTCGATGCGCCAGCCGGGGTGCCCTTCGTGGTCGTGGTCCCACAGGCTGCCGGGCCCGTTGAACTGCGAGCCGACGAAGTCGTTGGTGTAGCGGCCGGCGGCGAGGCGCTGCCACAGGCCGATCCGGTAGCCGCCGGGCACGCCCGTGCCGTGGGTGATCGAGTCGCCCAGCGGCATGATCCGCACCCCGCCGTTCGACTCCGCGTTCGCGACCCCGGTCGAGCCGGTGAACGCGATCGCCAATGCCGCCGCCGCGGCCAGCAGTCGGGTTTTCATCGCCGTCCTCTCGTCAGCAGTTCGAGTTGGTCTGGGTCAGCAGGCCGAGCCGCCAGGGCAGGCTGTTGTAGTCGCCGCCCGCGTTCGGGTTCTTGCCCTGGTAGAGGTACTGGAGCCGGCACGGGTTGATCGGCAGCGTCTGGTCGTTGCCGGAGCGGATCATTTCGCCGTGGCTGATGTCCTTCGACCACTGCCCGGCCGGGAAGGTGACGTTGTTCGCCCGGGCGAAGGGGTTGCTTTCGCCGGCGGCCAGCGGGTTCCAGGTGCCGGCGATGCTCGACGACGTCCAGGAGCGGAAGTAGCGGCGCCCGTCGGTGCCGATGGCCTCCACCAGCAGCAGGTACTGGTTCTGGCCGGCGATCTTGTAGACGTTGCTCGCTTCGAACAGGTTGTTCTTGTTCGGGTCCCGCATCGCGATCACCGTGTTGCCGAAGCCGTTGGGGAAGTTCGCCACGGTGGTCTGCGACCGGTAGAGGTGCCCGTTGTCGTCGGAGGAGAACAGGTAGCAGTTGGCCGAGTCGCAGATGACCCACATGTCGACCCAGTAGCCGTTGCCGATGTTCTGCTTGATGATGTCCGGCATCGCGCTGTAGAAGTTCTTCGGCGCGCTCCAGCCGTTGGGATTCGAGATGTCACTGTTCGTGGAGTAAGCGGCGTTTCCGTTCTGGTAGACGAGGTACCACTTTCCCTGCGGCGCGAAGTAGAACACCTGCGGCGCCGCCCGGTAACCCGCGCCGATCGCGGTTTTGTCCAGGTAGTACTGGGTGGCGGAACCGGCCTGCGACCAGTCGGAGAAATTGAGGTAAACCAGGTTGTAGCCCGCGGCGTTCGCGGTGCTGGCGAACACGTGGTACTTGCCGCCCGAGTAGACGACCGTCGGGTCCTTGATACCGGCGATGTTGTGCGTGGCATCGGACTTCGGCGCGATGAGGGCCCCGCTGGAGTTCCACCGGAAGCTGCCCGGCAGGGCGGCCTCCGCGGCGGGGGCGTGGAGCAGCGCGATCAGCGCCACCACGGCGATGGCGAGCAATGACCGGATCCGGGCTTTCACAGGACCTCCTGAAGACAGGGAGAAGTGCGCCGGTGGCGACCGAAACTTTCGCCATCGGTTCCGAAATTCGACGAATTCTCGAAACTTTCGCTACCCTGTTAGCGATAACATTCTATTGTTGCCGACAGCTTAAACCCGCGCGCCACGCAATGACAATGGTCGGACACGCAACGCAATCCCCGGGGCCGTGGGCGTGCGGCCACCCCGGCGTCACCACGTCGGGTGGGCCGTGACCCCGCCGTCGACGACCAGGTCGTGGCCGGTGATCCAGGACGCCAGCGGGGAGGCCAGGAACACGCAGGCGTTGCCGACGTCGGCGGGCGTGCCGAGCCGGCCCAGCGGTGCCGCGCGGCGCCACCGTTCGACGCCCTCGGGCCAGTCCTCTGCCAGGCCGGGCCGGGAGATCAGCCCCGGCGACACGGTGTTGACGCGGATCGCGCGCGGTCCGTACTCCAGCGCCGCGCCGCGGGCGTGCATCACCAGCGCCGCTTTGGCGGCGCTGTAGTGGACGTGCCCGGCCGCCGGCTGCCGCGCCTCGATCGACGCGATGTGCGTGACGCTCCCGCCGTCGCCCATCAGCCGGGCCGCGGCCTGGGTGCAGGAGAACGCGCTGGTCAGCGTCGCATCCAGCATGGCCCGCCAGCGCCGCACGGTCAGTTCGCCGAGGTCTTCGACCGGCTGGACGCCGGCGTTGTTGACCAGCGCGTCGAGCCGGCCACCCCAGTCCGCGACGGCGGCGAGCAGCGCTTGACAGGCCTGGTCGTCGGTGAGTTCGGCGGTGAAGGCGCGGGCCCGCCCGCCCGCGGCTTCGATCGCGGCGACGACGTCATCGGCGGCCCCGGGACGGCGGTGGTGCACCGCCACGGCCGCGCCCGCCTCGGCGAACCGGAGCGCGATCCCGCGGCCGATGCCGCCGGAGGCGCCGGTGACGCAGGCGGTGGTGCCGGACAGGTCGGGCAGGCTGGTCACCGCACCGAGCGTAGCTGCGCACCCCGGATCCGTCGTAGGTTGTGGGGCATGGCCAAGACCCGGAAGTTCGCCGAACTGCTGCAGACGCAGATCCGCCACGAGTTCACCGCCGCCCAGCAGTACATCGCCCTGGCCGTCTGGTTCGACGCCCGCGACCTGCCGCGGCTGGCCAAGCGCTTCTACCGCCAGGCGATCGAGGAGCGCAACCACGCGCTGGCGATGGTGCGCTACCTGCTCGACCGCGACGAGCCGGTGGCCATCCCCGGCACCGGCGACGTGCGCAACGACTTTTCGAGCGTGCACGAGGCGATCGAGCTGGCCCTGGCACAGGAACGCGCGGTGACCGCCGACATCGAAGCGATGGCAAAGGCCGCCCGGCTGGAGGAGGACTACCTGGGCGAGCAGTTCGTGCACTGGTTCCTCAAGGAGCAGGTGGAGGAGGTAGCACAGATGTCGACGTTGCTCACGGTGGTCGAGCGAGCGGGCGGCAACCTGTTCGAGGTCGAGAACCACCTGTTCCGCGAGGCGGACGCCGCGGAAGGCGACGCACCGAACATGCCCCCAGTGGCAGGCGGCAAGCTCTGACGGCGGCGGGCGCACCACCGGCCCGGCTCACCACGCAACCCGCAACCGCCGACCAACCCCCTGCTAGACTGAAACGTGTTCTAGTTCCAGTCCCGGGGAGCGCGATGTCCGAGAATCCGTTTCCGATCGTCGACGGCGTACCCCCGGGGCGCGCCCTGCTCGGCTCCCGGATCCGCGAGCTGATCGAAGCCTCCGTCTGCGTACGCGACGACGAAGCCGACCTCGCCGCCGCGGCCCGCCGCGTCGAAGCCGTCACCGAGGCGCTCCGCGCGGCCGGCGGCGCGAAGCCGCTGCTGCTCGCCGCCCTCGACGGTGGGGGGCACCTGAGCATCAACAACCCCCTGGAAGGGCCCGGGAACCCGCTGGCACCGCCCCTGTCGTGGGTGCGCGTGGGACCGGAGTCGGTGTGCGCCGACGTCCTCCTCGGTGCCGCGCACGAAGGCCCGCCCGGGCGGGTGCACGGCGGCTGGGTCGCCGCGGTCCTGGACCACGTGCTCGGCCGCGCCACCGCCGCGGCCGGCTTCCCCGGCATGACGGCGTCACTGACGGTCGACTACCACCACGGGACGCCGTACGCGGTGCCGCTCACCGCCGAGGGGTGGCTCGTCCGCCGCGACGGCCGCAAGCTCCACGCCGGCGGGGAACTCAGAGCGGGGGACGTCGTCTGCGCCACGGCGACGGCGATCCTGGTCCACTTCAGCCCCGACCGGTTCCCGGTGCCCACCAGGTCCACGGCGGACTAGGACGCGACCGTCGTGTGCCGGGGCGCCTCCGAACTCGCCGTCGCCATCAGGACCGCGCAGATCGGGACCGCCATCGCCAGCGCCGCCAGCACGAACACCGGGAACAGGAACGAGAACACCTCCGTGCCGGACGGGTCGGGGGCGCCCGGGTCCAGGTGCAGGCGCACCGCCGCCATGCCCGTGTAGTGCATGCCGGTGACCGCCGCGCCCATCACCAGGCCCGCCGCCAGCCGGGGCAGGAGCTTGTCCAGCCCGACCGTGAACCACAGCGCCGCGGTGGCCGCGACCACGGCGATGACCACCGACAGCACCACCAGCGTCGGGTCGTAGCCGATCGTGCCCTTGACCTGCACCGCCCACATCCCCGTGTAGTGCATGACCGCCACCGCGAGCCCGGTCAGCAGGCCGCCGAGCAGCAGCCGCCGCCACGCGAACCGGTTGCGGACGCCGAACACCAGCAGCCCGCAGAACACCGCCGCCACCGACAGGACCGCCGACAGCGCCGTGCGCAGGATGTCGTAGCGCACCGGCAGGCCGGGCGTGGAAAACCCGAGCATGGCGATGAAGTGCATGACCCAGATGCCGACGCCGCCGATCGACACCGCCGCGAGCGCCAGCCAGGTCAACCGGACGCGCGGGCTGTCGGTGGACCGCGCCTGCAGCGTGCAGGCGAGGCCGAGGGCGCACCCCACCACCGAAGTGAGGTAGGCGAGCACGACGAGCCAGTTGCCCATCGCGAAGTCTTCGTGGTCCATGGGCATTTTCGGGCTCCTTCAGGCTTTCCGTGATCTGGGTGCGTGGTGCTCGGCGAGCGCGTGCTCGGCCGCGGCGATGAGGGTCCGCTTGGTCGACTCCGGCGACCGCGCGTCGCAGGTGACGACCTCCACCGCGGCCGGGATCTTCAGTGCCTCGCGCACCTGCTCGGGCCCGTGCTGGCGGGTGTCCTGGAACTGGTTGATGGCGACCAGGAACGGCAGGCCGCGCGACTCGAAGTAGTCGATCGAGGCGAAGGAGTCCGCCAGCCGGCGCGTGTCCACCAGCACGATCGCCGCCACCGCACCGCAGACGAGGTCGTCCCACATGAACCAGAACCGGTGCTGGCCTGGCGTGCCGAAGACGTAGAGCACCAGGTCTTCGGCGAGGGTGAGCCGGCCGAAGTCCATCGCGACCGTGGTGGCGAACTTCCCCGGCACGTCTTCGGCCCGGTCCACGCCGACGGACGCGGTGGTCATGAGGGCTTCGGTCCGCAGCGGATCTATTTCCGAAACGGCACCGACGAAGGTCGTCTTGCCGGCCCCGAAGCCGCCGGCCACCACGATCTTCGCCGAGGTGATCCGGCCCGGAGAGGCGCCGTTCTTGGAGGCACCGTTCTTGGCAGCACTGTCAGAGCGCACGTAGTCCACTGAGGACCCTTTCGAGCAGGTCGTTCCGTTCGTCCCAGGAGGCGTCCGCGGTGAGCGTGTCGCGGATCGACACGTGGCCGGCGATCAGCAGGTCGCCGATGAGCACCCTGGCCACGCCGAGCGGCACGCCCAGGTGGGCGCCGACCTCGGCCACCGACCGCTGGTGCAGGCAGAACTGCGTCACCACGGCCAGGGGGTTGGTCGGGCTGAAGGGTGCCGTACGGCCCTCCGCCGTCGTCTCCACGAGGGCTTCCACCGCCAGGTCGACCGTCGGCCGGGTGCGCCCGGCGGTCCAGGCGTAGGGGCGGGCCAGCGACGCCGCGTGCCGCCCGCCCTCGCGTCGCCGGCCTTCGGTCACCGGGCCGCCCCCGGCGCGGCCGCGGGCCGAGCCGGTGTCTCGACCACCTTCCCGACCCGGTCCACCAGCAACGTCATCTCGTAGCCCACCAGCCCGATGTCGCAGCCCGGGTTGGCCAGCACCACCAGGTTCGAGCCGTCGCCGACGTTCATCAGCAGCAGGAAGCCGTGCTCCATCTCGATCACCGACTGCACCACCCGGCCCGCGGTGAACAGGTCGGCGGTGCCGAGCGCGAGGCTGGAGAGGCCGGACGCGATCGCCGAGAGCTGGTCCGCGCGGTCGCGCGGCAGGGTTTCGTTCGCCGCCACGAGCAGCCCGTCCGCCGAGACCAGCGCGGCGTGCGCGACGCCGGGCACCTCTTGGGTGAACGCCGAGACCAGCCAGTTCCGGGACCTCTCGGCCACTTCCGCTCCTTCTTGCCGGGTGCTCATCACTGCTCCGCCCCGGGCTCGCCCGCGACCCGGTGCCGGGCCGCACGCATGCCGCTGTAGTGGCGGGAAAGGTTGTTCCGCACCGCGGCCGGGTCGCGGAAGGACCCCTCCGGCTGCGGCGGGCGCGGAGCGACCGCGCCGGGTGCGAGCTGCGCACCCGGCGTCCGCGCGGGCAGCCCCGAGTCGGTGAACTCGACGTCGTCGAGGGTGCCGACCGCGGCTTCCGCGGCCTGCCGGACCTGGTCGGTCGGCGTCGCCCAGGCACCCGGCCGGGCCGGGGTCGCCGGGGCTTCGGCGAACCAGTGCGACAGCATCTGGTCGAAGATCGGCGTCGGCGGGTCCGCCACCGGCGGCGGTTCCTCGGCGGGCCACCGGGGTTCGAGCTCGTGGCGGGCGGTGCCGTTGGCCGAGCCGTTGACCGCCGGGGCCGGGGTGGGCGGGACGGCCCGGGGCGGCAGGTCGACCAGGATCAGCACGCCCGGGACGTGCACGCTGGCGGTGATGCCGGCACTCGCGGTCCGCGTGGTCGTCGGCCGCAGCCGGACGGTGATCCCGTGCGACGCGGCCAGCCTGCTCACCACGAACAGGCCCATCCGGCGGGTGGTCTCCGGGGTCACCGAGGCCCCGGCGGCCAGCCGGGCGTTCGCCGCGTCGAGGTCTTCGCGGGTCATGCCGAGCCCGACGTCGACGACCTCGATCAGCAGGCCGCCGTCGAAGCCGCGGTCGGCGGTGAGCACCACCCGCTCCTCCGGCGGGGACGACCGGATGGCGTTCTCGAGCAGCTCGGCGAGGATGTGCACGACGTCCGCCGCGGCCTCGGACTGCACCGACCCGCGCGGCGCGTTGCCGAGCGAGACGCGCTGGTAGTCCTTGACCTCCGACGTCGCCGCCCGCAGCAGCTCGACCGTCGCGACCGGCCCGACGTCGCGGCGCACCGGCCGGCCACCCGCCAGGACCTGCAGGTTTTCGCCGTTGCGCCGCAGCCGGGTGGCGATGTGGTCGATCTGGAACAGCTCGGCCAGCCGCTGCGGGTCCTGTTCGTCGGCTTCGAGGTCCTCGATCACCGACAGCTGCAGCTCCACCAGCGACTGGCTGCGCCGGGACAGCGTCATGAACATCTCGCTGACCTGGATCCGCATCTCGGCCTGCTCGCCGACGGCCAGCCGCACCGCCTGCCGGTGCATGTCGTCGAAGGCCCGGGCGAGCTGTCCGATCTCCTCCTCGGAGTCGACCGGGAGCGGGGCGGTCGTCCGCCAGTCGACGTCCTCGCCTTCGCGGATGCGCTCGATGGTGCTGGGCAGGCGGCGCCGGGCGGTGTCGAGCGCGGCGGCGTGCAGCCGCCGGATCGGGGCGACCACCGACCGGGCCACGGCGAGGGCGATGGCGAGGGCGCCGAGGAGCGACGCGATCACCAGGGCGGCGTCGCGAAGGGCGTCGGACCGGGCGGTGTTGGTCTGCGCGCCGACCGCGTCCGAAAGCGTTTTCACCTGCTCGGCGAGGATGGTGCCGAGCACCGTGCGCTTCGCCTCGGCACCGCCGGCGCCCGGACTGGTCGCCGCGGCGAACCGGGCGGCCGCGGCGCCGGCGGGCAGCGCGCGCCGGATCTGTCCGGTGAGTACGGTTTCCTCGGCCGCGGCGCGCTCGGCGGCCGCCACCGAAGTGCCTTCGGACCGGCCGGCCAATGCCTGCTGACCGGCGAGACTGGTCCTCAACTGCACCAACGATTCGGTGATGGCCGCGGCAGCGTCGAGACCACCATTCCCGGCCTGCTCGGCGATACCGCCGATCACCTCGCTGAGCGAGACGCTGAAGTCGTGGTAAGCCGCGGTTTTCGCGGCCGGCGAACCGGACTGCTGCCGCAGGTCGGCCAATTTCCCGAGCTGATCTTCCAATGACCGCGCCAGCGCCGGGTTGAGCTGGGAAAATGCGGCGTCGTGGCGCACGACGGCGGCTTTTTCGTCGACCGCGGCGGTCTGCGCGGCCGCGCCGTCGTGGATCATCTCGTCGTCGGCCAGCCCGGCGAGTTCGGAAATCCCTTGCACGACCGGCATTTGGTCGCGGACGGCGCTGAGCCCGCCCGCACGGGCGAGTTCGGCCTGCACCCGGCCACCCGCCAGCAGCAGGGCGACCAGTACCGGCAGCAACAGCACTACGGAGATCTTGGTGCGCAACCGCCAGCTGCCGGGATTCCAGGAGGCGACGGAACGGCGGGACGAGGGTTCGTCTTCTTTCATCGGTGGCGTGGCTCGATTCGTACCGGTGGCCCGAGAACGATTTCCGGTTCCTTTTCCGCGGAATTCAGCCGACGACGTAACTCCGGAGACGGCGGTGTTGTCAAGGAATGCCGGTCGTTTCCCCCGTACGCACCAATCACACAGCGTGAACTGCCACGGCGCGGCTTTTTACCCTTGCGGAGGGTGAAGACAGCTCGCCAAACCGTGTGGAATTCCGGCCCGGGTGCGTGAATTTCCGGCGGTCGCGTGACCCCTGTCGGGTGCCCCCGCGGTGCCCGTTACCCTCGGCCGGGAAAGGGGGTCGCGGGCGATGTTGAAAATTCACTTCACGGAAGCGGACCTGGCGAAGGTGACCATCGCCGAGGACGCCGACCCGATGTGGGAGCTGCTGATGAGCAGTTACCGCATCCGGCGGCCGGAGGGTGAGCCGTTCTTCGGCCGCTGGCGGCGGGGATCACGGTCCGCGGTCCCCCAGTCCGGCCGGCTGCTGATGTCCGCCGTCCCGCCGTACGGCTACTGCCCGGACTTCCTCACCCCGGCCGGCGCCCGCACGATCGGCGACGGGATCTCGGCGGTGCTCGAGACGCCCCCGCCGGTGCTGGCCGCCGACGTCGCCGAGCTGGCGGCGCAGGGCACCCACGTCCCGGCGTGGCTGCGCCGGGTGGGCGACGGCGAGCAGCGCGAGCTGCGGCGGCTGGGCACGGCCCTCCACGACTACTATCGCCAGTGCGTGGCGCCGGACTGGGCCACGGTGCGCCGGGCGGTGGCCCGTGACCGCCAGCGGCTGCAGGCCAACCTGGACCGCGGCGGGCCGCAGCTGCTGCTCTCGACGTTGCACCCGGAGGTGACGTGGTCGCCGCCGGTGCTGCGGGTGCGGTTCCCGATCGACCAGGAGCTGCACCTCGACGGCCGCGGGCTGAGGTTGATCCCGGCGTTCTTCGCCCACGGCATGCCGACGACGTACAAGGACCCCCTCCTGCCGCCGGCGCTGGTGTATTCGATCAGCCACCCCCGCTTCGACAGCGACGCGGAGCCGGGCCCGTCACTGGCGGCGCTGCTCGGCCAAACGAGGGCGCGGGTGCTGGTGACGATCGCGAGGACGAGGTGCAACACGAGCGAGCTGGCGGACCTGACGGGCATTTCCCCGGCGACGGCGAGCCAGCACGCGTCGGTGCTGCGGGCCAGCGGGCTGATCAGCAGCAACCGGTCGGGGAAGTCGCAGATCCACGAGATCACCCCGCTGGGGCTGGGGATCATCCGGGCGAGCTGACCGAGCGCCCGAAGAGGCCTTCGGTGCGCCAGACGCAACCAAGGCCGCCTTGGGGCGCTTGGGGCGCATGGGCGAGGCCGCGCCTCCAGGCCGCCCGGCCGCCGCCCATCTTCGCCGCCCGCCGCTACCCCATCCGCCGCGCCGCCACCCCGGCCGCGCCGCCACCCCGGCCGCGCCGCCACCCCGGCCGCGC